>DQHS01000011.1 GCA_003524365.1 Cellvibrio sp. | reverse complement strand
CAGCTGCCTATATGGAAACCAGTGTGGCGGATGTGGATCGTGGTTTACGTTTAGCCGAAGAAGCGTCAACCGATAATTCACAACTACATCATATTGTAGAGCGCATGTTCGATATCATTCACCACATTGATAGCAACAGCCAACAACATGGCCATCATGTACGTGAAGTTGCCAGCGCAAGCCATACCATGAATAAAGTAGTGCGTGCCTTGCAAACCAGTTCAGATAGATTAANNATAAACGCGAACATAATCCACATAATCACCATCAGCTGTTTGGATAAAACTTGATCCAGAGGTATGGCAATCTTCGCTCTCATCTCCGTAGCACAATCGATAACCGATTTTTCTGGAGAAAGATTTGGTTTAGTTTTTCAACTGTAGTGANNCTTGCAATAATTTCACATTCACAAGTGTCATCTGCTGCCACTTTTCCGATTGGGCGACAGCCGCATCCACCGCTAGCAGTTCATTATTAACACTCACTCCAATCCGGCCTGTTGCTACTGCAGCATTAACCTCTGCGGATAATTCATATACGCCCGCTTGATCTGCCTCCAGCGTATATTCAGTCCACTCACCTGTTTCAATGTGATTAATAAAGTGCGCTTTTTTCGCGCTGTCAAATTCAATGTCCACCCCTTCATTGCGATAGGTGGTGCCACGATTCCAGGGCATACGTTCACTGCCGGCCGAGATGTGATAATTCGCTGAATCCTTATCAAAATAGGCTATACCGCTGCGCCCCATATCGTAATCTACTGCTGCAATAGTGCCGCCTGATTTGGTAATGCGATGGGTTTTAAAGGGCAGATTCAGTTTGGAATAAGGTTGACGAAACATGGCATCAATCACTTCCGGATGAAATTGATTGTTCTCAAACCGTATATCCTGACTAGCCAATTGCAGCAGGGCCTTTTTCGCGGCTTTTGCAGAGGGCTTTTCAGCTTTGCCATTCCAGTAATCCACCAAGGCGAGATAACCGGCATTGGGTTTTACTTCGAGAGGATTATTGAAACCGAGTTTTTTAAGCGGCCACCAGGCCCAACCAATCCCGTGCGATTCCACCAGCTCTATCGCGTCGGTAAACCAGAGATTAGAGTTCTCACCGGATTCGCCCAACCAAATCGGAATGTTGTATTTCTCGCGTAACGCCAAATGGCTTTTAATATCGCCCGTTGTATTGTTATTCCAATATTTATGGAAGCTCAACACCATGTTGTTGTCCCACTGCGGCAAGATGCCCGCGTAATTATTACCCCAGCAGTTGCCTTCAATAATAATCATGTGTTTGCTATCAACCAAACGAATTGCCTTGGTGACATCTACCATTAATTTTTTCAACGGTTCATTTTTAGTTTCTTTGCAACCATTTTTGTCATCTGCATTTTCAAAACCCCAGTTGGGTTCATTGATAATGTCATAGGCGCCCACTGCTGGCTCATTTGAATAACGCTGCGCCAGCTTTCGCCATAGCTCAATCATTTTTTGCTGGTTAGCTTCACTCTGCCAGAGCGATGGCGTGTTGGGGTTGCGATCGGAAATCGCAAAATCATTGCCCTGCCCGCCCGGCGCAGCGTGCAAGTCAAGAATCACATACATATTATTGGCTTTGGCCCAAGCGATAAGTTCATCGGTCATGGCAAAGCCCTGCTCTAGCCAGGTGTTTTGGCCTTTTACCGGCTCCTGTTCAATTGGCAAGGTATAGAGATTAAAGTGCATTGGTAGGCGCACGCTGTTAANNGTGTGGTTCGCAAGCCATGCATCATAGAATTCTTGCGTAGCTTCTGCGCCGATCAATTCTTCAATTTTTGCGCGCATCGCATGTTGCTGGCCAAGGTTGCCGAGCTTAAGCATGTAACCTTCTTGCAGCATCCAACCGCCTAGCCCCATACCCCGCAATAGAACTTTTTCGCCCTGCTCATTGACGATAAACTGATCTTGAGCGCGTAAGAAACTTTGGGAGTGAGTATTGGCGCAAGCGAAACTCACGATGAGCAAAAGACATAGATGAGAAATAGACTTCACATAATTCACAGGAAAAACCTCTTATTGGATTGTTATCCAAATAATGTAGGTCTAATCCTGAAAATTAGCGTCCGAATAAAACAAACGCGAACGAAATGGCTTCCCAGTTTTGTAATAATGAGGATAGAAAACTGGAACGAAAGAAAAAACAAACCGATAAACAACACCTTAGAAGATTTACCACACACCACTTAGGGCTGTAAAGAATTGTCATTAGTAAAGCGAATATTTACGATTTTGATAGAAGAAACTCCACGCTTCCTTTATCTCAACCGCCATCAGTTTCTTTACTGGGTCACTTTCATGGTTACCGCGCCAGATAAACTGTTTTATTCTCACGGAGTCTAGGAGCAAGAATGAGGAGAAGTAGAAATGGAGAGTAATGAGATAACAAGCGAAGCTTGGGAATATGGAAGCTAAAAACAAAAAACCACACACAATTTTTTGCGTGCAGTTTAAGTTTCGCTGAAGTTTTCTGGATGTGAGAACTACTTAAACGCGTAGTTAATAGCTAATCCATAGGTGCGCGGCGGATTGTATAAACCGCGACGCACTCCCAGAAATGATACTGAGCTCTGCCGGAGATTGGTTTCATCCGTTATATTTTTTACCCACAGCGCAATATCCCAGTGAGTATCAATATTTATTCCCAAGCGAGCATTAGCAGAAAAGTAATTGGGAATGGTATTAGCTTGCGTATTGTTAGGGTTGGAAAAATAATCGCCGGTATAGCCATAATCGATATGCCCGTATATCTCCGCTTGACGAAATATCGGTCTGCTATAGTCAATGGCCACAAAATAACTATGCTCGGGTGCATAAGGAAGATAATTATTATCGTAGTCTACTCCTAAGCCGCCACCGCTTTTAAACTCATCAAACTTCGCCTGAGTGTAGGCGGTATTAAAACTAACGCTCAGATGGTCTGTAAGCAGCACGTTAATATCCAGCTCGACGCCCTGAGTGGTAACTTTGCCAGCGTTAGTCAGAGACAACACTGTGCCCGATGATTCGGTAGGAACGAATTGAAAAACCTGAAAGTCGTCAAATTTGGTAACAAAACCGGCGACATTGACAGTGAGGCGCTTATCAAAAAATAATGATTTTGCACCCACTTCATAATTGATGGCGTATTCAGGATCAAACTGGAAATTCTCAAGCGTGGTAATGAAGTCGGCATTCCAACCGCCACTTTTATAGCCGCGTGCAATGCTGGTGTAGAACAACACATTTGGTGAGAACTGAAAATTAACTCCAAATTTGGGCAGGAGTTTGTTGAAAGTCTTTTGGTCATTTATATGACTGGCATTAATAAATAGACCCGTGGTATCGATGCTGGAATAATCGATATTTTTCGCCTCATGCATATATCGCAGCCCGCTAGTCATGCTCCATTTTTGAGTGAAATAATAATTGCCATGAAGATACAAAGAGGCAGATTGAAGCTCTGACGTGGCGGGAGTTTGGACCGACTTATTAGGCGCAGGGCGAAAGATAGCGCCAGTAATCGCACTACGTTGAGTTGAAATATCCTGTTCTAAAAAGTACACACCAAAAACATAGTCTCCACGCTCACCTTTTGGGGAAACCAATCTGAACTCCTGACTGAATTGATCACTTTCTTCATCGAATAAACTGATAGCTACGTCTAAAGGAGAATAATCTTCTTCGCTGAGCTCGCTGAATTCGTTGGTACGAATGCCAGTAATAGATGTCCAACGAAAATTTTCGGGGGTTTCGTAGCTCGCTCCGATGGTGACACCTTTAAGCTCTCGCTGTTCAAACTCATCGGCATTGTGCGCGACAACAAAGGGCTCGGAAGCCAAGGTAAATCCATTGAAGCTGCCGTTGGCGAGGGCCTCAGCGTTAGTGGATTTATCGTCATCTTTTAAATAATCAAAACCAATATCCAGTGTTAAGCTTTCAACACCCACATAGCGAAACTTTAATTTTGCTACATCCCTATTAACACCCTGAAGATCGCGATCTAGAGTGATGTTGCTGACATAACCGTCTTGCTGGGTGGTTCCAATCAACAAACTTGCAAAGAGATCAGCAGAAATAGGTAAATTAATTTTTCCTGTCAGTGAATGTAGATCGTAGTTGCCGGTATTGATGAGCAACTCCGCATTAACGCTATCATCAGGTTTTTGAGTGATGATATTGATGGCACCCGCTACGGCGTTAGCCCCCGCCAGAGTACCTTGCGGCCCACGCAACACTTCAACATGTGCAACATCTAATAGGCTCTGATCAAAACTGGATGAGCGCCCTGTCAACACACCATCGATGTACACAGCGACGCGTGCATTGGTACCTATATTACGCGAGTAGTCCCCAATACCTCTTATTGCTATTTCGCCACGAGTATTCCTATCGCCAGCGCCAAAGTTGATATTGGGAATAGCGGATTCCATTTCTGATAATGAGTTTGCACCCACTTGATCGATAAATTTTTTATTGTAGGTACCGATTGCAATAGGAATCGATTGCGCACTTTCATCGCGCATTTGTGCAGTAACGACAATCTCTTCCAGGGCGGGACCTTTTGTATTTTGCGACCAGGCCACTGAACTGCAGATAGCACTCATTAAAAAACCGGTGAAACAAAAAAATCCGGGAGACAACATTTTTTTAATAATTATTCCCATGAATGACTGGCTCTTTGAAGGGGGGATTAATAAATAGTAGGTATCACGCATGGCGAGAGTAAGCTCGCAATACGCTTTGAAGTCCCTTCATCGTCAGCGGTTTTTCGAGAAAATCCGTAAAACCCCTTGCAAGTAATCCTGATTGATTAGCCCCCAACGGCAGGCTGGTCAGGCCAACAATAATCGTTTCGTTACCGATGCGCGAGCGCAACGCCATGGTTGCCTGCTCGCCATTCATCTTGGGCATGTGCAAATCCATAAGAATCAAATCATATTGTTTTTGTTCGCACTTACGGATGGCTTCCAGTCCATTTTCGGCAAAGTCCACTTGGTAATGCGGTGACAACAAGCTCTCGCCTATATCACGGTGAACCATTTCATCATCGACCAGCAAAATTGTTTTAATGGCAACTGTTCTGACGGTAGCACTGTTTGGTATCTCATCAGTTCCGTATTGGCTATGAGCTGACGAACTATCACCTGCCTGAGAAGCTCCAAAATTATTTGCTTGATGCAAGACAGATTCCGACAGTAGGTTTATTTTTTTTTGCACCACATCCAGATTAGATAACATGATGTCGGGCGCACTAATTAACGCTTCAATTATTTTTTTATCGTCGGGTAAGAGATGAGATAAATCGGGTGATTCCGCCAGTGCCTGGATTATTTGCGGTAGGTAGGACGCCAGAAGTCCCGCTTTCATTTTTGCGATCAACAAAGGCGTGGCTATGTCATGAAATAGCGTTTCAGCGCTGTCCGACTCAAAGTGGTTTTTGTATTTATCTGTCATCACTCGCTGACCCTGTATTCACTGAAATCTACTTCCCTAAAATATTTTCTCCATTGTTATTGGCCAAACACTAGCCTTTCTGTCGCATAAGCACACGACCGAATGATAAGCCCCGCTAAAGCACGAGCCACCCGACTAGCAAATGCCAACCCAACCACATCATTCAACCACTTCGTTATGAAGTTTTAAAGTGTTGTTTTAGGTCGCATAATTTTTGAGCATAATGGAGTTTGACGCCAAGTCCAAGTCCAATATGTCGTCAATACTAACCAGATGTCGCCTAAAACAACCATTGTGGGTTTTTTTAAGCGCTTCATCATCGTAATCAAATATGAACACAATCGCGAGGTATCAAATGTTAACTACTGCCATCCAAACTCAACCTAACCAATACAATGATTACTACAGTGTCATTGCAAAGGGACCGATGCTAGATAGGGTGTATACAATGCGCTATAGAAGCTATAGTGCAGAAGGGTACATAGCAGAAAATTCTTCGCAAAAATTTATTGATGAATACGATAATAGGCCTAACAGCACTTGTTTTCTTGCGTATTATCGCAGTCAGGTTGTCGGCTCAATCCGGGCGTGTGTTTATGAGCCAAATCATGGATTAAATATTCCCATCATGGATTGCTTTGAAAAAGAACTACGCAATACTATTGGCTATGATGGTATATTTTTAGAACCCAATAAATTCGTGATAGACCCGCAATTTCAGAGAAGAGGGGGCATTCACGCACGATTTCTTCTTTTAGGTACTGCTGTTGAACAGGCAGTGAGAAAGAATGCTAGCAATATAGTAGTTGCAGTTCGTACGGAACATATCAAGTTTTACCAAATGTTCGGAGGCAAGCTTGCTTCAGAAGAAAAATCGTACCCACACCTTAACTTTAAGACAGTACTAATGATCTGTTCTGACGTTAAGAAATGTAGGGACTTTATTAAGAGTAAAGTGGAAATCATAGAAAAGAATGATCCAGTACTTAATTACGGCACTGTTTGACCTTGGTTTGGCAGGATTGGCCTTTTCAAAAAAGGACAACCCTGCTGCCAAAGCTTTAGCGTTTCTATTGCTTTCGTTAAGCGTCTGGCTGTTAGAGCTTTTCTTCTTAACAACGCTAACAAATGCTGAGCTGTTGAACATTTTATTCCACATTACCCGTGGTGGAATGTTTCTTATTCCTCTCGGATTTGCCTTGCTCACCTGGAGATTGGTAGGTAGCAGATCAAACATATTCAAAAATGTATTTATTATTTTTGGCGCTTTTTTTAGTGTGGGTCTATGGCTGTACAATATGTTTATAGCTCCATCTACCCTGAAAGAAACAGATAGTGGATATCTGCCAGAGCTAGATATTACTTACTATATGTTTATGGGATATTTGGTTTGGTGCTTTGCCGGTTCTATTGTTCTGGTTTGTGTCTCTTATAAGTCCTCATCGAGTAGAGAAAAACAGCGCCTTAAATGGCTACTTATCACCCTACTGGTAAGCTTTAGCTGCGGACTTATTGTTTTATTCACTATGCCAACTGGTTTAGAGTTTTACTTATCTAAATTTGTTGGCGTTATTACTAACGTTGTTTTCGTTTCATTGTTGTTCTACTCAACAATCCAGCACAACTTAATGGATTTCAGATTAGCGCTAAGTGTCGGTTTATCCAAAGCTATTTTATTGGGCTTTTTTATCTGGTTATATTTTGTTGTGACCTCCGTTGTAGGTGATCATACCGAATCAGTTGGCGGCGTACTGGTTTTGCTACTCTTCGTCGCCCTCATTTTAGAAGCCTACCCAAGACTACTAAAATGGATCTTACCCAATGCAAAAAAAATTCTCATCAAACATGGATATGAATTTGACCAGGTTAAATCCGATACTGAAAGTGCACTTCGCAATGCCATCACATTCTCAATGATGCTTGAGGTCCTGGATCACCTGTTTTTAAAAATATTAAGGCTCAATAACTATAAAATTTTGATGATTCAAAAAAATCTGGATGTTGTCAATAACGAGAATAACCCTCGGTTAAGCGGTCTACCTTTCGAAATAACAACAGAAGATAATATTTTAGTGGCTTATTGCGCCCAGCAAACCCAACTGGTTGTAGCCGATGAAATGCCAGCCACTATGCGCAATGAAATGGAAAAGCATAATGCTGGCTTGTGTTTCCCCGTGTTTTCAGAACAAAAAATTCTGGCTGCAGTACTCATCGGTGAACCTACTCACTTTTCCTACTATCGCTACGACGATATGAAAGTATTTGAATGGTTACAAACAGAATTGGAGCAAGTACTCAACCGTTTAATTCGCCTGAATAGCATGCAAGAACAATTAGGTGAAGCTAAGAAAACACTGTCCATGCTCAGCCTGATGAATCACTATCATCACGATATAAAAGCCCCATTTGCTATCATTGACGGAATATTATCGAACGACATCTATGATCGCGACAAACAGCGAGACATTGTGTTGGCGCAGGTAGAACGAGGATCGAAACTCATAGCCACCATGGCAAGTATTTTGGGTGGCCACCATAGACGTCGGATTCAATCCTGCGCATTGGAGTCACTAGTTCAGGACTGTCTATATCTGTTCGAAAAATCTTTTGATAAGGTGGAATATGAACTCGGAGGGATTCCCAATATCAAGGGAGACGCTGAAGACTTGAAAATTCTTTTTATTAATTTAATTAAAAATGCGGCTGAAGCGCGCCGGGGAAATGAAGATTTAACTATCAAAATAAAATCTTGGATAGAAAATAGTAATGCGTATTTTTCTATTTCAGACAATGGAACGGGCATGACCGAGAGGCAGCTAACCAACTTGTGGGAACCCGGCTTTAGCGGAAAAAAATTCGGCAATGGTATTGGAATGCAGGCAATTAAACGCATAGTGGATGAGCATAATGCCCATATATCCGTGAAAAGCGAGGTGGCAAAAGGATCAGAATTTACGCTCTGCTTTTTTGCGTCCCAAATCGCCAACGAAGATGAAAATATAACCAAGGACGAATTGGCAGAAAGACGCGCAGCCCATCACATCGAAAAGAGAAACACCCAGTGATCCAGCCGAGGATACCTTCGGTAATATTATTGCGATACGAGTGTTAATAGACGACACACCCCTGTAATCACGGCAATCCACCAAACCAAACGCCACCGCAAGCGTGGCGCCACCCGCACTTTTTCATTTTGGTTACCCTTCTTCGCTATAATTGGCTTACAATATCTGTGTGTACTCAATATGGCTAGTTCGCGGATGAACCGTCAGGCCTTTACATATACTTGGGATTCCTAGCGTGAAATCAAAAATTCCTCTTTGTTTTTATCCGACACAGATTGTGTTTGTTGATGATAACCCTGACTTTTTAGATGCACTGTCAGCTACCTTCTCCAAACAATTTAATGTGCAGACATTTGATAACACTGATTCTGCACTGCGACATATCAATGAATATCAACGCGAAGCCGATCTCGTCGCAAATGACGAAAAACCAAAACTCCAGGGTGACTCAGATGCTTGGGTGAAGCGTGTTCTCACGCATCAAAACATAAAGCGTTTTGATGCGCTTCGAATCAAAGAGGTATCGGTATTGGTGGTTGATTACTCAATGCCAAGCATGAACGGAATTGAATTTTGTGAAAAGATAAACAATACATCCATAAAAAAAATTCTGCTGACCGGTTATGCAACGCCTGCCGATGCAGTAAGGGCCTTCAACAACAACATCATTCATTATTATCTTAAAAAAAATGACGACAATATGCTTCAGGATTTGGAAGCGGCAATCAACCAATTACAACACGCTTACTTCAATGAATTATCGAGCAGCTTGAAGGCAGAGGCAATCGATAGCGGTACGCCTTTTTTTGCTGACCCCCAACTTGCGCGTTATTTTCAGGATACATGTGAGTCCTTGGGTGTCACCGAGTACTACTATCTAACAAACCCGTCCCGATTCGCATTGCGAACACGTGAAGGTAGCAATTTCGCCTGTGTCATCTATACGGGGGAAGATATTGCAGAGCACTTGCAAATCCTGCTGGAAGAAAGCGCACCTAAAGCACTTTACACAGCAATAGAATCGCGCAAATTTGTACCCTTGTTTCAAACTGCCGATGGTTTTTATGAACCAGGTATTGCAAATACCATGTCCTGCATCTATCCGGCAGTGCATGTTTCGGGGGGGAGCGATTACTACTGTGCAATTATTGCAGATACTGGAGCCACTGAAGCTCCGGCAATCAAATTACCGACGGGTGTACTACATTAAGATGCAGAGATCCCTCTCTGACAATTACACATATGACTCAAGAAAAATCCCTGAATAACTTGCGGAAAGTACTTGGCGACAAGCCGGTCCAACGCTTGAATGCATTAGTGAAGCTGGTCCTATCAGAGAAATCTAGCGCACGCGAAACAAGATCCACGCTGAGATTATCATCGATTAAATATTTGATGGCGTAATGAAAGCGAAGATCATCGCGCAATTGAGCAAAGTTGGTATTTTGACTCTGTAAACGACGCTGCAATGTGCGCTTGGTCAGGTTGAGATCAGAAGCAATTTGCTCAATCGATAAATCAGTGTGACCAACGCGTAAATGCAAGGCGTTGACAACACGTGCCGGCACTCCATCACAATGAGGTATCCTCGCCAACGACAAATACTCCTCGTATGTACGAGTATATGGCTGACTTAATTCACCATCATTCAAGGTGTTATTATTGTAGTTGCGTTGTAGCTGAATCATTTAAGCCGCTCCTTACACCATTAGGCACAGAAATTAGTGGGAATCCTTGCAGCGAGCGCCAAAATCATTTCAAGCCGCGCGCACTGCTCTTAGACTGATCATAGCATAATCATTTTGAAGTCGTCTGCAGCCACTTACAATGTTTGCGACAACTGCCGAATTCGATAGATATCTCGACCACACTCGAATAACAACCATAGACCAACCCAGAAGAATCCAGCAGCAATAATACTATTTACAAGCTCAATCGAAATGACCCTCTCATGAACAACCGCTGCTGAATCGGCAACAATCGCCGGCAACCGGCTCATGCAAAGCAACAAAACTGCCGATGCAAAATTTAATGTCGCGCCAATCATCAATGTAAATCTAGTCCAGTACGAGAAACGCAAATTCCACATATTAAATATCAGCGAAAAACCAACTACCGCCGCCAACCAAGGTATCCAATGTTTGGCAGGCGCAGCAAAACCAACCGTTAAAGTTTCCATCAGCTTATCCGACATCAACAACGGATAGTGTAGTAACAAAAAGAAAAAGAGATTGGATGAAAACTCCAGACCCTGCTCACAGGGACTGATGAGCTGCCAGCTATGGACAACTGGAGGCAATTGCTCAGACCCCCAGATTGATAAGGCCTAAAGAATGGCTTGCCCCCAGGAGGATTACTCAGAACATAATTCCCCGTCGCAACTCTTGCCGTAACTTATCTAAATGCTCTTCTGAAAATACGTCGAGATAATTTACATCGAGCAATTATGATAACCAGTTCACGCTTTGCAAGAGCTTGATGCGCCAATATAATTTTTATCCGGCACATAAATTGCTTTTAATAACCGCCACTTATATAGACTTAAGTGCCAAAACACTCACATCAAGGATTTCATATGAACAACAGCATCAAACTTGCTAGCGCAGCAGCCCTCTTCTTAGCTGCTTCTGTTGCACATGCCGCACCCATAGTTAGCTTGTCCGCCCTTGGCGAGACCACCACTTCGGTCGCTGGTGCAACCACTATCGACTTCAACAGCGGTTGCGGTTATGCAACTTGTAGCGGCGATTTCCAGATCGTTCTGGGCTCAGTAAGTGGCCTATACGCCCAACCAGCCGGTACCAACACCGACTACCTGACTGTACCCAACCCAATATCAAGCGGTTCAGCCACGTTTACCTTGGGTGCAGAGTCTGATTACTTCGGTCTTTACTGGGGATCAATCGATTCCTACAACAGTATCAGCTTCTATCTGGATGGCAGCCTGATCTCGACTTATGACGGCTCTGATTTGGTAGGCCAGTTCGCAAATGGCAACCAAGTGAGCTATAGCTCCAACCGTTACATCAATTTTGATTTCGGCAACACGAAGTTCGATACTGTTAAATTGACTAGTACCAGTTTTGCTTTTGAAAGTGACAACCATGCGTTCCGCAATCTGGCAACTGTACCAGAGCCATCTACCCTCTTATTGGTATTAGGTGGATTGTTGAGCTTGGCCGGCGTACGCCTGCGCAAAGCACAATAAGTAAATAAGCTAATCGCACACCCAGCCCGCCTGAGGGTGTGCGATCGCCCTTCACAACAATATTATTTAAAAGCATCCCACACTGCAGTGGCCCTTCCGTTGTTATCCATAGCACCGAGGGTATAACCTTTCCAACCCGGACGCGCTTCTGGCTCCCAATAGAAAATCGCAAGACCTTTGCCGCCGGTCACTTGCCCAACTTTTGTGACCATATCTTTTACGATAGTTTGCGCTTGCGAGCTATCCCAAGGTACTCCAATTTCAGAAATCATCACCGGTACTGCGTAGCGCACAACCATATCATTCAGATTTTTTAAACATGCGGTGTTGGCATTTTGCCAAGTGTAGCCGGATGCATTAGTGGGATAGGACGATGCACCTATCACATCAAACTTTCCACCATTAGCTTTTAAACCATCGAAGATCCAGCGGAAATTGGCGTTGTCATGACAGTTGGCCAAATGCACAACCACTTTGCTGCTCGGATAAATCGATTTGGCCGCGTTGTAACCTGTTGTTGTGAGCCAGGCATAGTTTTTCATATTGACGGAAGCTTTGCCGTGATCCCACAACATGCCGTTGTTCGTTTCATTACCTACCTGCACCCAATCCACAGTCACACCCGCATCTTTCACGGCTTGTAACGTATAAATGGTGGAGTTCCAGACTGCATCCATCAGCTGCTGGAACATGTAGTTTTTCCAGGCTGCTGGTTTGGTTTGCTTACCTGGGTCTGCCCAGCTGTCGCTGTAGTGAAAATCGATCATTACCTTCATGCCCGCTGCTTTGGCTCGCTTGGCTTTTGCAACCACATCTTGCGTACTGCTGTACCAACCGTCGGCGGGGTTAACCCATACTCGCAAGCGCACAGCGGTCATACCCTGCTCTTTCATAATAGCAAGAATGTCTTTTTTAACACCATTACGATTGTAAAAACTGATGCTATTGGCCTCAATTTCCGACATCCAACTCACATCAGCTCCCTTTATCGGCAGAGCAATACTTCCATGGGAGGAGAGAAAAAAAGCAGTCGCCATAGAGGCGGCCAGAACATACTTGATAAGTCTCATGTTATTCACCGTTATTGTTATCTAGTTTTATTGTCCATCTGCTCACCCAGCCAAATAGATATATGTGAGGCAACCTCATCCTCAGGCATATTTATACGATAAATATGAATTTAAAACAAGACACCCGAACAAAGCATTATTGCAACAGACGGGAACTAGAGAAGTATTTCAGGCTGTGAGTCTGAGCGGGAATTGGGATTGGGAGAATTGTCAGCAGAGCGATAGGTAAACACCACCGAAAATTTAGTCTTCTCTGTGGTGTTGCGGCCCGCCGCATGAAATAGATTACTGTGAAACAGCAGCAAGTCACCCTGTGCAAGCGGCACTTCTATCGCATGCTGCAGCAAGGTTTTATTTTTCGGAAAATCACCTTTCAGAAATTGCTTTTCATCAAGCTGGTCTGTATTTATCACGGCTCGATGCGAACCAGGAATTACCCATAGGCAACCATTTTCTGCTCGCTCATTGCCCAAGGCCAACCAGGCTGACACTAAATCGGCCCGCGCAAAATGCCAGTAGCGACTGTCGCGATGCCAACCAGTCATGCTGGAGAACGCAGGCTGTTTAGTCATGATGCAGTTGTGATGGGCCTGGGATAAAAAAACAGCTTGTCCCAATAACTGCTGCAAAATTTCTTTAAGCGGATTACCCGTTGCCCAGTCTCGCAACATAGGGGTGCGCGCCGATGCCATCAACAATCGCCGTACAGTTGCACCGCCTAAGGCAGTGCGTGAAACAGGTGCGCCGGGATATTGGACATCCGCCTCGTATTCAATTGGCATTGCGTGTCGCCGCAATTCATTACGCGCAAAAACCACTACCGCATCGCAAAATTGTGCGGTGGAAAATCCAGACAATACCAGATAACCGTTATTTCTGAACTCAAGAATTTGTGCAGGAGTCAACATCAGCGAAGCTCAATTAGGCGAAATAATCAGGCCGCGAATTTAACAACGAATAGGCCCAACGGAAAAGCAATTTTTACTCCCCAAACTCAAATTGGCTGTATAGGATAACCGCCTTTGATCTCAATCAGAAAAACGTCTTATGTTGCAATCGCTCAAACACAAAGCCCAACTCACCGGACTCATCGGCATAGCCCTGTTATTTGCCAGTTTTTTTTGCATCCGCCAATTTACCCCGCTCAATGCCATGCACTGGCTACTTTTTGCAGGAAGCGTATGGGCTTATGTGTGGTGGCAGCTTTGGCAAGGATTGGATTTAAACCGCACAAGTGCACAGAATGCACTTTATCCAACACTCGGCCTGGCCAATTACCTGAGTATATTACGTGGCGGTTTGATCGCAGCAACCAGCGGGTTTTTGCTGCAGCCACCAACAACCGAATTGGCTGCATGGATTCCCGGTATGCTTTACACACTAGCCGCTATTCTTGATCGCATTGATGGATTTGTCGCGCGCCGCAGTAAGCGTACCAGTCTACTCGGCAGCAAGTTGGACACCACTTATGATGCACTGGGTTTATTGATCGCGCCCTTACTCGCATTGAATTACGGCAAAGTTCACTGGAGTTTTTTATTGGTAAGTATTGCGTATTATTTTTTCTGCTGGGGGTTGTATTGGCGGCGCACACACAATTTACCGGTTTACCCTTTGCTGCCCAGTCAATTGCGCCGCACACTGGCCGGCTTTCAAATGGGCTGCATCGCACTATTATTACTACCTTGCTTTCACCCATTGTTCACAACCACAGTGGCACTGGTATTTATGCTGCCCATTTTATTGGGGTTTGTGGTGGACTGGCTAGTGGTCACCGGACGCATAACAACACCTGTTTACAACCGCATTTTTCTCCAGGATCTGACCTCATATAATTCAATTATTTTTCAACCAATAGCGCGCGCTGTTCTGTGTATTGCAGTGTTATTACTTGTAAACGATAACTATTTTTCTGGCACTACAACGATGTACTTTGCACTGATTGCAACCGCCATGGTATTCCTCGGTTTTGCTGGTCGCATTGGTGCAATCGCAATACTGCTACTAACGGGGCTGATGCAAGGCGACAACATGATCAACACGCTGTTATTGGTACTGATTGTATGCAGCACCAGTGTGATGCTGTTGGGTACAGGCCGTTTTAGTCTGTGGCAATGGGATGACCGCTGGATAAACCGCCGCGATGGCGAGGAAGCAGAATAATGCGACGCGCAACATTAATAACATGTCTACTCTGGTTGCTAGCTCTTACCCTGGGCACCTGGACACTCGCACAACTACCACTGGATGCTATAGCGCGCAGCATTAGCTCACTCACATTTTTTCAATGGATATTGTGGTTCGGACTAAATGGATTGATTGTTTTTTTGCTGACATGGCGCTGGCATTTACTCACTCAAGCGTTGAACACACACATTACATTTTGGCCACTCTTATTGATCCGCCAAGCGGGGCAAGCGGTCAGCTTTATTACGCCCGGCCCACAATTTGGTGGCGAGCCACTGCAAATTTATTGGCTATATAAATATGGGTTAGCCCTACGTAAAGCGCTATTGTCACTAGGGTTGGATCGTTTTTTTGAGCTGTGGATTAATTTTTCAGTTTTGTTGTTTGCAGTACTTATTCTACTAATAACCAATAACAGCAACGATAATGCAATCGGCAACTGGCAGAGCACGACCATCCCATTGCTCATTTTTTTAAGCCTGATGTTGGCACTGGCCTGGATTTTATTAGCGCAGCCACACTGGCTTAAACAACGTCTTGAATGTGTAGCAATGCGCTGGAAACACAACCACCGATTAAACAATATTCACGAACACTGGCAGCAGCTGGGCAATGATTTACGTCTTGCACTACAGACACAAAAATGGCGCTTACTTGCAGCGATTTTATTATCACTACTCGGTTGGATAGGATTGTTGGGTGAGCTGTGGATGATATTAAATTTTGTCGGAATTGAAACAACACTGCACAATTTTTTACTAATTTTGGTTGCCATGCGTATGGCCCTGTTACTGCCTATGCCTGGCGGTGTGGGTACACTGGAAGCATCCGTGCTCTGGTCATTCCACACACTGAATTTACCTGCAAGCGCCGCTATGGGTTTAATTGCGTTGNNGCGCGATGGTACCGTGTTGTTATTGGGATTAGGTTGTTTAGTCGCCACTAAAATTGTTTGCGATAAGCAGCCCAACAGGTCGCATTTTCCCAGAGCTTAATGGTGAGCGAACCCGTACCGGGCGGATTGATCAGCGCGCTAATTTTTTCATTAATAATGCGGCTAAAATGTTCAATACTGGGATTTAATCCGAAAAATTCTTCTTTATCATTAAGCAGACTATCACGGAAGTAATTCACTACCTTATCCAAAGCGGCTTCAATTTCTACTATATCCACAAGGTAGCCGTGTTTATCCAGCTGTTCCGCTTCAATGCTGACCTCTGCAATATAGTGATGTGCGTGCGGGAAGTTTTCACTGCCCCAATCTCCGCCAACTAAAAAATGGTTGGCAATAAAATCACGGGTTACGGCTACTGTGTACATAGTATTTCCTGTTAAACATTAATTCGGATAAGTAAAAATCGCTTGTAATATTTCCTGCGGCACTTGATCTAACTGGGCATAGATACTGGGTGCATCACCTACGGGGGTTCGGTGACTGATAAATTGTTCAGGCTTAACGCGGCGAATCATATCCCACACCAAATCAAAACGGCGGGTTTTGTCCCAGCGGCCAGAGAGTTGCGGATCGATGCTGCTCACTTGACTGGTGATGATTTTCAATCGATTGCGATGCGCATCACCCCCTAGCACGATGGGTGCAGATTTATCACCGTACCAACTACCAATTACTATACGGCTGGTAAAACCACTGCAATCTATNNAACACATCAAATGCATGCAATTGTGCAAGCGGAAATTGTGCAAGCAATGCGCTGAGCAACAAACCGACAATACCCTGCCCCAACACGAGAACACGCTCACCCAACGCAGGAGCTCCATCCTGAACAAGGTTGACAGCAGTTTCCATATTCGGCAAAAAAAGCGCAGCCTCCAAAGAAATATCAGAAGGGATTTCAATTAACGAATCGGCGCTGGCAATAAAACGGCTGGCATGAGGCTGAAAAGCAAAAACACGTTTGCCAAGCCAACGTGAATCCACATCTACCCCTATCTGCTCTACCTCGCCCACACAGGCATAACCGTATTGAACGGGATAATCAGGCTGACCTTGCAGTGCACTGATATTTTCCTCGAGCGCCATCCCGGTTGGAATTTGTCCTCGGTACACCAGCATTTCTGTTCCCGCACTGATCGCAGAATAATTAACACGAATTAATAATTCAGTGCTGGAAAGTACGGGCAATTGTTTTACTTTCACTTCGACGAGATGAGGTGACTCGAACCACACTTGTTTCGCAAACACCAAAGAATTTTCATTATTCATTGGTAGCCCCCGCNNACTGCCTTATAGCCACCGACAAAATTAGGGGTGAGCGTTATGACGACAGCATCCACTAATCCGGCCTTTAAAAACGCCGTAATCACATTCGCACCGCCTTCTACCATCAAACTGCGAATACCACGCTCATAAAGCAAACCCAACATGCGATGCAAACAAACACGACCATCTGCATCGCCTTCCAATTCGGTAATATCAAGACCATCGATGAGTACTTCATGCTGGTTATTTTCCAATTCACTTTTAGTGGTGAAAACCCAGCAGCGTTTATCACTGTGACAACAAAGACGGGCATTACTGGGGAAACGCAGATGACTATCCAATACAATCGGTTGGGGATTAACGCCCTGCCAATGGCGCACCGTGAGCTGCGGATCATCACTCAGCACAGTACCAATACCCACCAAAATACCGTCGTGAATACTGCGCAGCTGATGTGTCAGCCGTAGGGATTCAGCACCGCTCAATGCCAGAGCTTCACCCGCGCGCAAAGCAATACTGCCGTCGAGACTCTGTGCATAACTGAGAGTGACAAAAGGGCGAGCCACTGATTGCAGCGCAGTTTTACTTCGCATCAACCAATGATCAATTTGTTCGTGGACATTCATACAGATCACAACAGTGGAGCCCAATAATTGGTGCCCAAAATGGCAAACCAGTTTCATTATTCTTGCGCTGGCGTGGATCTTAAGGTGCGCAAGATGATCTGGCAATATACACACTAGTCATAGACAATGGCGTTTTATTCAAGCTTCGCCAATATGCGCACCCAACCCTCAAAAATTGTTTATTTTGCCATTCCGGGCGACATCAATAGTTGCACTGGCGGCTATGCCTACGACCGCCGTTTAATCACCGGTTTACGCGAGTTCGGGTTTGACGTGAGACTCTTGCAATTATCTGCGCAATTTCCAACACCCGATGACGCTGCACTGGCTGAGGCGGATGCGCAAATCAGTGCATTGCCAGACGGCGCGAGCTTAATTATCGATGGGCTCGCCTGGGGGGTGATGAATGAGATTGCCAATAAACATAAATATCGCCTGCGCTTGATTGCACTTTGCCACCATCCATTAATGCTAGAGACTGGTCTATCACCAGCACAACAACAATCATTGCAGCACTCAGAACACATCGCACTGCAAGCTTGCACCGCCGTAATCGTTACCAGTGAGCAAACACGCAGGTTATTGATCGAGCAATTTTCCATCGACGCCTTGAAAATCTACGTCGCCTTGCCGGGCACAGATCAGCAGGAATTTGCGCCCTGCATTGGTAATCCCCCACAATTATTGACACTGGCCACACTAACCCGACGCAAAGGCCATGATGTGTTAGTTGAGGCGCTCGCAAAAATTGCACACTTGCCATGGCATGCGCGCTTTGTAGGTGGTAATCACTTTGATCCACAATGGGCAAAAATGCTGTACGACAAAATTGCTGCGTTAGGTTTAAGCGAGCGCATTGTTTGCACCGGCACAGTTGTTGATGTACGCAACGAATTTTTGCGTGCAGACGTATTTGTATTGCCATCGCACTTTGAAGGCTATGGCATGGCCTTCGCAGAAGCACTGGCCTATGGATTACCCATAGTTGCCACTAACACGAGTGCGATTCCCTCCGTCGTTCCGAGCAGTGCCGGAATATTGGTTGCGCCCAATGACGCAAACGCCCTGACCAACGCTCTGGCTGATTTACTGATTAACACCACCAAGCGCAGCACGCTGCAACAAGGTGCACGCACCACCGCACTAACATTGCCGCAATGGGATGACACTGCAAGTGTTGTTGCCCAGATTATTAACCAACATGATGTTTGAATTTACGTT
Organism: Cellvibrio sp.; assembly: GCA_003524365.1. Classification (GTDB taxonomy): domain Bacteria; phylum Pseudomonadota; class Gammaproteobacteria; order Pseudomonadales; family Cellvibrionaceae; genus Cellvibrio. Next base: position 637 of record DQHS01000011.1, on the reverse strand, counting down.
AACGAGAAATCTATGAGCAGTTTTTCTATCGCCTGGTTAGATTTACGCGAAGCCGCTGATATTGCCGCACGCGACAAAAATATAGCCGCACAATTGTTGAATTGGCTCGGCCAAGCAGCTGACCCAGTATCACCGGATCGCATTGTGGTGGATCTCGGCGCAGGCACAGGCTCGACCTTACGCGCACTCAATAAATCAGGTGCAAACAATATTGTCTGGCGACTGGTAGAACTTGATGGAAAATTGCTGGATGAAGCACTGCGTCGCCACGGCAAACAATGTTTGATTGAAGACTATCAAGCCGATTTGAATATCATTGAAGAGCTACCCCTGACTGGCGCGCATATTATTTCAGCATCCGCATTGTTTGATCTGACTTCAGCGTCATTTATCGATGCACTGCTCGCTCGCATAGATGCACGAAAAACTGCAGTCTACGCCGCACTTAATTACGATGGCACCACTCACTGGACACCTGCGCATTCACTCGATGAAAAAGTACTTGCCGCATTTAATCAGGACCAACTGCGCGATAAAGGTTTTGGTCCAGCGCTCGGCCCTGATTGCACGGTTTATTTGCAACAAGCGCTTTCAGCAAAAGGGTACAACCTAACCTTAAGCCCGAGCCCCTGGCAAT
>DQHS01000108.1 GCA_003524365.1 Cellvibrio sp. | reverse complement strand
CCCAGTCGCGTTTTTGATAGTAATCGGTGTAGTCCGTAGCGGATAACCAAAGCTCTTCCAGCTCTAAACTCTGCGCATAATTTTTTGCAGCATCAATTAGTGCGTTGCCGATACCTTGATGACGCAAGTTTTCCAGTACAAATAAATTACTTAACCATACAGGGCTGGGGCTTGCGACTTTGGGCATGCGTTCGCTGCTGCGGTAGGTATAGTTGACGAGGCTGACGCAGCCAACCAATTGGTTGCCGCGTAATGCGATGAGCGTCTTGGGAATTGTGTTTTGTTGCACGTGCAGCACCAACCGTTGCTGGCGCAGTGCGAGGGAGGATTTTAAACCCTGACGTTCGCATTCCTGATGATGCCATTGTGCGACCTGCGCGAAAAACTCCGGTTTGGATTCCAGAAGTACAATTTCAATTGGAGCAAAAGTGGGACGAGTTAGATTCACAATCATTTAACACAACAGCATCTGGATGGGGAGATAAGTAGGAGTTCGCTTGACCGCCGAGGATTGTCCTGCGGCGTAACAGGTACAGTCACTATACCGTTTTCGCGGCATGGCGGCCATGAGAGAGGGTTTGATGTATTGAGGCCGGAAAATAAAAAGGCTCCATCGAAGGAGCCTTTCAGGTCGAAAACTGCTATTTAGCGATCAAGAATTAGCAACTTGCGAGTTTCGGGCTGCATGAATTCACCCGTATTTTCATCCTCCGACAACTTTTGTTGACGCCCTGTCGCGGTTGTCGGACAAGTACCGGTGGCACGCAATTGCAAAGCAGCGGCAAGTAGAGCTTCGTTGGGGTCACCCAATTCGTGAGCCAGATCATCCGCCACCTTACAGCCTTTGATTTTATCCAAACCGTTATCACTGGAGGATGGAATAAAGCCATCGCTGTATTCACCAAAGCCTTTCGCATTAATTGCTTTAAACTGGATCGTATAATAAGTCGTTCCGCAATTAGGTTGGGGAAGGAAACCATAGGGTTTACCGCAGGTGGTATCACCAATTAAATACACATCTACCCCAATGCCGCGCAAACTATTGATTACTAACTCACTCGCCGAGCAAGTTCCGCCTGTTGCCAACACATAGACGCGCTGCAAATTGAGCGTAGGTAACGTCAAGGATTTGTTTAAACCGTACAGCCCTGTATCCAAAAATGCCCAAGGCTGCTCTTTCGGCATTTTTGAATTTGCAACATTCTGGTAAAACACTTTATTGGTTGTGTTTGCTCCAGCAATCATATGACCGACCTGTGCCGCAACGGAAATATAGCCGCCGCCGTTGTAGCGCAAGTCCAACACCAAATCACTGACGCCAGCGGCGTTAAGTGCGTTGACTGCGGTAACCCATTGATCCTGTGCATCGGGAATAAACGTGTTGAATTGCAGGTAAGCGACCTTGCTACCATTGTGGGTGATCGATTTGGCAATCGATACCGACTCAGTAGGAAGCGAAGCAGACTCTAGCGTGACCTTACGAGTGCCAACGGCACCCGGCTCCTGAAGCTCAAACTCATGCACGGCATTGATCCGTGGAGGCCTTAGTGCATCCACCAGGATGTCGGTATTCAAGGTGGTAACACTCTGGCCATCTATCGCAATAATTTTTGTGCCCCGCTTGATACCTTTTGCGGCAGCGGGTGATCCGTTATCAGTGTAAGCGACATGAATGGTGAGCGGCGCATCCCAATCAATTTTTAAATTAAGGCCATAACCATAACTAATACCAGCGCTCCAAGCCTCTTCATTCTCAGTCGGCTCGAACCAGTGGAAGTTATCTTTGAAGGAGCCAGAAGCAGTTTTTTTATCGGACACCAAACGCAGAAAATATTCTTGTGGTGTGAGTGCCGAGGATGGATTTAGATCCGGTAAATCTTCAAACCACAAATAAGTTTCATAACTCCAGGAGCGCAAAAAGTTTTTCTCTTGTAGCGCGCTGCCCCTTTTATCGGGAAAGGGAATACCGGTAATGTTACTAGCGCCCGAGCGTGGGGCTGCACAATAATTTTCAAAATTGTCAGCCGACTTATAGACACCCGCCTTCCAACCATCTGAATCGCCACCGCCACTAAGCGTACCGCCACCGCCATCACTTCCACCACCGCAGGCAGTAAGCAAAATCGCTGCAGTTCCAAGGGACATACTTACAACACATTGTTTTAACCACAAAGTGCGAACGGACAACAAGGCTTTAACCTGTATCTGGGAGGAGCATGATTCATTCACAATAGAATTCCTTAAATACTCTATCAACCGCCAGCGATATGCTGAGCGAGGCACAAAGAATAAAAGAAAAACGGCGAAAAAACTACGGCAGACTTATTGTCCGCTGCCATTAATAACCCAGGATATTTACATCCTGTTGACTACAACTGGCATCAGGCAAGCCTTGCCTTTGTTGAAATGACACGCGCCGATAGAGCACCAATAAAAAAGCCGTTAGTTATCGCGACGTTAGTGACGCGATAATTAACGGCTAAAGCTTTGCTAGAAAAATCTGTTAACGCAGTTTGTTACCAACCACCGAATTAACGGATATAACGGTTAATCACGTTTTCGTAGAGTTCTTGGCGACCGCTCTGCAGGGTAATCTCGCCACCCTTGTTACCCAAATCAGCCAGCTGTTGCAGAGTCAACTTGCCTTGCTCATAAGCAGAACCGTTGCCCGCATCAAATGAGGCGTAACGATCTTTGCGCATACCTTCCAGCGGTGATTGTTGAATCAGACTGTCTGCAATCAACAGTGCACGGGCAAAAGTATCCATGCCGCCAATGTGGCCGTAGAACAGATCGATAAAATCAGGTGAATTACGACGCGCTTTTGCATCGAAGTTCACGCCGCCACCTTGCAAACCACCAGCGCGCAAGAACACCAACATCATCTCTACAGTTTCGTTGATGTTGTTAGGGAACTGGTCAGTATCCCATGCGTTTTGGTAATCGCCACGGTTAGCATCCAATGAACCCAACATGCCTGCGTTCGCAGCAGCTTGCATATCGTGACACATGGTGTGACCAGCCAATGTTGCGTGGTTGGTTTCCAGATTCAATTTAAAATCTTTATCCAAACCGTGATGACGCAAGAAACCAATAACGGTTTCAGCATCGAAATCGTATTGATGCTTTGAAGGTTCCATTGGTTTTGGCTCAATGAAGAAATAACCTTTAAAGCCTTGCGCACGTGCGTAATCGCGTGCCATGGTCAGGAAGCGCGCCATATGCTCTTGTTCGCGTTTCATGTCGGTGTTGAGCAAGCTCATGTAACCTTCGCGGCCGCCCCAGAACACATAGTTCTCGCCACCCAGTGCGATGGTTGCATCTATCGCATCTTTCAATTGCGCACCAGCGTAAGCCACTACGTTGAAATCCGGGTTGGTAGAAGCACCGTTCATGTAACGTGGGTTCGAAAACAGGTTTGCAGTACCCCACAACAATTTCACGCCAGATGCGGCTTGTTTTTGTTTTGCGTATTCCACGATGGTTTGCAAACGCTGGGAGGTTTCAGCGCGAGTTGCACCTTCATCGATCAAATCGATGTCGTGGAAGCAATAGTAAGGAGTACCCAGCTTGGTAATAAATTCAAAAGCCGCATCCATTTTTTCATGGGCGCGTGCAACTGCGTCAGCAGTTGATGACCAAGGGAACACTTTGGTGCCTGGACCGAATGGATCATGACCAGCGCCACAAAAGCTGTGCCAGTAGCAAGTGGCAAACTTGAAATGCTCTTTCATGGTTTTGCCGGCAACTACGCGATTCTCATCGTAGTATTTAAATGCTAATGGATTATCAGAATCAGGACCTTCGTAGCCAATTTTGCCTACGCCGGGAAAGTATTCTTTACTACCGATAACAATACTCATAATTTTCACCTTGGGATTTTCACTAAAACACTATTCAAAAAATTGTTTACCGCAACACGAATTGTTTTGCCTTAACGCGGCAAAAGTGCAACCCAGGTTTGATAAGCATCCTGATACTGCGCAAACAATGCCGCCTGGGGTTCAACCACATTTAAGCGGGTCAAACCGGTAAAGGTTTCAGTTGCTGACGCGTAATAACCACTACCCAACGCCGCCGCACGCGCTGCGCCTTCGGCACCGTCGGTTTCAAACATTTCTACTGCTGCTTGCGTGGTATTGGCAAACGTCTGCGCAAACACATCGCTTAAAAACATATTGCCCTTGCCCGCGCGCACAACTTCACAACTGCCACCCAATGATTTCAACACATCAAAACCCTGATTGAGCGAAAACACTATGCCCTCTTGAGCGGCGCGTACCATATGGCCTAAACCATGGCGATTGAAATCGAGATTGCGCAATTGCGCGCCTAAATTTTTATTTTGGAAAATACGTTCAGCGCCATTGCCAAACGGATGAAACAATAAACCCTCACTACCCACTGGCACAGCTTGCGCAAGCGCATTTAATTGCGGGTAGGATGGTGTTGCGCCGGCTTCACCGAGCGTTTGACGCAACCAGGAATACAAGCGGCCGCAGCCATTCACACACACTAGAACACCATTGCGCTTTTTCTCTTCGGTACTAGTAACGTGCAGAAAAGTATTTACGCGCGACTCCACATCTGCAGCGGGCTGATCAGTCACACCGTAAATCACGCCTGAAGTACCTGCAGTCGCAGCCACCTCACCCGGCTCCAGTACATTTAAACTAAATGCATTGTTGGGTTGATCGCCAGCGCGATAACAAATTTTTACGCCGTCGCGCAAACCTAATTCAGCTGCAATACCCGCACTCACATGGGATTGCACACCAAAACTCGGCACCACATCGGGGATCAAACTGCTATCGATTCCCCAGTGCGCCAACAATTCAGTGGCAACACGATTTTCTTTGAAATCCCACAGCGTACCTTCTGACAATCCAGAGGCCGTTGTGTTAATCACGCCAGACAATTTCATCGCAATAAAATCGCCGGGCAGCATAATTTTGTGGATGCGCGAGAATATATCCAGCTGGTTTTGTTGCACCCAACGCAATTTCGCCGCAGTGAAATTACCGGGCGAATTAAGTAAGTGACCAAAACAATAATCAGTACCCAACTCTTCCAAAGCGGCATTGCCGAGTGGCACCGCGCGGCTATCGCACCAAATAATCGACGGGCGAAGCACTTTCTGGTCTTTATCGACTACTACCAAACCATGCATTTGGTAGGAGATGCCAATTGCATCGATTTGCTGGGGATTAAAACTGCCGCGCGCAACTAAACGTGCAAACCCCTGGCGCACGCAGTCCCACCAGGTATCGGGATGCTGTTCGGCAAAACCTACTGCGGGGCTATCAATAGCCAGTTCAGAATCAGGATAAGAAAGCGCACCCAGACTCTTACCTGTGTGGCCATCCAACACTGACAATTTGACCGACGAACTACCAACATCAATACCAAGAAACAACATAGAGGCTCGCTAATCTCAAGAATAAATGCATCCGGTTACATATACCGGCGGAAAGCTTGTAAGATTCGACACATTTTTTATGTTTAAAAATCATGCATCGCTACAGAACATGCCTATAGGATAGCTTATTGTCCATCTGACAACAAGATAAAGGAATGTAAATATTTACGTATAAAGTCACACTCGTGTCCAAAGGTGGCGAGCATTGACGGGCAAATCATCTAACACAGACTATAGTGCACAAATAACAGGCAGACCAGAACGCATAAGAGGTTCGAGCATACGCCTCTCGACCATTTTTTCTCAGGCTTATACAATGCCGATTAAATGCGCCTATCGGTCAGCGCTCTATCAACCAACAGAAACAATAACCCCAGCGCAAGCTCTGAGGACATTGCACGTGCCTAACACCCATATTCCCGGCAGCCAACACTCTTCGACCACGCCAAGCCTCGCAGAAAATGTGATCAAGGCACTTTCCATCGACAACCTGATTTTTGGGTTGGATGACGATGACCTGAAAATTTTGCTGGTTAAACAAGCCGATCCATTGCATCAAGGTAAATGGGCATTACCGGGGGGCTGGATTCGCTACGATGAAAACCTGCGCGACGCCGCCTATCGCCTGCTCGAAGAGCTGACTGGCGTGCGCGATCTGTACCTTGAGCAGCTTAAAACCTTTGGTCGCGTGGATCGTTTCCCGAACGAGCGTGTGGTAACCATCGCCTATTATGCGTTGGTGAGCGCCGATAATATCTCACTGGTTGCCGGCCAAAGTGCTGCCGATGTGAGCTGGCAGAGCGTAAATAAGATGCCGGAGCTGGTGTACGACCATGCCGAGATCATCGAACACGGGTTAAAAGTTTTGCGCCATCAGGTCTGCCATCAACCGATTGGCTTTAATCTGCTGCCCGAGAAATTCACCCTGCTACAACTGCAGGCGCTCTACGAAGCAATCCTCAATACCACGCTGGATAAACCCAACTTCCGCCGCAAAATTATGAAGATGAACTTGTTGACCCCCTGCAATGAAAAACAACAGGGCGTTCCGCATCGCGCTGCCAGTCTCTATCGTTTTGATGCTGAAGCCTACAAACACTTGAGTGAATCTGGTTTCGCCTTTGAGATCTAAGCGGGAGTGGATTTGAAGTCCAACAGATTTAACGGGCGGTTTACGAACCGCCATATAGTCAATTAAACCATATTGCTTTAGTATTCCTGTCACCCTGAAACGCCGGTTCATGAGACTGACGTATTCTCTGTTTCAAGACCTCCAACATCTATCAGCAACTGCCCGCCATCCGGCATCTGTGATATGGTCGCGCCGTCGAACCAGCGGCAATAATAACGCAGGCATCCACCGGACACCTGCGACAAGATAATTTCAATAATAGGTAAAACCATGAACGAGACCCCCAGCGCGAATCAGGCGAATACGCCCTTTATTATTCTCATCAGCGTCATTGCCACTATTGGCGGCTTTTTGTTTGGCTTTGATAGCGGCGTTATCAACGGCACTTATGATGGGCTGAATCAGGCCTTTAGTTTAACAACCGGAGAATCCCGACAATCAACATTGTCTATTTTTTTGGCGCTCGGATCGGCATTGCTAGCAATTACTGGGCTTCATTTTGTACGTAAAGAACTACTGTATATTGCAGCAGCGATGTTCATTTATTTTATGTGGGAAGCACGTGACGATAACTCGTTCCGCATCGCATCCATGCTCATAGGCTGCGCTATAGGTGCCTTCTTTGCGGGCACTTGGGCTGATAAATATGGTCGCTGGACCGTATTAATGATATCCGCAGTGCTATTCATCATTTCTGCGTGGGGCTCAGGTGTAGCCACGTCATCGACCGAATTTATTATCTACCGCGTGATTGGCGGATTAGCAGTAGGTGCCGCTAGTATTATTTGCCCCGCTTATATTAGTGAAGTAGCGCCAGCGCACTACCGTGGCAAGCTGAGTTCGGTGCAGCAAATAGCTATCATCACCGGCCTGACCGTCGCATTTCTTAGTAACTATGTCCTCGCTAAAACTGCAGGCGCTTCCACCGCGGTTTTCTGGTTGGGCTATGAAACTTGGCGCTGGATGTTCTGGATGGAACTGATCCCCGCCACCATCTTTTTTATCTCTTTGTTTTTTATTCCGGAAAGCCCGCGCTTTCTAGTCGCTAATGGAAAAAATGACAAGGCCGAAGCGGTATTGACCAAGCTTTACGGCGCGAGCACAGCAAAAATTAAAGTTAAGGAAATTTACGGCACCCTTGCGCACGACCATAAACCACGTTTATCCGACTTGATCGACAAAGCAACCAGCAAAGTTCGTCCAATTGTATGGGTCGGTATTGGCTTGGCAATCCTGCAACAATTTGTCGGTATTAACGTAGTGTTCTATTACGGCGCAGTGCTCTGGCAAGCAGCTGGCTTCTCGGAAAGTGATGCACTATTTATCAACGTTGTATCAGGTGCGGTGAGTATCGGAGCCTGTTTCATCACCTTTTTTGTAGTAGATAAAATCGGTCGCAAACCTTTGCTCTGGTTCGGCTCTATCGGCATGACCGTGACGCTCGCATTGGTGGCCTATGCGTTTGCCGGCGCACCAGTAGATGCAGCTGGAAAGCTGCAATTGTCCGATACCAATGGCTTGATCGCTCTTATCGCCGCTAATGTTTATGTAGTGTTCTTCAACATGTCCTGGGGTCCGGTAGTCTGGATTATGCTGGGAGAAATGTTCCCCAACCAAATTCGCGGCTCAAGCTTGGCCATTGCCGGATTGGCACAGTGGATGGCCAACTTCCTAATCACTTGGACCTTCCCTCTTTTGCTTGCATCAGCACTTGGTTTGGCAGGTGCATACAGCATTTATGCCCTTTGTTCATTGTTCTCGGTGTTCTTTGTAATCTGGTGGGTCAAAGAAACCAAAGGTAAAGAACTGGAGCAGATGGAGGGCTAATACTCGAGAGCGAGCTTTTGGTCCCCCTGTAAAGTCAAAAAGGCGAATCCGCAAGGGTTCGCCTTTTTATTTGGTATAGACTGTTTACACTTCTAAATCATTACACTGGTATACAAGTAAAACTTAGTTATGGTTTAATTGACCAGAACAATAACACCATAACTTCGGAAGTATCCCATGCAATATATCCAACGCTTGATACCACTATTTGTTGTCACTCTCGGCCTTACCGCTTGCGGTGGCGGGGGTGGTGGCGGAAGCAAACCTGCCAGTAGCTCCAGCACTGCAGTGACCTCTAGCCAGCCCGCATCTTCTACTCCCGCCTCATCGGTCGCGCCCAGTTCAGTTGCACCATCCTCTGTGGCACCCAGCTCGGTTGCTCCCAGTTCAGCAGCACCGGCTAGCTCTTCTGCTCCGGCATCATCTATCGCAACCAGCAGTTCCAGCTCAGCAGCAAATACTGTCATTACTCTGGATATGACTAGCGGCTGGCGCGGCAATGGTAACGGCAACTCGGGAGTTACGTATAACAGTGATGGTGTTAGCTTTACCGCCAGCGGCGATGACGTAGGCGCAGTGACCGATATCGCCGCACCTATCCAGTTGGAAGATGCCATTATCACTATGGTCATTAATGTAAGTAGCGAATTCAAAACCAGTGGTGCCAACCTGCAACCATTTGCCCAGATAAAAGGCGGCAGTTGGGCAGGTGAATGGAATTGCTGGGCAGGCAACGAATTATTCACTGCCGGTAGCGATGTCACCGTAACCTGTACCGTTTCAGAAGACGATAAAAAATTCGACCAAACCGCAAGCGATGTGCAAATCGGCGTGCAAGCCAAGACCTCACCTACCGGTGTTGTTACTATCAAAAGCCTCACTGTCACCCTTAAACAAAGCGCGAGCAGCAGCTCCAGTGTTGCCTCATCCAGTGCAACCAGTGCCTACTCCGCTAACGTGGATAGCTTGCGCGATCTGGCAACGTTCCCTATAGGCGCGGCGGTTTCCAATACCGATTCACCCGCCTACAACGTTTTGACTAACGCCTCTGAAAAAACCGTGGTAGAAAAACATTTTGACCAGATGACTGCGGGCAACATTATGAAGATGAGTTACCTGCAACCTACCCAGGGTAACTTCACTTTTACCAACGCCGACGCTTTTGTCGATTATGCAAAAAGTAAAAATATCGATGTGCACGGTCATGCGCTGCTGTGGCATGCGGATTACCAAGTACCCGGCTTTATGAAAAGCTGGAGCGGTTCTGCAGCAGATTTCATCGCCGCCATAGAGACCCATGTCACTACCATCGTCGACCACTATGAAGCCAAAGGTGGGGTGGTGAGCTGGGATGTAGTGAACGAAGCCTTGAATGACAATAGCCCGTCCAACTTCCGCACCGACTCAGCGCTGTATACCAAAAGTGGCAATAGCGCGACGTATATCGAAAAGGCATTCCAAGCCGCACGCGCAGCCAACCCCAATGTGACGCTCTATTACAACGACTACAACATCGACCAGAACAATACCAAAACCACCAAGCTGGTAGAAATGCTGACCGACTTCCAAGCGCGCAACATTCCCATCGATGGAGTCGGATTCCAGATGCACGTATTTATGGACTACCCACCTATTGCCGACATCAGCGCTGCCATGAAAAAAGTAGTCGATAAAGGTCTCAAAGTGAAAATCACCGAGCTGGATGTGGCAGTAAACAATCCTTACAGCGGTGGTTGGCCGGGCAGCAAAATCAGTACCTTTACCCCAGCCGTTGCGCTGCTACAGAAAAAACGTTACTGCGAAATTGTAAAAGCCTATTTGGACACAGTGCCAGCCAACTTGCGTGGTGGTATTACGGTATGGGGCACAACGGATGCGAGCACCTGGTTAACGACCGCAACCGCAGCCTATAACGGTGAAGCAATTGCATGGCCATTATTATTCGACAACAACTACAACGACAAACCTGCCCTGCGTGGTTTTGCCGATGGCTTGCAAGGCACTACCTGCACCAACTTATAACCGTTCAATAGTTGAAAGGTTTTATCGTCTTTGGGTAGCTACGCAAGTAGCTACCCATTTTCATTTTAAGAATGGGAGAAATTTATGAAGATTACACAATTATTGGGAATAGCATTCTCAGGGTGCTTGTCGGTCAATATTGTTCAAGCTGCTACCGCACATTTTTATAATTTTACTTATGAAGGTAAAGATNNCCGCGCAGGTGATGATTACTATTTAGTGACTTCTTCTTTTTCCTATTCACCCGGTGTGCCGATTTTTCACAGCAAGGATTTGGTCAACTGGAAATCTCTCGGCCATGTATTAGTTACACCCACACAATTACCGCTGTATAAGCAACAAACATCACGCGGAATTTATGCACCGACCATTCGCTATCACGATGGCACCTTTTATTTAATTACTACACTGGTGGATGTGCGCGGCAATTTTATTGTCACCGCCAAAAATCCTGCTGGCCCCTGGTCTGACCCGATATTATTACCGGAAGTGGGCGGTATAGATCCGGATATTTTTTTCGATGACGATGGCCGCGTGTATATCGCTCACAATGATGCCCCTGTCGGCGAACCACTCTATGAAGGTCACCGCGCGATTTGGCTATGGGAGTTTGATCTTGAAACGAAAAAAGTAATCAAAGAATCGCGCCGGATGATTGTGAATGGCGGCACTGATTTAGCCAAAAAACCGGTGTGGATTGAAGCACCGCATATCTACAAAATTAACGGTTGGTATTACTTGTTGTGTGCTGAAGGCGGCACGGGTTACGAGCATAGTCAGGTTGCGTTTCGCACCAAGGATTTAACCAAACCGTTTGAGCCTTATTCAGGCAACCCCATTCTGACCCAACGCGATTTGGATATTAATCGCCCCAACCCCATCACCACTGCAGGTCATGCTGATTTAATCCAAACCAAAGAGGGAGAATGGTGGGCCGTATTTTTAGCAACGCGCGCTTACGATAAAACCGCTTATAACACCGGGCGCGAGACCTTTTTATTGCCGGTCACATGGAAAGATGGTTGGCCAATCATTTTGGAGCAAGGCAAAGAAATCCCATACCAAACAAACGCCCCCAAAATTACCTTAGCCACAACAGATGCAGAGCCGACAACAGGCAATTTTATCTGGCAGGATAATTTCTCAAGCAAAGCGCTGCAGCATCAGTGGGTCAGCTTGCGTACTGCAAATTCGCCTTTTTATAAGCTGAAAAAAAACAGCATTCAACTGCAGGCATTAAATATCGGGCTGGATGAACTGGAGCAACCGGCGTTTCTGGGACGCCGCCAGCAGCACACCCACTTCACGGCCAACACCGAGCTGGATATTCCAGCAGAAAAAAGCTCCGCTGGCATAGTCGCATTACAAAGCGAAACCGCACATTATTATTTTGGCGCAACAACCATTAATGGCAAAACTCAATTGTTTATTGAGCAAGCCAATAAAAGTGCCCCCAAAGTCATCCAGACATTAATGCCATCGGATCTTGGCAATCGCTTAAGGCTGGAAATTGTGGGCAACGCAGGCAAGATCAATTTTTATTACCGCAATAAGGATGGACATAAAAAACCGGTACTGGAAAATGCAGATGCAAAAATTCTTAGCACAGAAGTCGCCGGTGGCTTTGTTGGTACATTGTTAGGAATTCATGCGAGGGAAGAATAATGCGCAAATTCATTCTCTTCTGGATTTTTCTATTCATCGCGCCAGCCAGTCTCGCACTGGGCGAGGCATCCTGGCTCGCGAAAGACGCCAGCAACAACTTGGTGTTAGTCGATAAAAATAACAGCGCCGAACTGATTATCGATACCGATGAATTCCCCGGTGTATTGCGCGCTGCCAAAAATTTGCANNTAGTGATCGTTGGCACTCTGGGAAAAAGCAAAATCATTGATCAACTTATTGCTGCCAACAAAATCGATGTGCGTAAAATCCGCGACCAATGGGATGCCTACCAAGTAGAGGTTATCGAACAGCCCTTTCCGCAGGTGAAACGTGCGCTGGTCATCGTCGGCGCTAACAAACGCGGCACTATGTACGGCATTTACAGCCTTAGCCAGCAGATAGGCGTATCGCCCTGGCATTGGTGGGCGGATGTGCCAGTGAAGAAAAAAACTGCTTTGTATATTGATAAAAATTTGCAGCTGACCGAAATCCCCAAAGTGAAATACCGCGGTATTTTCTTAAACGATGAAGCCCCTGCCCTTACTAGTTGGGTTACCGAAAAATACGGCAACTACAACGCCCAATTTTATGAAAAGGTATTTGAATTATTGCTGCGGCTGAAAGCCAATTTTTTATGGCCAGCCATGTGGAACAACGCCTTTGCCGATGACGATCCGCAAAACATGATCCTTGCCGATGAATATGGCATAGTCATGAGCACCTCGCACCACGAGCCCATGATGCGCGCGGACAAAGAATGGAATCGCTACGGCAAAGGCCCCTGGGAATATTCAAAAAATCCGGAAAATTTATATAACTTCTGGGTTAATGGTGCCAAGCGCAATAAACCCTATGAAAGTATTTACACCCTCGGCATGCGCGGCCAACAAGATGAGCCAATGAGCGAAGGTGAAAATATTGATTTGTTGGAAAAAATTGTCAGCGATCAACGCAAGATTCTCGGCGATGTTTTTGGCAAAGATCAGCTAACACAAGTGCCACAAGTCTGGGCACTGTACAAAGAAGTGCAAGGCTTTTATGAGCGTGGTATGCGCGTGCCTGACGATGTAATCCTGCTCTGGTGCGATGACAATTGGGGCAATATCCGCAGGTTGCCAACACCGGAAGAGCGCAAACGTGTTGGTGGCGCTGGGGTGTATTATCACTTTGATTATGTCGGCGGGCCGCGCTCCTATCGCTGGATCAATACTGTCTCCATCGCCAAAATTTGGGAGCAAATGCATCTCGCTTACGCGTATGACGCGAACCAGATTTGGATTGTAAATGTGGGCGATTTAAAACCCATGGAATATCCGATTGAGTTTTTTCTCAACATGGCCTGGAACCCCGGAGCATGGCCTAAAGAACGCATTCCTGAATTTGCGACACTCTGGGCCGAGCGCGAATTTGGCACTGAGCACGCGCAGGAAATTGCCGCGATTATGACTGGCTACACGCGCCACAATTTGCGCCGCAAACCCGAGTTACAAGACGCGAGTATTTACAGCCAACTCAACTACGAAGAAGCAGACCGCGTAACAGCAGAAATAAAATCCTATGCCGCGCGCGCGGAAACGCTTTACGCAAAAATTCCACGAGAACAGCGCGATGCATTTTTCCAATTGGTGCTCTTCCCGGCCAAAGCGAGTGCAATTATTACCGAGTTGTACGATGCGCAAGCCAAGAATCATCTTTATGCACAGCAAGCGCGCGCCAACACCAATGAGTACGCTGATAAAGTGCGTGAATTATTTGCCGCCGATGCCGCGCTGGAACAGGAATATCACCAGTTAAATGGCGGGAAGTGGAATCACTTTATGTCGCAGCCACATATCGGCTACAGCAACTGGAATAATCCGCCCGAGGACACAATGCCCGTTACCCACCACTACGAGCCGCATAACTCGGCGGAGATGGGCATAGCCGTGGAAGGCGTAGCGTCTGCATGGCCAAGTCCGGGCAACTACCAATTGGGGCGTTTTGATCCGCTTGGCAAGCAACAAAGAATGATTGAAGTGTTTAACAAAGGTAAAGAATCGTTCACTGCCACTGCCAAAGTGAGTGCACCTTGGATTATAATTAGCCACACTAGTATACAAGTTAAGACCAAGGCGCAAATTCAGGTGTCGATCGATTGGAGTAAAGCACCCATCGGAGATGCGTCCGGCAGTATCCAAATTGCCGGTACGGGCTGGGGCAGCGCCAGCATTGCGGTTAAGGCGTTTAACCCAGCCATCAAGAAAAGCGAATTAAAGGGTTTTGTCGAGACGGATGGTTACATTGCAATTGAGGCTGAACACTATCAGCGTAAAGGCGATGCCCGCGATGACAAAGGGGCGAAGCTGAGCTGGGAGAAAATCCCCGAGCACGGACGCACGCTGTCATCTATGTCGGTCTACCCGATTACCGACATCAGCTTTGCCTCGGCAAAACAGGCGCCTTATTTGGAATATGAGATTTATCTCACTCGCGCAGGCACCTTTTCGATTACAGGATTATTCGCGCCCAGTTGGCCGATGATCCCGGGGCGGGGTCTACGCTACGCCATCGCTATTGATGATCAACCGGCGCAGATAATCGATTTAACCGCCGATATGAGCAGCGCCACCTGGGAAGAAACAGCGCGCACTGATGTGCGCACCAGCCGCAGCGAACATGTGTTTAACAAACCCGGCGCGCGCAAACTGCGCGTTTACAGCCTTGATCCGGGTGTGACACTGCAAAAAATTATGATTGATACCGGCGGACTTTTGCCCAGCTATTTGGGGCCACAGGAGAGCCGACGATATTAAAACGTTTTAATAACCACCAGCAGTAGAGATGCCGTTGAATGAAAATTGTTGATGCGAAAGTGATTGTCACCTGCCCCGGCAGAAACTTTGTAACGCTGAAGATCACCACTGATCAAGGCATTTATGGCATCGGCGATGCGACGCTCAACGGCCGTGAAAAAAGCGTCGTCTCTTATCTGGAGGATTATTTAATCCCTGCGCTTATTGGTCGCGACCCGCAACAAATTGAAGACATCTGGCAATTTTTTTATCGCGGCGCCTATTGGCGTCGTGGGCCAGTGGGCATGACGGCATTGGCGGCAATTGATGTCGCGCTCTGGGACATCAAAGCCAAAATGGCCAATATGCCGCTCTACCAATTGCTCGGAGGAAAAAGCCGCGAGCGAATTCTTACTTACACCCACGCCAACGGCAAAGATCTGGATTCCACGCTCGATGCCGTGCGCAAAGCGAAAGAAAAAGGCTATCAAGCCATTCGTGTGCAATGCGGTATTCCCGGCATCGAAAAAACCTATGGCGTTGCCAAAGGCGAAAAAAATTACGAGCCAGCCGATTCCGATTTGCCCTCAACCGAAGTCTGGTCCACCGAAAAATATTTGAATTTTATTCCCGAAGTTTTTGCGCAAGTGCGCAAAGAATTTGGTACCGACATTCATTTACTGCACGATGTGCATCACCGCTTAACACCGATTGAAGCAGCGCGCTTGGGTAAGGATTTGGAACCCTATCGACTGTTCTGGATGGAAGATGCAGTACCGGCGGAAAATCAGGAATCATTTAAATTAATTCGCCAGCACACCACCACACCACTTGCCGTAGGCGAAGTATTTAACTCCATTCACGACTGCCGCGAGCTGATCCAGAATCACTTGATTGATTACATTCGCACAACGATTGTCCACGCTGGCGGTATTACCCAAGTACGTCGCATCGCCGATTTTGCCAGCTTGTTTCATGTGCGCACCGGTTTCCACGGTGCAACAGATTTATCACCCGTATGCATGGGCGCCGCGCTGCACTTTGATTATTGGGTGCCCAACTTTGGCATTCAGGNNCAAGCGCGCGAGCCTGCCTGTGAATCGGTTGGAAGACGGAACCCTCTGGCACTGGTAAGATCCGGGTTGGCAAGATAAAAACGACACAACCCATAACGAGACAATAACTATGACAAACCAACACCAATTCCTGATGGCCAGTGTTATCGCTGGCAGCTTGCTAATGGCTGGCTGCCAAGACAAAGCATCACCAACTGACACTACAGCAACATCGACAGCGGCAAGTTCAGTTGCTGCAGCACCGGCTCCTACACCGGCTGATCCTGCCCTATTTATCGGCCAACCACTGGTCACCGAGATCTACACCGCCGATCCATCGGCTC
>DQHS01000311.1 GCA_003524365.1 Cellvibrio sp. | reverse complement strand
GATACTATTAATGACGGAATATTTCTAACAAAATTAATGTTTGATACCTTTAATAAGTATCAACTGTTAGAGGATGTAACCTTGGATATAGAATTCCAAAATCGGGATAAATTAAAAATTAATGGATTTCAGACTATTAATACTGACAAATTGTCCAGCTTGAATGGAGAGGCACTTGAAGAACTTAATAAGTCAGGCTTTCTTCAGGCGGCTTATTTTATTGTTGCATCAATGTCTAATGTCCGAAAATTAATTGATTTGAAAAATCGAAAGCTTTTAAGCGGAGAAAATTGATCTTGAAGAAAATAAAGACTTTGCATGGCATTAATACACACAATATTCCAAGAGATGTAATTGATTCTGCAGAGCCTGTCATTTTCAAGCAACTGGTTGGTGATTGGCCGTTGGTTCAAGCAGGAAGAACGTCTGATAAAACATCAGTTGATTATCTGAAGTCATTTTATAATGGGGTACCCACCGTTGTTTGTAAGATTCCGGCGGAAAATAGCGGCCGAATGTTTTACAACGACAACTGCACCAAGCTCAACTACGAAAGTTTTAAAGGACGTATTGACGAAACTCTAGATGCGATTTTGGAAGGGGCATGCCAGCCAAATGATCCATCCTACTATATTGCCTCGAATATTATAGACACGCATTTGCCAGGGCTTAGGGGTGAAAATGATCTCCAAATTCCAAGGGAAAAACATAGTGATGCGATGGATGAACGAGTTAGTATCTGGCTCGGGGGTGCAACTACAGCGACCTGCCATTTTGATGCGTTAGATAATATAGCGTGCTGTGTTGCCGGTGCGCGTAGGTTCACACTTTTTCCGCCCAATCAAATCAGCAATCTATACCCTGGGCCATTGGAACCCACACCCGGTGGACAAGTAATTAGTCTGGTTGATTTTAAAAATCCTGATGTTCAAAAATTTCCTCGATTTCAAGATGCACTTCTGGTGGCTCAAGTGGCTGACTTGGAGCCGGGTGATGCTTTATATATTCCGAGCATGTGGTGGCACCATGTGGAAAGCCTTGCTCCCTATAATATTCTGGTCAATTACTGGTGGGATGATGCCCCAGCCTTCCTCTCTTCAGGTATGAACGCCTTGTACATGGCTATGCTGAGCATAAGAGATAAATCGGTTCACGAACGGAAAGGTTGGCAGCAGCTTTTTAATCACTATATTTTTAACGGCGCTGAAACGGCGAATAACTACATTCCTGTAGCGGCGCAAGGCTTTTTAAAACCGCTTGAACGGATAGACTCTAGAAAATTGAGAGCTCTACTGATAAACAAATTAAATCGCTAATGAGAATAAAAAATGCCAGATAAAAAAATGAAGATAGTTATCGCTGGCGGTGGTACAGCCGGTTGGATCGCGGCAGCAGCGCTGTCCCATCAAATGGGCGAGATTCTTGATATTACTTTAATAGAGTCTCAGGAAATAGGGACAATTGGCGTAGGCGAAGCCACCATTCCACCCATGAGGACTTTTCATCGATTTCTAGGCATTAACGAGCAGGAGTTTATGCGGGCAACAAGCGCTACTTTTAAGCTCGGTATTCAATTTGAAAATTGGAAGCAGGTGGGTGAAAAATATTTTCATTCATTTGGTGTCACAGGCAAACAAACAATAATTACGGATTTTATCCATTTCTGGCTTAGAGGTAGAGAGCTGGGAATAGCTAAAGAGTTTGGTGATTATTGTCTTGAATATAAGGCGGCGCTGGAGAACCGTTTTTCGTTAAACGACCAGACCAGTATAAACTATGCATTTCACCTGGACGCAGGTCGTTACGCCAGTTTCCTTCGGGCGCGCGCTGAAGCTCGTGGTGTAAAAAGAGTGGAAGGAAAAATAGCAGAAGTCATTCAGCATCCGGAATCTGGCTTTATTACTTCAATTAAAATGGATTCCGGTCAGGACATCGCAGGTGATTTATTTATCGATTGTACCGGTATGCGAGGTTTACTGATTGAGCAGTGTTTGCAGACGGGCTTTGAAGAATGGGATCACTGGCTACCTTGTGATAGTGCCATTGCAGTACAAACTGAAAGTCATGGGCCTGCGGTTCCCTACACAAAATCTATTGCGCATCATGCTGGTTGGCGTTGGCAAATTCCTTTGCAGCATAGGGTTGGAAACGGAATCGTTTTTTCCAGCTCCCACTTATCTGATGATGAAGCGACCAACATGTTGCTGTCGAGCATGGAAGGCAAAGTACTCACCGAACCTAGAGTAATAAAATTTAAAACCGGGCGACGCAAAAAATCCTGGAATAAAAATTGTATTGCGATGGGATTAGCCTCGGGCTTTTTGGAGCCACTGGAATCCACCAGTATCCACATGATTATGACAGCCGTAACCCGTTTATTGCAGCTATTTCCACACGGCGAAATCAAGCAATCAATTGTTGATGAATACAACACCCAAGCAAAAAGCGAGTACGAAAGAATCAGGGATTTTATTATCTTGCATTACAAAGCGACTGAGCGTGATGACAGCCCTTTTTGGCGTTATTGTAAGGAGATGGAAATACCAAGTGATCTCAAACATAGAATCGCACTGTTTAAAGATTTCGGACGATCTAATCAAGTTGAAGGCGAGTTATTTCGATTGGATTCCTGGACTCAGGTTATGCTTGGGCAGGGGATCATGCCTTCCTCATACCATCCGATTGTTGGACTGATGTCTGATCGGGATCTGCAAAACTTTTTGAATAGCATTGCAGCTGATGTCGATAAAAGCATTGCAATGATGTCAACACACCAAGATTTTGTTAACAAGTATGGTGGTGTTCTGTAAACGCTTAAGCGAGCCGCGATACGATGCAAGACTCTTTAAAACTGGTATTGTCCCCCGAACTTTCTTACAAATTTTATAAAGTCGGAGTAGAGGAAACGCCTTTACTTGTTATAGATAACTTTATTCGAGATGCACATTTGTTAGTAGATTTTTGCGTAACAAACACCAGTTTCAACAAAGTAGATAATTTTTATCCAGGGTTGCGCATGGCAGCTCCCAATAGATATATCCACGTAATTAACCACTACTTGGCAGATCTATTAAGCAATATATTTGGTTTGACGCAAGATAAAATAGCTGGAGGCAAAGCGCTTTACTCGATGGTAGTAACTCCCCCAGATCAATTAGAAATAACGCAATGTCTTCCGCATATTGATTCTTATCTGAGTGGCGATCTTGCCTGCGTTCATTTCCTCTGCGATAAAGAAAAAGGCGGCACTTCGCTGTATCGGCATAGAAAAACCGGTTATGAAAAAATTACTAGTGAAAACATCGATCACTATAAACAGTCCGTAGTAGAAGAGGGCGCGCTGAAGTTTGATATAAAATCGTACATGAATGGCTCAAACGCATACTTTGAGCAAATCGCATCAGTAGATGCAATGTTTAATCGCATGATTATTTATCCTTCGAATATTTTACACTCAGGCAACATAGCACCAGATTTTAATTTTGATCCAAACCCCATAAGTGGGCGACTGACTTTAAACTCATTTATATATTGCAAGCGAACATCGTAATACTTAGCTCCTGCCAATAAAAATCCCCGCCAGCTTTCACTGGCGGGGATTTTTAGTTTAACGCGACGAATATTTTTTACGGACAAGCCACCTCTTTACCCGCACCTTTCACCACACTGACTTTGGCGAAGGTGATATCCAAAGTGCCGCTGGTGATCAGCGAGAAAGGTTGCAGGATTTGCGTCCAGTATTCTTCTGGCGGTTGGCCTATCCCGAAATTAGCACCGGAAGTTGGATAGCATTTGAAGGGCACGGTGACGGTTTGCCAGCCTTGACCTGCGAAGCCTTTAAGTTTTTCNNGAATCGCTGCTGTAGTAATTGATAAAATCCTGACGGTTAGCGACTGACAGCGCAACTTGGCCGTTACCTGAACCATTCCACTGCACACGGCGCGCATCTTCTTGCATTTCGCGGTCCACGGCTTCAATCATTAGTGATGAGGCTTTAACTGTTTTGCTGTTCATCGGTACTATATCGTTCTGGTAACCGATAATTTCCAATTGCCATGGCTCCATCGGGCGGCGATTGAAAATTTCCAACACGTCCAAGGCTTCTGCTGCTTTCAATCCATCTTCAGGCAAGTTGTCGGCAAGCGTATCTTTATCGGCGTAGCTCAAACCGAAACCATAGGCGAAGAGCGGATCGTAATTTTTATCGCCGCGATTAAGTGGAGTTTGATCCGGGTGTTTAGGCCAAGAGAAACTCAAGCGGCCTTTCATATCGTAATTAATTTCACCAGCGGCATTTTTGAAAATCACATCTGCAACACCCGCACCTTCAGTACCCGGTTGCCAGATTGCGACAAACGCATCAGATGCATTTAATTCGCGATTCACCCAAAGAGGGCGGCCAGTAATAAACAAAGAGACCACGGGGATGTTTTGCGCGCGCAATTTTTTCAGCAATTCCAAATCTGCTGGATTGCGTGGCTTGTAGGCAAGCATGCCCACATCACCTTGCATTTCCGCGTAGGGATCTTCACCGAAGACAACAATGGCGACATCGGGCTTTTCGCTGAATGAACCATCAACGCTGAGTGTTGCTTTACCACCGGCGGCACTCACGACTTCATTGATGCCCGCGTAGACAGAGGTGGCACCGGGGAAATCGGAATTCACGTTGCCGGTGCCCTGCCAGGTAACTGACCAGCCGCCCGCTTGTTTACCGATATTGTCTGCACCATCACCCGCAACCAATATTTTTTGGTTGCGTGCGAGTGGCAACAAATTGTTTTTGTTTTTCAACAGCACCAGCGATTCACGCACCGCTTGACGCGCAAC
>DQHS01000097.1 GCA_003524365.1 Cellvibrio sp. | reverse complement strand
TTATAGACTTTGATATCCGCAATAGGGTCCATTACCACGCCGAGAGAGATTGTCATAAACTTTACTCTTATAAATAATACAAATTATGTATTATTAGGATGCATAAATATTTTGCCGGGGCGACAACGGCGGGCTAAAGTTAAGTCCTGATGGCAATTAAAGCAAGATTATTACAGACAGATTAAAGTGATCTAAAAAAACAAAAATCGGTATGGATTGCTCATATATTCAACTAGTTATGGCACAACCTTAAAAACTGTGTTAAAAGTTCATTTTCATTGGTGGCGTTATTTTGACGCCCTTTTTAATGGATGAGTGCTATATCCATTAATCATGCAAAAAAAGCTTCAANNCAACTAACGTGTATATCTGGCAACTACGGCAATAACAAAAGGCAAGGTCAGAGTATGGAAGTAACTTACGAAAGCCTCAAAGTGATGGTTATCGACGATAGCAAAACCATCCGGCGCACGGCTGAAACACTGCTCAAAAAAGCGGGCTGNNTTCGACAAGGCCAAAGGGCGTATTGTCGGCTCAGACCAGTATCTCACCAAACCCTTTAGCAAAAGCGAGTTACTCGGTGCTATCGAAGCGCACGTCAAGCACCTCAAAGCGTCTTGATCAGCCGTATTCAGGGTTAGCCCTTTCGGGTTTTTGACTATTACTAACGCGTTAACTGCGCACCCTTTTCCACCACAGTAATAGTCTGGATCAACTTCCAAAGGACTGTTTAACATTCGCCGCATTGCCTGCGGAACAATTATTTGTTTTTTTGGAGCATTTATGGCCAGAGTATTAATTATTGACGACTCACCAACCGAAACCTACAAACTCACCAGTATGCTAGAAAAGAACGGCCATGTAGTCATGACTGCCGACAATGGTGAAGCCGGTATTGTGATGGCACAAAAAGAACTGCCCGATGTCGTGCTAATGGACGTGGTCATGCCTGGTCTTAACGGTTTTCAAGCAACACGACAATTATCAAAAACGCCTGAGACTGCTCATATCCCCGTCATTATTGTGACCACTAAAGACCAGCAGACTGACCGCGTCTGGGGTATGCGCCAAGGTGCCAAGGCCTATTTGTCCAAACCCATAACCCAAGATGTATTGATGGCTGCTATGGCTGAAGTATTGCGCTAATCGAAGGATAAGTTCATAAACTACAGGGACGATCGAGAGACAATAACAACAAGCATCATCACTGACCATTGTGTAAATCGGCTTTGTGTTGAACCCGAGTGTTGATGCACGACAGTTACGGATAGATTTATGTCAGAACCACAGGCCGCCTTCCAGGCCCTGCTCACATTGGCACAGCGCAGTCGCGCTGCTGCACGCGGTCTGCCTGCCCAAGCGGACATACGCCCCCATTGGAGCGGCATCGGCTTTGCGCTTATGGGCAGCTATTTTGTGGTACCGATTGGCGAAATTTCGGAAATGCTGGAAGTTCCCAATCACACCCACCTACCCGGCGTACAACCATGGGTAAAAGGTGTCGCCAACGTGCGCGGCCGACTCTTACCCTTATTTGATCTTGCGATGTTTTTTGGCGATCGCCTCACTGGTACGCGCAAACACCGCCGGGTATTGATATTGGAAACTGAAACACTCTATTCCGGCCTTATTGTCGATCAAGTGTTTGGTATGCAACATTTCCCCATGGATGAATACAGCGCGCAGGCGGGAACCGTAGCGAACAACATTTTGCCGTTTGTCACTGGCAGCTATCCTCAGGGGGGAGAGCGCTGGTCGCTGTTCCGCCCAGCGCTGTTGGCGGAAGATCCACGTTTTACCAATGCGGCAAAAACCTGATTAGGTAGGCAACATGTTACACCCCGATTGTTAGAAAACAGGTAATGAGAGTCAAATTCACGCTTTCTGCATCACGCAAAAGCGCAGTGGATAGAAAAAATAAAACCGAACGCTGGTTAGGAGTGCTTAGATGAAAACTGATTCAAAGATTGCCGCCTTCAAGGCAAAACCGACGACTATTTTTTTCGCGGTGTTGTTGGTGGTTTCGTTTGCAGCGGCGGTGGCCTTGTCTGTCCTGATCAACCAGGGTAAAAACAATGACCAACGCTACCTGCAACAGGCCGGCGACTTACGTGCGCAAGCCTATCGATTGACCTCACTCTCGCGAGATGCCACCTCGGGCGATGAAAAAGCCTTTGGTGAATTGTCCGGCGTAGTGGAGAGCATGGGCAGCACTTGGGATATGCTGCGCGCTAGCGACGAACGAACCCGGGCATCGCTCAGTACCGAATTTGACAGCTTCGGCGCTATCTGGAACCGGGTAAAAACCAACGCCCAAGCGATTGCAACCAACAAAGACTTGATCGTATCGCTCAACAACGTGGGCAACACCCTGAACGAAAACCTGCCAACTCTGCAGGGTGAGCACAATAACATTGTGGAAATTCTGCTCGAATCAGGCGCTCCGGCCGACCAAGCGGTTCAGGCACAACAGCTTTCTTGGCGCGCCGAGCGTATCGGCCGTAACGTGGATAAAATGCTGCGCGGCGACACCGATTCAGGTGATGCTGCCGACGAATTCAATCGCGATGCCAACTACTACGCTCGTGTACTGACCGCAATGAAAGATGGCGATCCGGTACTGCGTATTACCCGCGTATCCGACACTCAGGCGCGCGCCAGTCTGGACCAGATCACCACACTGTTTGAAGGCGTAAACAAATCGATCCAGGAAATGGTTGAAGGTTCTACCACCCTGACCCGCGCCCGTCAGGCATCCGATGCTCTATTGAACGATACCCCGCAGCTGCTGCAGGGTCTGGCCGCTATTGCTGACAAGATTGCGGTGCAAGCAGATAATCGCCCGTTTATTAACAACACTTCTGTTATCGCATTGGCGGCGATCACTCTTGTCTCTCTTTTCGTGTTGGGTTTCAACCAATACATGGGCGCTCGTAAACGTGCAGACGAAACTGCTGATACCAATGAGCGTAACCAAACCGCGAT
Organism: Cellvibrio sp.; assembly: GCA_003524365.1. GTDB lineage: Bacteria > Pseudomonadota > Gammaproteobacteria > Pseudomonadales > Cellvibrionaceae > Cellvibrio. The sequence continues at coordinate 2,278 of DQHS01000097.1, read as the reverse complement.
TTTGCGTCTCCTTGACGAACTGGCTGACCTCGCGGACGGTGACTTGACCACCACCGCAACGGTAACCGAAGACTTCACCGGTGCGATCGCCGACTCTATCAACTTCACCATCGACCAGCTGCGTATTCTGGTAGCGCGAATCAACGAAACCGCGGTAAATGTATCGGCCGCTGCGCAGGAAACCCAGCAAACTGCACTCCATCTCGCTGAAGCATCTGAACATCAGGCGCAAGAAATCGCCGGTGCATCGGCAGCGGTAAACGAGATGGCCGTGACCATTGACCAGGTATCGGCAAACGCCGCCGAATCGGCAGCGGTAGCAGAGCGCGCGGTATCGATCGCGGGCAACGGCGCCAAAGTGGTACAAAACACCATCAACGGGATGGATACCATCCGCGAACAGATTCAAGATACCTCCAAACGTATTAAACGCCTCGGTGAATCATCACAAGAAATCGGTGACATCGTAAGTTTGATTAACGACATTGCGGACCAAACGAACATTCTCGCACTCAACGCGGCAATTCAAGCATCGATGGCTGGTGACGCGGGCCGCGGGTTCGCGGTGGTAGCGGACGAAGTTCAACGCCTTGCGGAACGTTCCGCAGCAGCAACCAAGCAGATCGAAGCGTTGGTAAAAACCATTCAGAATGATACCAACGAAGCGGTAATTTCGATGGAACAAACCACCTCTGAAGTAGTGCGCGGTGCGCGCCTCGCACAGGATGCGGGTGTGGCACTGGAAGAAATTGAAAACGTATCGTCAAGCCTCGCGGAGTTGATTCAGAACATTTCCAACGCCGCGCGCCAGCAAGCATCATCTGCAGGTCACATCTCCAACACGATGAATGTTATTCAAGAAATTACTACCCAAACCTCTGCAGGTACTTCAGCTACCGCCCAGTCGATTGGTAACCTTGCTGAGATGGCACTTGACCTGCGTGAATCCGTAGCCGGTTTCAAACTGCCGGAAGAAGATATGTCGGAAGGCCGCGCCAATGCAGCACGCAAAGCAATGGCCACCACCCCGACTATGGATTTCGATAGCAGTGCCGAAGTAATCGACTTGGACGACGAACTGTTGCCCGACGACGATATCTTTGCTCATACCTCAAAAGCCTGATAAATAAGCGATGCCAGCCCCGCTGGCATCGTAGGTGTCACTATGGCCTGGTCTCTGCGCACATTACCTACTCTCACCGAAGACCAGTTTCTCCAATGGGGAAAACTGTTAGAGGAGCGCACCGGTATTCAGTTGGTCTTTCAACAGAAAGCCTGGCTGGAATCGCAGATGACCTCACGTATGCGTGACCATGGCAATGAGGATTACGACGCCTACTTCGATTTTATCTCCAAGGAAACAATTGAAGCGAAACTGGAGTGGTCGCGTTTGATTGACCGCATAGCAGTGAAAGAGACCAGCTTTTTCCGCCACCGCGAATCCATCGAATATGTGCGCAATTATCTGCAGCAAAAAATCAACAACCAGGCACTGAATAACAGTTTTGATATCTGGAGCCTTGGTTGTGCAACTGGTGAGGAAGCTTATTCGCTGGCGATGGTGGTCAACGATTGCTTCGAATTGGCGGCGATCAGCCCCTACTACGGCATTACCGCCATGGATATCAGCTCATCGGCGCTGGCAGCCGGTCGTAAGGGCCGCTATAGCAAACGCCGCGTCGAGCAGGTAAAACCCGATGAAGCACAACGCTATCTGCAAGTCTGTACCGATGGCAGCTACGAGGTCGTCAACAAACTGCGCGACCGCGTGTGTTTTACCCATACCAATATCATCCACGCACGCCAGTTACCGGTAGTGCAGGTGGATGTGATTTTTTGTCAGAACCTGTTGGTGTATTTCCGCCGCTGGCTGCGCCGCGATGTATTGAATGCCTTGGTAGAACGCCTGAAACCGGGTGGTTTATTAGTTGTCGGGCTGGGCGAAGTGGTGGACTGGGAACATCCGGAAATGCAGCGCACGGGCGATGATCACGTGCAGGCTTACGTTCGTGAAGAACGATAAAAAATTCGCACCGCGCGAGAATAACGAGAGGAAAGTTCTGCATGGCAGATAATCGCAATTTTGCCGCGTTGGATTGGTTGATCCATGAGATCAGTGAGACGCTGAAAGAAGCGCGCCAAGCCCTCGAAAGCTATGTTGAAAACCCCAAAGATGCTGCACGCATCCGCTTCTGCCTCACCCATATTCATCAGGTGCACGGCAGCCTGCAGATGGTCGAATTCTATGGCGCTGCCATGCTCGCCAGCGAAATGGAAC
>DQHS01000012.1 GCA_003524365.1 Cellvibrio sp. | reverse complement strand
GTGAACATCAACGTCACCCCGGTGAACAACGCCCCGGTCGCGGTGACCGAGAGCATCACTGTTGCTGAAGGCGGCACGGCGACGGTACTGGTTGGCGGCGCTACCAGCGTACTGACCAACGATANNGTCACTCCGGTGAATGATGCACCGCTTGCCGTTGATGATAGTGCCTCTGTTGATCAGGATGAAATCCTGACGTTAACCGCGGCGCAATTACTTGCCAATGACACAGATCCAGACTTGGATGCGCTCACCATCGACTCAGTGCAAGGTGCTGTAAATGGCAGTGTCAGTATTGTGGGTGGCGATGTGGTGTTTACTCCAACTCCCGGTTACCACGGTCCTGCGTCTTTTACTTACACCATCACTGATGGCAATAGCACCTCTACCGCAACCGTCTCGATCAACGTAGAAAAAGCCAATACTGCTCCTGTGGCCAATGATGATGAAGCGGCATCAACCAGCGCAGGCAATGTTGGTTTGGTATCTGAGTATTTTGGTTATCAGGAGCCTACAGATGGCGCGAATCTGAGCAGTATCCAGCAGGTGTATGCGTTCATTAATGGGCGCGCGCCCGATGCTACGTTCATAGCAAAAACCTTCGATTATTCAGCGGCGACTTTCTCTAATGGTTTGGGCACAGGCACAAATCTGCAAACGTTTTTGGGTAGTGATGCAGCGTCTTTAAGTGCCGATCCAGTCACGACCACTGATGCCATCATTCGGATGCGTGGCTTCGTTGATTTAGGCGCAGGTACCTACAATTTTAAAATTCTGGCTGATGATGGCTATCAGATTCGTGTGGATGGGGTAGTAGTCGGTGAGAGGAATCTCAATCAATCGGCGACCACTACAACTCATGGCCAATTCACATTGTCTACAGGAGGATTGCATAACATCGAAGTTGTATATTGGGATCAGGGCGGGTACGCAAAACTCAAACTGGAACTCAGTGATGATTCGGGGGTGACTTACGATATCTTGTCCTCCGCCCCGGGTTATCAGCAAACGGTTTTTTCCGCCGTGGAAGACACTGCTTTATCGCTCGCGGTTGCGTCCCTTCTCGCCAATGATACTGATCTCGATGGCGATACCTTGACCATCCAAAGTGTGCAGGGAGCGGTGAATGGTACTGTGAGTCTGGTTGCAGGTAGTGTGATATTTACCCCCGCGCCTAATTACAGTGGTCCGGCAAGTTTTACCTACACCCTGAGCGATGGTAAGGGTGGCACTGATACTGCGACTGTGAATTTGGCAGTAGCCCCCGTGAATGATGCACCGATTGCGGTAGCGGATTCCGGCGTCGTGGCGACCAACGGCAGCGTGAATATTCCTATTGCTACCTTGTTGTCCAATGATAGTGATGTAGAGGGCGAAGTCATTAGCTTGGTCAGCGTACAAGGCGCAGTTAACGGCACTGTGAATGTGTCCGGTAGCAATGTTGTCTTTATCCCGACTGCAAACTACGAGGGCCCTGCAAGCTTCACCTACACCATTCGGGACCCTGTGGGTAATACCAGCAACGGCTCGGTGACAGTCAATGTGGGGGCTGCTTCAGCACCTTCGGTGGCGGTGCTGAAATCCGTAGTAGCGCTAGCACATGGCACAGGTGGAACCAGTATCAAGTTCCCGATCGCGACCTCATTGGTTGATACCGATGGCTCTGAGACTTTATCGATCAAAGTCAGCGGTGTTCCAACCGGTGTAAGTTTTAATAGTGGAACTAATCTGGGGGGCGGGGTATGGCAATTTACTTCCGCCGATTTGCCTAACCTGATGTTGAATCTCCCAGGCAGCTATACCACAACCAACACCAGCTTAACGGTGCAGGTCACTTCGACTGAGGTCTCTGGTGGGTTTACGGCGACTACTTCATCTACTCTGGCATTAAGAGCTGACTACACAACGGTAGATATCGCGACGACTGAAAGTGGCAATTACACCGGTAACTCCGCCAATGAATATATTCAGGGTGGTACCGGTAATAACACGATCAGTGCCGGTAACGGTAACAACGTGGTTTATGGTGGCGATGGCAATGACACTATCACCGCAGGTGGGGGTTATGACGTAATTTTTGGTGGGAGCGGTAATGACACCATCAATAGTGGTGTTGGCAGTGACCGTATCAGCGGCGGGGCTGGTAACGATACTATGAGTGGGGCTGGTGATAACTTTGTCGATGTGTTCGTTTGGAGTTTGGGCGACCAAGGTGCGGCAGGCAGTCCAGCGGAAGATACCATCAACAATTTCTCAACCAATGCTCCGAGCAGCAATACCAATGGTGGAGATGTCCTTGACCTGCGCGATTTGCTCCAGGGTGAACATGTTGGCGCAAGTAATAGTGCCGGCAATCTGGCCGATTACCTGCACTTTGAAATTGCTGGTGCTGATACGATTATCCACATCAGCCACACCGGTGGTTTTAGTGGAGATTCCCATACCCTGGGTGCAGGCTATACTGGCTCGGCAGAGACACAAAAAATAACCTTGACGGGTGTGGATTTGCAAAGCCTTTACAGCGGTGCAACTACTGACCAGCAAATCATTACCCAACTGCTCAACACCAATAAGTTGATTACGGATTGATAAACAGCGGCGGTTAAATTCATCGCTCTAGCCAATGATAAAATCCCGCGTGACTGCGGGATTTTTTTGCGAGGAACCTTATGTACGTCAAACGCGATCCGTCGGGTGAAATAATTGCCATTAGCAAACTAGCCGATACCAGCTTCAGTGAGTTAGTGGCTGATGATGATGTGGAGTTGTTGGCGTTTATCCAAAACGCCAAATCTATTGGCCAGCGGGCATTGGAGCAAACCGACCAAACCATGGCGCGGGTAATGGAAGATGTAGTGAATTTATTGGTGGAGCAGGGCGTAATACGCTTTACCGATTTGCCTGACGCGGCCCAGCATAAATTACTTAATCGCCGCGAATTGCGTGGCAAGCGCCAAGGAATTGATCTGCTTGACGATGGCGACAATTTGCATCTTTAAACAACAGACATCCTTAAAAAATTGCACTTTTAAACAATATGGGGGCCGGTAAAACCATCGAGGCCAATTTTTTTAAGCGTCTGTTGTTCTGCCTCGTTTATTACGCCTTCTGCAATCATCGCAATACCCAGTGAGTGACCGAGGGTGCATAGGCTTTGCACAAAACTTTGGCTGCTGGCGTTGTTGTGGATATCGCGCACAATCGCACTGTCAATTTTCAAATAACCCAATCCCATATCCTGCAAGTTACCAAACTGGGTGAATTCCAGTCCAACGTGCTCCAAACCAATTAGGCAACCCAGTGAGCGCAGACGCGTTGAAAATGCGCGTAACTCCTCCAGATGGCGCAGGGCGCACACTTCGGGAAATTCCAACCACAAATAAGCTGCACTAGCCGGGTCTTCCATTAACAACGCAATGGCTTGTTCGCGGAAACTGACGTTGCAGAGTGCAGCGGCAGATACGTTAAGTGCGAGCGGGGCCGGGTGGTGTTTTAATTCAGCGAGCGCAAGTGTTAGCACGGCGATATCCACATCAGGCATCAAGCCGAGGCGAACTGCCCAAGGCATAAAATATCCGGCGGGTTTGAGTTCATCATCCAATTGCAAACGCACGGTAGCTTCTTCGTGCAGTAATTCCTGATTGCTATTGCGCACCGGGAATTTTGCCAGAGTAATATTATTGGTGTTGAGCGAGTGGCTAATGACATCGCGCCATTGGCTGAGGTTATGTTGCACATAATCTACTTGATGCTGATCTACGGTGACTACTGCACGGTTACCCTTAAGCTCGGCCTGCGCCAGAGCACCATCGAGTTTATGCAAGATTTCATTGCATTTATCGCCCCTATTGAAACTGCACAGCGCCAAAGGGACTGCAATTTTATCAAAGCCCCCGGCGATCAATTGAAAGTTAAGTTTTTGGGAAATATCTACACTGGCGATATCGATGGGCGTGTCAGTAGGAATTAATAAACTAAAATCGCTGCCGTTTAACCGGCCGGCATAACTACCGGGATATTTATCCTGAATATCACTAAATACGCCGGCAATCGAACGTAATATGTGATCGGCTTGGTGGTGACCTAGTTGCTTGTTGAGCTCATTCAATTGCATGACCCGCGCGATCACCATAATGCCGCGCGCCTGGGCATCTTCGCGGATTAATTGGGTTTCCAATAAATTTAAAAAATGGATGCGCTTCGCAAGACCAGTGAGTGCGTCGGTTTGGGATTCGCGGCGTAACAATTCAAGTTGGTGCGCCTCTTTGTCGAGCATTTGTTTAACGCCATGAGAGAGGGTATTCATCGCTCGTACCAGCCGTTGAAACTCTTTGGTTTTGGGCTCTTCCGACACAATAAACCGGCGCTGGCCAATGGCTTCGGCTTGATCTACTACCAAATCCAGTGGGCGCGAAATGTATTTCAAAATAAAACTTCCTACCAAGCCACTTAGCAGCGTTGCCACAATAAACCAGTCCAATAAATTGCGGGTATTGCGCCAGAGTGCTTCCACCGCATAGCGTGAATGGCTTTTTACAATGAGCGTACCGGCTTGTTGCCAGCCGTCCTGTATTTGGGCAATACCGGGTGCCGCATCCAGCGTTATCCGCCGTGCAAACCAGGCGGGAACTTTGTCGAGGAGGACGTTATCGTCTTCAAAGTTGCGCGCGACTATTGGTTTTTTATCGGCGTCCTGAAAAATAATATATTCGTAGTGGCCGGCATCAAACTGGGCGGTAATCAGTAGTTCCAGCGTGACGGGATCTTTATCCGGCATTTGCGAAATTGACAGCGCCAGCGAGTTGGCGTTGTCGATATTTTTTAACCGCAGCTGCTCTTGCAAATAGGTTTTGGCGGTAATAGTACTAATTATAAAGTTGCCGGCCAGAGCCAATAACAGCAGGAGGAAAATGCCAATCCATAATTGTTTGATCAGTGACATGGTCTGTGCCTTTTAGCGTATATTTTTTCTGTTTGCATGATTAGAAACCCTCTTCATTGACGCGCGCCAGTAGATCGCGCCAGCGCGATAAACGCGCGGTCGGGTCTGCCGTTGTTACCTGATTGCCCACCCACAAGCCTTCGCTGTTGAAGCTGAAAACCGGGCGTAAATCCACGCGCATGTTGGCGGGTTCGATAGTGTTGATCAGGTTGTCAAGAATCAGTGGGATCGCATCAGGTGTTGAGTAATAACCTAGTACCATGTGTGCTTGAAAGAGTTTGCTCTGCCTTCCGCCTATCTGGGCTTTGACATAAATCAGGCGTAGTTGTTGGTTGGTAAATCCCAATTGCAACAGACTGATATATTTGGCGATAGTGTAATCCTCACAGTCGCCAGCACGCACGCCCATTATCTCCAACGGGGTTGCCCAGTAATCGGATTTTTTCCACAGCACAACATCGTCGGTATAGCGCACATTACGGTTAAAAAATTGGTTGACCTGCAGCAATTTTTCTTCGGTATTAACGGTAGCTGCACTGTTCAACATGGTTTGCCAGGCTCCTAGTAGCGCAAGACCATCATCTCCATAGCGGGCCAGCATGGTGTTATGCATTTTTTGCGGATTGATATCGGCATTGACCAGAAGTGAAAACCCTATCAACAGTAGCGGCAATTTGAAGTGCAGCAGTAGAAAACTAAGGCGCAGCAGTAAACGGTCCAATAGTGCCCGCAGAAATCGACAGTCACAGCAATATCTAGGCAGGAGCATAATTTAGCTCCACCCATTTATTACTGCAGAGGATTAGATATGGGCAAAAGTGCATGTGGGCATGGTAGTTAATATCGGCATGCCTTGGAGTATAGCCAGTGATTAGAAAAATGCGGGTTAAAGAGACTGTTATTGGGAATGGATAAAGTTCAAATAATGCTGCGCAGAGAAGCTCTCTGCGCAGCATTATTTGATTAAACAAAGTATTCGGGATGTTCTTGCGGAATGACTTCCAGAATGTTGTAGACATCTTTTAAATGCACGCTCATTGCGGACGCTGATTTTTCGGCAGAGCCCGCTTTGATGGCTTTGATAATTGCTGCGTGCTGGCTGAGGATGCGTTTGTATTGGCCGCTGACATGCAGGCTCAAATTGCGCACGCGATCCATATGGGCCTTTTCGGCTTCAATAAATGAAGCAACTCTCGGGTATTGGGTAAAGCTTGCGAGAGTTTGGTGAAAATCGTCATCGAGATTTTGAAACCTGAGGGCATCATTATCAGCAGCAGCAGCTTTTTGGTCGGCGATAATTTTTTCACAGGCATTAACAGCTTCCAGCCGAGTGGCTTCGCTCGCATTGGTGGCAAGCTGGATGACGACGGCAACTTCCAACGCTTCGCGAATAAAGCGCGCTTCCAGGATCTTCTCCATACTGAATTTGGATACATAAGTGCCGCGTTGGGGCAGTACTTCAACAAAACCTATATTGGACAACTGGATCAGTGCTTCGCGCACCGGGGTGCGACTGACACCGAATTGTTGGGCAAGGGCCGTTTCGGAAATCATTTGTCCGGGCAGGAGTTCCATACTGATAATTGCATCGCGAATAAAGCCGAATATCTGGCTTGCTGCCGGGCGGTCATATGACAATCCCTTGGATTCCGGGCGCATGCTAATCAAAGGCTGTTTAGCCAACTCTGTATCTCCTCTGGAAAGTTCAATTCGCCGTGGTCGGACGCGTAGGGGGGCTAAATAAGATGGATTGTGCCCTGTTGCGCGCCACTATGCCATATCAGTTTATGTGCTCATCCAAAGGGGGTGGTGGTGATTTTGGCGCCAATTGCATGCAGATGATACTTATTAGTAAAATAAAATTCAATAGTAAAATATTCACGCGGCAACATAAAGTCAAAATGACAAAAAGCTTGACCCACTAGTATGCAAGCGGTAGGATTAAGTCAATGTTCGTTGCACTATCGACAGGGCAGTGAACAGGGGTTGTGTTTGACCTTCTTCTGGCGGAGTTTTTCCGCCAGTTTTTTTAAGCTTATAGTTGTTGTACGGAACTCTTCCATCGAGCTGTTATTCAGAGTAGTTCTTTCTGGAAGTTCTTCTTTGTATAGTTGTTTGACCTCTCTCTTTATATTGCAGTCACTGGCCTCCAGTGACTGCTTTTTTTTGCCAGAACCTTTATGTCAGCCTGCGAAGGTGCGCACGCGAAAATAAAAAAGCGAGTCAGTTATGCATCTGACTCGCTTTTAATAATTGCATTTCTGCAGTGAAATTAGTTTTTTACACCTTGTGCTCTGCTGTTATTAAAGCGTGCCAACAGCTGTGAGTAGACTGAAGTGGTAACCCCGCCCAGTGCAACCCATTCCAATACCAATGGATCAAAACTGTTATCGCGCTGGCCAAAACCTTGCTGCATTTGTTTTACTTGATAGGCCATACGCACTTGTTTATCTTCCGCAGGGCTTTCTTTACCTGCCAAAATTTCAGCGCGAATAGTCAGAGTGTGCAATTGCTCGGTGTTGGTTACCTGATCGGCACTGGTGATCGCATCAGCTTTAATCAAGCGTTGTTGCACCAGATTAAGCGTGCCGGTGGGCCAGCGCGGTGTGTTGGCGATAAGTGTTTCCAGATTTGCTTTTTGTGCGTCCAGCTTATCGCTTGCCGTTTGTGCGATGACCGCCAGTTCATATTCGCGCAGTGCATTGATTGCATTGAACAGATCTGTCCAGCTTTGCTCTTCTGCCTGACTACGGGCACTGTCGCGTTTAGTAGCGATAGCGGCGAGGCTCGCATTGAATTTGTTCTGCAGCGCTTTGGCGACTTCTTTGGGTAAATCTAAGGTGACGAATTCCGCTTTAATCGATTCGATTTCCGTTTTGGCTGCATTGAGTTGTTCAAGTGTTTGTGTGGTGAATTGATTGAGCTGTTCGATCAATTGTTCAGCTTGCGCAGTGATTGCTTGACGCTCCTCTTTCGCCGCTTCAAATACCTGGTTGCGCAATGCAAATACCGCGTCGCAGTGTTTGCGGAATTCCTGCCAGAGTTGTTGATCTTCCTTGTGCCAGCTTTTACCAATTGATTTCCACTGCGCCTGTAGCTTTTTAATAGTCTCAGTGGCCGCGCGCGCATCGGCCGCGTTTACTAACGTTTCCGCTTGTTCGATCAGACCTTGCTTGGCGTTTTTATTACTTTCGTACTCGCTGGTAATTTTGCCAAATAATTGTTCCATCAAGTTTTCAAATTCTTTCTGCAAGTCATTGCCTGCTTTGCGTGGCACTGGCCAGTATGTCTGCCATTCAGCACGCGCTGTCTTCAGCGTTTGTTCAACGTCTTTCCAAACCGCATTGGCAAAATCGTAGCCTTGTAAATACTGTTGCAATTGGCTCACGAGTTCACGGCGTTTGGTTAGGTTTTTTTCGCGCTCTGCGGCTTGCACCTCAAAAAATTCTTTGCAAGGTGCATAAGCGACCGCCGAGGCTTGCTGGAATTGCTGCCAGAGTTCATCGTCTTGCTGCTGCACACCCTTGCTCACTTCTTTCCAGCTGTCTTGCAGTTCGTGAATTTTTGTTGCTAGATTTTCGGGTGCAATATTGCTGGTAGCAAGCGCTTGCATCTGGTTAATCAATGCTTCTTTTTTTGGTGTAACGGCAAACTCATGCCAATCGCCGAGTTTTGCCAATTGCGCTTCAAAGTCGTCGAGTTTGGCTTGAATACCTTTGGGGATCTCGCTTAATTGCGCGCGCTTCTCCTGTAATTCTTTTTGAATGGCGCGGGCTTTACGCACAAACCCTTGCTCAGCTGCCCACAAACCTTTACGCGCGAGTTCACTGAAATCGCGCAGGGCGTTTTTAGCCGCTTGTTCCGTCTGATGACGCTCGGCCCAGAGTGCATCCAGTTTCGCTTTGGCATCCTTCAAGGTTTCCGGCAATTCATCGCCGAATTCTTTTGCGGATTTAATTAATTGTTGCAGTTTATGTTGGGTGCTTTTAACTACATTTGAATCTTCAGCTTGTTCAAGCTTTTCCGTTAGTTGTTTAACAGTGCCCGACGTTTTGATCTGGTCGATTAGATTCAAGGTTTGTTGTTTGCGGTGTTCGAATTCTTTAGTGAGTCTGTCGAGCGGTAGCTGGCGATTGGCCGCCAAACGTACAGCATTGCCCAGTTCCTGTATTTTTAATTCGTAATTAGCGTTGATCAGTTCATCCACATGGCTTGCGCGGTAGACATCGCCAGCGAGTTGCTTGAGGCTTGCATAAGCTTCTTCCGCCAGCTGCAGAGCCTGTTGGTCGAGCGATAGTTTTTCTTCTTCATCGGCGATGGCTTGAGCGCGTGCATTAATTTTTGCATCGCAGGCAGCGAGGGCGCTTTGATAGCGCGACTGAGCAATAATGGATACTTGTCCCATTGCATCCCATTCGGTTTGTAGCACTGTCAGTTTGGCTTTAAAAAGTGAATCAGCTTCAAAGTGGGAGTGACGTTCCAGTTTTTCGCATATGCGGATAGCACTGGCTTCCAGCTCTGCTAATTTTGCATCTTCTGCTTTAAATAGATCCAATTTGGTTTTGACAATTTTGAATACATTTTTGTCTTTGGTTTTTACCGCTTTAGCGAGTTGCTCCAGAATCTCACGGCTGTGAATCTTTTCCGCAGCAGCTTGGCGCAATTGGCTAGTCGCACCTTCAATGGCGAGTTTTAACAGCTCGCTCTCATCATTGGTTTGTTCAACTGCATCCAAGGTAATAACCGGTTTGGGCGGCTTTATTGCGGCAACCGGAATAGGTGCTGCTTTGATGGGTTCAACTTTGGGTTTTGCACCAAACAGTTTACGTAAAAGTTTCATAGTCGTGGCTCGTCGTTCATTGAAGTTAAAAAAACCTTATCGAAAAGATAAGGCTTTCAGATAGAAAGCTATACCGCTTGTTGCAATAAAATCTGCACCGGATGCGGAAGTTTTACATTGTCGATCCGTTTGGTTTGGCTGCGGCAGGAATAACCTGTGGCTGTCAGTTTTCCAGTGTTGGATGGATTGTTGACAACTTGTGACCAGGAGAGCGAGTAGATTTTTTTTGAGGTTTCTACATTGCTGCTCTCGTGACCGTAGGTGCCCGCCATACCGCAGCAACCGGTTTCGATAACTTTTAATTGTTGGCCGAGTTTAGCAAAAACAGTTTGCCAATCTTTGACTGACGTCACCGCGTTGGTTTTTTCAGTGCAATGTGCAAGCAGCGAAAACTCGGCTGCTTTGAAATCGCGCATCTTGCCAGTGAGTTGTTCGCCCTGTTGTGCGAGCCATTCCTGAATCAACTGCACTTTGGGTGCGTTATCGCCCAGCACTTTTTTGTATTCCGCGCGATAGGCGAGCGTCATCGCCGGTTCAATGCCCATTAGTGGAATGCCTGATGAGGCAAGGCCGTTGAGTTGCGTTGCGTTGGTATCCGCCGCTTTGGCAAAGGCTTTAAGAAAACCGTGAACCTGCAATGGTTTGCCGTTGGGTTTGAAGGGTGCAAGCAAGGGCACAAACCCGAGTTTTTGCAACAGTTTGAGTGTGTCGATCACCAGCGGTGTTTCAAAATAACTGGTGAAGGCATCTTGCACGAGAATCACTGCCTTGGCTTTTTCGGCGAGCGTGAGTTGCGCAATATTTTCCAGAGTCGCGTAATTGACACCGAGTTTTTCAGCCGCTTTATGCAGGCTTATTCCGGTGAGCAGCGGGCTATCTACCATGCCAATAAAGCGTGCCATAAACGTCTGCATAAACTGCGGCTTCATCATCAGGTTGTACGCCCAAGGCATTTTAGCAAGTGTTGGAATCATAAATTCCAGACCGCCGATAAAATAATCTTTGAGCGGACGCAGATAGCGGCTGTAATACAGCTCTAAAAACTTTGCGCGGAATTCGGGCACATCTACTTTAATCGGGCACTGACCAACACAGGATTTACATGCGAGGCAACCGGCCATGGATTCATGCACTTCGTGCGAAAAGTCGTATTCGCCGTTGCGTTTGCCAAGCGTGTTGATGGCACGTGTGGGCAAATTAAATAGAAAACTTGTGCGCTTTAATTTTTTACTTTCATCAACCGCGTTAACGCCGCGTTCGCTCATTTGTTTCAGCCATTCGCGCATTAACGATGCACGACCTTTGGGCGAATGTTTGCGCTCGCGTGTGCCTTTCCAGCTGGGGCACATCGCATCATTGGGATTCCAGTTGTAGCAGAGGCCGTTGCCGTTGCAGTGCATGCCCTCACTATAACCCTCCCATACTTGCACGGGTATTTTGCGATCTTGCTGGCCGCGTGTAGCCACTTCATCGATTTTTAGCAATTTGATATCGGCAGCGGGCGTTGCGATTTTTCCGGGATTTAATTGGTTGCGCGGATCAAATGCCGCTTTAATCCGTTGGATTTGAGGATACAGCTCGCCAAAAAAAGCGGGCGCGTATTCCGAGCGAACCCCTTTGCCGTGTTCACCCCACAGAAGGCCATTGTATTTTTGTGTCAGTGCAACAACGCGATCAGTGATGATACGCACCATTTTTTCCTGCGCAGGATCCTTCATATCCAGCGCCGGACGCACATGCAACACACCGGCATCGACATGGCCAAACATACCGTAAGTCAGTTTGTACTCGTCAAGCACTGCGCGGAATTCAAAAATAAAATCGGCGAGATTTTCCGGCGGTACGGCAGTGTCTTCCACAAAAGGAACGGGGCGGATTTCACCTTCCACATTGCCGAGCAGACCTACCGCTTTTTTGCGCATGCCCCAAATTTTATTCACCGCATCATTGCCCCAGGCAATGGAATAGCTAATGCGACCGGTGTTGGTATCCTGCGCTGCGCTGTTGAGCAAGTCCGTTAGTTTTTTTACATCCGCTTTTAATTCATCGTCTGAATTTGCCGTGTATTCAACCAGATTAATGCCCTGGATTTTTTCACCGTTTTCCGGTGCAGGAAAAAACTCCGCCACGCTATGCCATACGATATCGTTCATCGCCAGATTCAATACTTTTGAATCGACGGTTTCGATCGACGTTGGCTCCGCCGTCATCAATTGCGTCGCATCGCGCAGGGCGACGTTGAAATCGCGGTAGTTGACGTTAATCAGCGCGCTGTATTTTGGGATGGGCAATAAATTAATTTTCGCTTCGGTGATAAAGCCAAGTGTACCCTCACTGCCACACAAAATATTGTTGAGGTTGAAGCGGCCTTGTTGGTCGCGAATATGCGCCAAATCATAACCGGTGAGGCAGCGATTTAATTTGGGGAATTTTGCGTCGATCAGCGCGTGATGCTCGCGTTGGATCGCATCGATAATGCGGTGAACTTCGCCGACGCGGTCATCGCGCTTCCACAAATTTTCCAGCTCGGTTTCATCGATTGCAGCAGAAGTCCATTCAGTGCCATCGAGCAATACGGTTTTTAATTCGAGAACGTGATCGCGGGTTTTGCCGTAACGGCAAGAGCCTTGGCCGGATGCATCGGTATTGATCATGCCGCCGATGGTGGCGCGGNNAAGAACAGCCCGTGCGCCTTCAGCGCGGCATTGAGCTGGTCTTTCACCACGCCACCCTGTACCCGCACCCAGCGCTCTGCGGCGTTGATTTCCAGGATGCGGTTCATGTGGCGCGAGATATCGACGATCACGCCGTGGCCCAGCGACTGGCCGTTGGTGCCGGTGCCGCCGCCGCGTGGGCTGAGTACTATCGCCTGGAATTTTGGCTGTTGACTGAGCCGGGCAATTTTTACCAGATCGGCTGTATCGCGCGGGTAGAGCACACCTTGAGGCAGTACTTGATAGATGGAGTTATCCGTCGCCAAAACTGTACGGTTGGCGTAGTCCGGGTTCAGGTCGCCGCTAAAGCCCTGTTCGCGCAAGGCGTTGATAAAGTGCAGGTACAGGGCTTGGACAGGGGAGGTTTGGTCTATGCGTGGAATCATGGAGTATCACAAATCAGCAGCTATTCATGGGGCGGCATTCTACTCCCTTGCCCATCCAATGTCCTGAAC
The DNA here is from genome assembly GCA_003524365.1 of Cellvibrio sp. Lineage (GTDB taxonomy): Bacteria > Pseudomonadota > Gammaproteobacteria > Pseudomonadales > Cellvibrionaceae > Cellvibrio. The sequence continues at coordinate 12,294 of DQHS01000012.1, read as the reverse complement.
TTGCGCGCTAAACAAAAACTGCCGCAATAGCGGCAGTTCGGACGGTTGGGTTGCTTGGATCAGTTTTGCTGGCTAACTAGCTGGATCAAGGAACTGACCAGTTGGATCAAGGTACCTACCCGTTGGATCAAAGTACCTACCAGTTAGATCAAAGTACCGATAGGGCAGCGGGGTTCGCTTCGTAATTACCGCTATCGGGTGTGGCAGCGTTCTCTGCGTCGACTTGACGGATATTAGCGGACAAGCGATTGCCCGTACTCGTGGTGGCGATGCGGAATTCTTCCTGCTGTTGATGCCAAGCAATAATCTTGTAGTAATTGCGCACGTTATCGACGAATTTCACTGGTTCCCAACCGCGCATATAGCCATGTTTAGCACTGCTGTAGTATTGCTGCTTGGCTAAGAGTGGCATGTATTTGCGCACATCTTCCCATTTAGTGGGGTCGCCGCCCATGCGCTCGGTGAGCACACGCGCATCCTCAAGATGACCAAGGCCTTGGTTGTAAGCTGCCAAGGCCATATTCAATCGGTCTTCACCTTGAATGCGTTTAGGTAAACGCTCCAGCACTATGCTCAGGTATTTTGCGCCGCCGTAAATGCTTTGCTTTGGATCTTCGCGATCCTGAATACCCATGGCTTTGGCGGTGTTTTTGGTCAACATCATCAAACCGCGCACGCCGGTGAAGGATCGTGCATCCGCTATCCAGTGCGATTCCTGGTAACTAATCGCCGCCAGCATTTGCCAGTCCAGATTAAATTCAGCTGCTGATGCTTTCATGTCATCAAGCCATTGCGGCAAACGTTGCTCAAGACGATAGGTAAAGGCCATAGCTTCGCCAGTCGTTACTTCTTCTATATGTCGGTCAAAAAATTCGTCCGTCACTTTTGCGAGGGAACCATCTGCTTTGATCTTGCCCAGATACTTTTGTGCAGCGTCAAAGAGGCTGGTATCTCGCTGTGCGGGGAATGCCCAAGCCACCGGCTGGGGATCGCTCACATCGAATGCAAGTATCGCGCGTGGATATGAATAGCGGTTGAGGTCGTAAGCGGTTGAGTCTACAACGGCGTAATCGGCTTCGCCTTTATTGATCATTTCCAATAAATCGATCATTTCTGCATTGATCACTTCGCGCCATTGCAACTCCGGGAATTTAGCTTGTAGCGCTTTAATTCGTGCAGTGTGAGAGGAGTTGGCAATCACCAGCACTTCTTTGTTGTTCAGGTCTTTGATGCTAGCCGGTAGGGGACGACGGCTGTTGTACACCAGTTGCTGCGTAACCTGCATAAAAGGAGTTGCAAAGGTTACGTTGCTGTTGCGATTTTCCAGCGCAGTCAGACCAGCGGCGGCCAAATGGACCTCTCGCCCGGCAACGCTGCTAAGCATTTTGTCGAGGTCAGCTTCGTCTTCGATTACCAATTTCAGGCCGAGCGAGTCCGCAAAGCCTTTCACAAGGCTATATTCAAAACCCGTCAGGCCATTGGAGCCTTCGTAGTAGGTAGTAGGACCATTGCTTGATACAACACGCAATTCGCCTGCTTCGAGCACCTTTTCCAGTTGGGTTGGAGGGGTGCTACGTACCAGCAGCGCACTGCTGGCAATAAGTAACGAACCTACAATGAAGCTCGTCAGGATGGACTTAATCACTAACACTGATGGTTTGCGAATTTCCATAAAAGGGTTACTCCGGTTGCTGAACTGCAACGCCCAAAGGCTGTTCTCTTCGTGTGTGCGCATTCATGCCGAATCCAGTCCATTAATGACCCGTGCAAATACCCGTTCATGGTATAGGCACTTTTTTTGTGTGCCTAGCTTGTTTTTTGAGCATATATGGGCTAGTGATTTGATGATTATTTGACCTTTATGGCCTGTATCCCGCAGAACACAAGGGATTAGGCGACTTTCAGGCACCGCTAAAAAGCCGATAAACGGTCAAAAAAATGCTGAAAAATGTGACATTTGACGCCTTTGGCGTTCCAAATCTGGGCGGGAGAATGACGAAAACCGTAAGTTTTTGTTAAAAGTCTGCACAAAAATTCGTCAAAATTGAGAATTTTTAGTTATAAGCCGAAATTCGAATCGGCGACATTTTGGTTCATGAATGCATCAAAGAGAAAATAGTTAAAGAAAAAAGGCCTCGTAAAAAGAAAATTCACAAAGGCCCAATTGAAAATGAGAAATTAAATGCACATTCATGGGTAAATAATGGCAATACTTGCCTCGCCTGAATCAGGCAATTGCATTTGTGCGACTTTAAAAGACGGTGGACCAAATTTAACTTTTGCACCTGAAGAGAATCCAACACCTTCAGCGGGAATAAAACCTGTCCAATTTTTTGTCATGGTTCCACTTCTATCTTCATCATGATGAATTTTTAATGCAAACTTCCCATCGGGAACTTGAATACTGAGTTGGTGATGGGGTTCTAATGGGTCAATGTGGTATTTTCTTATTGCTTTCTCGTGATCTTTGGGGAAGCCATCTTCTTGAAATACCATAACTACAATTTCACCAGGGCGTTTAATGTCGATATCGGTAATATGCAGTGTTAATGTTTTCCAATTCATAGTGCTGGGCTCTTCCATCGCTGCGGCCATAGATTGAATAAGTAAAAATGCGTATAAAAAATATTTCATCACGCTTTCCATTTTGTTGAAAATTTAATTGATACCCTAAATATGGGCGATGTTGAATATAAATAACGACTTAACTCTCCCTTGTGTTTGTTCCTGTGTAGTAAAAATGACGCAAGTCAGTTGAATTTATTTTTCCACACTGGATATAGTTTGTTTTGTTTTGTTGATTGGTTTCTGTATTGGCTGTCACTTTAAATGGAGTGACAGTTAGCGCCGTAGTGCTTAATGTTCCGAGCAAAAAATTACGCCTGTTGATGTGCATTTTCATGATGGCCCCCAGCTGAAGTTTCAGGATTAAATAACGATTTTTCGGAGATGATTTGTTGTGCTGCCAGTGCACCAGACAATGCTGCTGCCCCCGCATGCTCTCCAGGTGGATATACACTGTGGCCTGCATAAAAGTAGCCTGCTTCACTGCTTGAGTTGTGCGGTTTTTCGCGGGATACAATAAATGGCATTACCCGGCTGGATAAACCATGCAACGCAACAAAATCATCGGGTGTGAGCAGGCGTCTGTATACCAAATGGTTATTGATGCCGGGCAACAGTTTTTCCAGACGATTAAGCAAGTATTCGCTGTAGATAGAGCGTTTGCCGTCTTCGAGTTGGTTAACACCGCGTGGTAGATAGAAATAGAGGTTAAGCGTGTAAGTATTATCCGTATTTGGAGCCAGATCGCTCTTGAATACATGAAAACCAAAATGTTCAGGTTGAATCCCTTGATCTAACTTTCCAAACCAGTGCGAAATATCTGGCTCAAAGTAGGTGAGCGTATGGGTATTTTCGGGATAAGGAAAATCGTTTTTTATCGCCAAACATAACATGGAAAGCGGTAACCCACGTTTGCTGTCAGCGGGATATAGCGAGCGTTGTTCACGAGTGTCAACAATATAATCCGCTTCCACAATGCGCGATTCACCATCGTTGATTTCTGCGTAAAAATGATTCCCTTGTTTGTTGTGTTTCGTATAGCGAGTATTGAGTAATAACTTGCCTCCCTGTTGTAAGAATACATCGGCAATAGTATTGGTCATGGCTTGTGGTCCACCTATAGGGCAAGCCATAGTTGTATAACCGTAATTGTATTTTCCATCCAATCCAAAGAAAGAGGTTTGAATATCGCTCGGGCGTACGCCCATAAAATAAGCGATTAATTTGCTGAGATCATTAACTGCACCAGCACTGGTTAATCGATTGGCAAAATTTTCAATAGATTGCGATGAGCGGTGAGGAAGTTGTTGGGCGATAATTCCGCCCAACAACGAAAAAATATTTCGCCACTCACTGCGCAATTGCCATACCATTTTCAAATCTGGTGCAGCGTTGAACCATTGGTCGCGATAAAACACTGACGATTTTTTGTGATTAAATGGAAAATTTACACCAAGCTCGCGCAATAATTTCACCAGTCCTTTGCCAAAATCGTTGCACGCGATAACAAACTCACGGTTGTCCAATTTGAAGGTGCCGCACAGTCCACCGACCTGTTTGCGTTGATCGATTAAGGTGACCTCTAATCCTGCCTTTTGCAGGCTTAGTGCACTTACCAAGCCGGCGAGGCCGGCGCCGATAACAATGGCTTTTTTTGAGGGGAGTTGCTCCATTATTCAACCTCCGCCAGTGAATCAAAGAAAGGATTGCGCCATTGTTTGATAATTTTGCGCGCCGATCTCAATGCCAGCGCATGCATCGTTAAGGTCGGATTGACGGAGCTGCCAGTGGGGTAAAGGCAGCCGCCTGCGACATACAAGTTGTGTACGCCATGTACACGGCAGAAGCGATCTGTTGCCGAGGTTTTAGGATTATTGCCCATGCGCATGGTGCCCATCGGATGGCTTTCGAAAATCTCGGAAGTAAAACTTTCGTAAGCACCAGCGGCTTCAAATACCTGCCCAATTTTTTCACGTGCATGAGCAAACGCACGGCGGTCATTCTCATGCCAGTCGTAATGAATAGTGGGCACCGGCATACCCAGAGCATCGGTTTTCTTGCGATTTATACCGATGCGATTATCGTAAACCGGCATGCCATCAATAAATGTAATCAACACCATGCTGTTGTTGTATTGTGCCATGCGTTGCTGCAGGTCTATGCCGTGTAGTTTGTGCAACGGAAATGCGGCGAGCGAGCCTGCACCGGCACCATTGAGAGACAGCATTGAAAAGCCGCCGACATAATCTTTGCGTTCGCGATTGACGCAGGTATCCAGCGACATGACATTACACATGCTGTGACCAACGTAAGTGCGATGGTCGTCATTGGAAATTCCCATCCCCAAACAGGTCGCGTGAGAATAGAAGTTGCGTCCGATTTGGTCATAGTGATTACCAATCCCGTTGGGATGACGGCGGCTGGTGGATGCCAGTAGTAAGCGTGGAATTTCAAAGGGGTTGTTGCATAAGATGATAAAACGAGCCCGCGCAGAGCTTTCTCTGCCTGTATCCAGATTGGTGTAGCTAACGGAGCGGGCTTCGGTCCCACTTCTGTCGGTATCGATGCGGGTTACTACGGAGCGGGTGACCAGCTCCAGACGACCGGTGGCCAGGGCAGGTTTGATCAACACTTCATCGGCTTGATATTTGGCATCGACTCTACAGCCGGAACGACAATACCCACAGTTAAGGCACGCCGAACGTCCCTGATAGGTTTGGGAATTGGTCGCCAACCGACCGGGGCTGGAGCGCAACCCAAGCTGATCAAAGCCGCGTTGTATGGCGCGTGACGCGGGGTAGAGCGGAATGGGGGGATTTGGTGGGAGCGGTGTGGCCAACTCATCCCACCAGGTTGCGCTACCTGAAACCCCCATTTGTTGCTCGGCCAGGGTGTAGTAGGGCTGGAGCATTTTTTTGCTAATCGGCCAGTCGGCGAGATTGGCGCCCTTTACACCACCAAACNNAGTGTTCCTCCTCCGACGTTGGCTCCCAGATTGGGGCCGCCATCAAAAGCATTGCCGGTGATTTCATAGTCGCTGTAATCCCACACCAGGCGGAAAGTTTCCAATTCATTTTCTACAAAATCAGTGCGATGGTTTTGGAAGAATCTACCCTTCTCAATGCAGAGTACATTCAGCCCGGCCTTGGTCAGTTCGTGGGCATAAACAGCTCCGGTTGCACCAGCGCCTACAACAATAGCGTCGAAATTTTCCATAGCAGTCATTTTCTTTTCTCCTAGACCGGATAGCCTTCAGCAGTTAATCCACCAGCATCAATTGTTGGCCCGGGCAGGCCTATAGCGCTGTATACCGGGGGTAATGCGTAATAATTGAGTGCAATTAAAATCCGGAATGGCTCCCAAAAGGGTTTGAGGTCAGTGTTGTCAGCCACTATTTCGGTAACGGTAGCGACGCCTGACTGGTCAAGGTTTTGGATTGGCTGACCAAAAATAGAAAGTGCGATGCTATTGATGATATCCAGAGCATTGGCGGTTGCCTGAAACACCGCTGGTGTCCAGGTTTCGGCAATGCTGACAAACATATCCGCAACAGGCAGAGCCGATGAGGGTGGAATAGTGCCAACGCCGGGGCATATGCCATCGGCCAGGGTTTTAATTACAAGGTATTGTTGTTCAGTGAAACTCATGATTATTCCTTATGGCTGCTCACGGTATGCCGCGCCTTACCAGCGTTGTGGCTGGTTGCGCGATAGTGTTCGGGAATTGGAATCACAGCGCGGATGCCAATGTATCCAGGGTGTAAACCATGTCTTCCTTTTGGTGTTCGCTGCTAATAAAAAAGCGCAGCCGCGCCTCTCCTTGTGGGACCGAAGGGTAAAACATGGGGTGTACGTTGATGCCCGCCCGGAATAGCTGATCGGCAACCCGGATGGTTTTCTCGCTGTCGCCGAGGATGATGGGCACTATGGGTGTATCAAGGCTGGGGCCGATGTTGAGCTTGCGATCCAATGCCATTTGGCGGAAGTAATCGGCATTGTTTTGCAGACGCAATACCGGCTGGTTGCTTTGAACGAGTAATTCCAGACTGGCCAGTGCTGCTGCAGCATTGGCCGGAGTGATGCCTGCGGAATAGACAAAACCGGGTGTGGTGTATTTAAGGTAGTCAATCAGGGCTTTTTTTCCGGCAATGTAACCGCCATTGCTCGCAAGTGCTTTGCTCAGTGTTCCCATCCAAAAATCCACATCGTTGGGGGATACGCCGGCGTATTCGCTGATCCCGCGGCCGGTTGAACCTACGGTACCCAGGGAATGAGCCTCATCGACAAACAGAAGCACCGGATACTGCTGGCGCAAACGAACAAAGTCCCGCAAGGGTGCCAGGTCGCCGTCCATGCTGTAGGCTCCCTCTACTGCCACCAGAATTTTCTGGTACTTGTGCAGGTTTTCAGCGATCAATTGCTCGCAGTGTTCAACATTGTTGTGCTTGAACGCGATGCGTCGGGCGCCAGACAAGAGGCATCCTTCCACAAGGCTGTTGTGGCTCAGCTCATCGTAAAGAATCAAATCTTCACTGTTAAAGAAATGTCCGATGACGGTTACGTTTGTGGCGTGGCCGCTAGGAAATACCAATGCCGATTCAGTCCCCAGAAATCCCGCTAAAGCCGCTTCCAATTCGCGATGGACAGGTTTTTCGCCAGTGACCAAGCGGCTCGCCGATGGTGAGGTGCCGTATTGGTCGATAGCCGTTTTGGCCTGTTTATTGATGTGGGGGTGGCCGGAAAAGCCCAGGTAGTTGTAGCCGGAGAAACTGATCAGCTCCTTGCCATCAATGCGGGTGTGGCGTCCGGTAATGCCTTCATTACTCCGAAAGTAAGGGTTTTCCACACCAGCACGCGCAATGATTGATTTATGTTGTTCAAATGCGCGAATTTCTGGATAGGTGGAGAAGTCCCGTATATCAAACTCTAATTTGAAGTGCGGGCGTTGTATGGCTTTGCTACCCACGGGTTTAGCAGCACCCGATTGACGGGTTAACAGTGCCATAGCCTCGTGGCGACGCTGTTCGCTGGTTTTAATAGTAGTGCTTTGCATAGTCAATTCTCTTCAAAGATCCTTGTTGATGGGTAAGGCCTAGCAGGTTTTTTCAGTGAGCTGGTTGACCAATTGCTCGGTCAACTGGTCCAGCGACGGTCCACTGAGTAATTCCATGGAGGTCACTTCAAGCCCGTATTTGCTGCGTAGACCGCGTGAGAGTTCGACGCTCATAATCGAATCGATTCCCAAATCACTAATGCTTCGGTCTTGTTTGATTTCACTGAGAGGGACTTTGACGATCTGTGCTAATTCACCCGACAGGATTTCCAGTAGACGCGCAAAGTATTGTTCCTGATGTTCCAGTTCACTGAGTAATGCAGCCAGTGCCGGTGGTATGTCTTGCCGTGCGCGGGCTTTTTGAACCAGGTTACTAAAGCGGCTGGATGCAGCACTCCTGGGCGATTGCTGCGCCCATAAAGCCCAGTCCACCTTGAATAAACCAATCTGCGCCGGATCATTGTTGATTATGTAACCCAGTGCTTGGAGTACATCTTCAGTCAGCAGACCTTGAATGCCTTTTGCATCCAGCACCATGGCCAGGTTTTGATCGCGCGCAACGACACCTATCTCCTGCAGTACGCCCAGGTTAATCGTGGTGGCGGGTGAACCCGCTGCCTGGCGGTAATGGGCAAACCCGTCGAGGAAGGCATTCGCAGCCACGTAGTTGGCTTGGCCGACGTTGCCAATTAAGGAGGAAATCGAGGAGATGCAGATAAATTGGCGCAGAGGTAAATCGAGTGTCGCCTTGTGCAGGTTAAGGGTGCCCTGCACTTTGGGTCGCATAACGTTCCGCATCCGCTCCGGCGTCATGCGAACGGCGAGATCGTCGTCCAATACCATTGCACAATGGATGATCCCGGCAAGTGGGCGCATTTCCTTATTAATCTTCTGTATCAGGTTGTTGGTGGCTTCCAGATTGGTGATATCTACGTCAAACAAGCGCACTTGTTTGCCTTGGTTCGACTCAACAAATTCCCGCGCCTCGGGGCGGTTGCTACCATTCCGGCTAACCAACGCAATAGATTCAACGCCCTGTGTTAACAACCATTTGGCGATTTGTAGCCCAAGGCCGCTGGTTCCGCCGGTGATCAGATAGCTACCCTTCCGATCAATTGGGGGTACTGCAAGGTTCTCGCTTACCGCAATGCTGGCGTCGGTAAATTCGACTACAGCTTGGCCTGCGTCATCACTGAGCATGAAATAATTCAATAGCTCGATGGTATTGCCCGCGTTAGCTACCCCCTTCGGTAGTGGCGGTAAATTATCGTTGATGACTACCTCTTTTACTCGCTCGATCCACTGGGCGAATAGTCCTGGTTGGCTGGTAAAACTCTGGAAGATATCGAGATAGGCATAGCGGTAATTTGTCAGGGCTGGTGCCGCTGTCAGTTCCTGCCCATCCACTGCGGGGAGTTGGATAAAGTGTTTGCCGGGAGCGAGTAGTTTGAACAGCTGCGTGGCGTGTTCATTACCCAAATCGTTCACGACTAAATCCAGGCGGCTATCCCCCAGCAGGTCTATCAGATCAGTGGTGTAGGTAAGATCCTTATTGTTCAAGATCCGATGGATACCCAGTGCCTGCAGTGGTTGGCGTTGCGCCTCCTGGTTGATGGTGGCAAATACGGTGAGTTTGCGGGCTAGCGCCAACTGGCCCAGTGCAAGACCCAGCGGTGACAAGGCGTTCTGGATAAAGACTTTACCGCTGGCACCACCGGCGACATCATCCAACATATAAAGTGCTGCCGCGTAAAACGCGAGGTCTGGATAAAGTGCTTCCGATAACCCTTTGGGGCGTTTGTGGCAGAAGCGATGGTTCAGGGTGTATTGGTTGGTGATCGCCGAATCTTTCACCAGCACCAGTACTTCATCACCCAGTGCAAACTCGTCGCAATCCACACCGGTTGCCACAATCCAGCCCAAGGCCAAGCGGGGGAGTTGATGGGTTTTGCGACGGCCTTGCAACAATGCATCAATATCGGGTTTGTCGATCAGTAGGCGCTCGACCTGTACCTGTACCTCATCGGGACGCAAGATCGCAGGGGGGATAGGTTGGAATTCCAAACTACCCTCAGAAGACTTGCGCAATTGCACCGGGTTGAGCGGGTCATTGGCAGGTATCTGATGCACAATACGCTGTTCGCCGGCATCAATAGTAGTGGTGGTCAGTTCTCGAATAAAACGCATTTCACCCTGGAGGGCGATATCCTCTTCCTGGCCATCCAACAGCTCATTGACCAACATCTGCAACTCTGCCTCAGTGACAGCTCCTGCACCCAGTGCGAGGTCTATATGGCGCGGAGTGATGGCGCTAAGTTCATTAGCTAACAAATGTGCCAGGGATGCAGCAGGTTGCAATGCCGGATTGGTCGGTTTGCCACCAATGGTGTGGGCGCCACGAGTGACTATGTTCAAGTTGAGCTGGAACTCTGGTTCCTTTACCCGTGTTTTGAGGGTTGCAAGGGCTGGGTTGTCCAGACTTTGTGCCAGTGCAATCAAGGGTAAACAAGGGTTAACTACATCGGTGAATTCAGGCAGGTGCTGCTCACCTTCCAGATCTCCGGCAAAGTAGATCAAGTGATTAACCCCGGCAGCCAGATTTTCTTCCAGCGCCTGTTTAAATGCCGTCATTGCTTTTTCATCGTCGGGCACATTACGTGTTGTTAGCAATTTCGGGCTGATCCCGCGACCTTCGAGGAGAGCAATAAAGGGTTTGATCGATGGCTGGGTCTGTTCGGAGGACAGAATTAACCAAGAGTCAGATCCAGTGACCCCTTCATCTGAGAGGGTCAACTGTCTTGGCGTCCATTGGTAATGGTAAAACGCCTCTTCCAGCGTATTGACGGCGGCATCATCAGTTTCACTGGCTAGCAGTGTGCATTCCAGTGAGCGCAACTCCGCCAGGGTATTGCCTTGGTCATCAAGCAATTTCAAATCGCACAGAATGCCTGTTGCGGTNNGGCGGTTTGCTCCAGAATTTCGCCATAACACCAAAAATGGCTCGGGATGCTTTGATACACGGTAACTTCGCCTATTTCGACTGGAACCATGGGGGCAGTCTGCTGGTTGTCACTGAGGGCAATCAGGCTTTGGAAGGCGCCGTCCAATAAGCTGGGGTAGCTTAAATAGCTATTGGAGTGAGCATCGTCAGCCAAAAGCGGGGCAGCAATTCTTGCTAGCAAAGCGCGCTTACCGGTAAAGAGCTGCGCAATTGTCTGGAATTGCGCGCCGTAGCCAAGGCCGCGCTCATCAAAACTGCGATAGAGCGTTGGTATATCCAGAGCGGTCGCGCATTTTTTCTTCAGTTTATCGAGGTCGATTTTGGCTGGTGTGCGGCGCAAATTGGCGCCTACCAACTTGCCAGTCGCGTGTAGTGTCCAGTTATTGTTGTTGACCTCGCTGGAATAGACCGCAAACCTGTTTTGGTTTTTATCTTCAACAATACGCAATTGTTGGGTTTTATCTGTATCTACCATCAGCATGCGGTGGAACTTAAGTTGTTCCAGGCTAATCGCACCGCGGCGTTCTTTTTGGTAATGCTGCAGCGCCAATCCCGCTTCTACATAACCCGCTCCAGGAAAGACGATGCGCCCGGAAATGCGGTGATCGAGCAGGAAGGGGAAATAGTTTTCGTTTAGTTCCACCTGCCATGCGGGTTCGGGGGTCATCAGCTTTTCAAAGAAAAAGGGATGTTCTTCACCGCTACCTAATAAGTAGTTGCGCGAGAGGTTGGATTCGTTCCAGTAGCGTTCGCGCTGCCAGGGATAAGTAGGTAGGCGGATGAAATTGGCTTGCTGGATAGCTTCAGGCCAGTGCAGGTGGTAACCGGTGTTGAACAATTGGCCAAGGGATTCGAGAAAGGCTATAGATTCATCTTTTTTGCGCACCAGGCTGGCAATAACACGCCCTTGAATCTGTTTATCGGCCAGGCATTCATTGAGGAAGTTGCGGGTTACCGGGTGTGGGCCCACTTCAATAAAATGGGTGTAGCCATCATCAATCATTTGGGTAATAGCGCGCTCAAAGCTCACTGGTTGGCGTACGTTTTGCCACCAGTAATCGGCCGTGAACGCGCTGCCACTACTTCGGCTACCCAAGGCGGTCGAATACACCGGAATGCTTTCCGGGTGGGGGTGGATATCCGCCAGCACACGGTGAATCTCATCCTTGATCGGATCCATTTGGTAGCTGTGATATGCCACCTCCACTTGTAGCATGCGGTTAAAAATTCCTTGTGCCTCCAGCAATTGGGAGATTTCTTCCAATTGTTCCTTGTTGCCCGCGAGGGTTACGCTGGTGGCACTGTTAACGGCAGCAACAGACACCTGGTCATACAGGCTGCTTAATTCAAATGCAGCATCGCCGCCCATGCCAATGGCGAGCATCCCGCCGCCACCTGCCAGGGTTTGTTGCAAACGGCTGCGCTGATAGCTGACGGTGATTGCATCTTCCAGGCTTAATGCACCACATGCATAGGCTGAAGCTACTTCACCCACACTGTGGCCCACTACCGCTGCCGGGGTAATTCCCCATGAGCGATAAAGTGCGAGTAAACCCGCCTGAATCAAGAAATTCGCTGGTTGGGCAATGGCTGTTTTAGCCATTTTAGAATCCGCTTCCGGTGCAAGCAGTTCGGCTTTGATTGACCAGCCTGCTAATTTGCTGAACAGCTCATCG
>DQHS01000171.1 GCA_003524365.1 Cellvibrio sp. | reverse complement strand
GCTTGCGTACCTCGTCGGCAACCACCGCGAAGCCTCGTCCATGCTCCCCAGCACGTGCCGCTTCAATGGCAGCATTGAGCGCAAGTAAATTAGTTTGGCTGGTGATGTCGCTGATTAATGAAACCATGTTGCCAATTTCACTGGTGCGGCTGTTTAAGGTATGAATAGTGCGTGCCGAGTTCTCTACCACATCGCGGATACTTTGGGTTCCCGTGCGCACTGATTCAAATTGGCTGCGTGCTTGCTGCACAACACTTTCCATCACTTTTTTCATGTCACTGGCAGTGCCCGAGGCATTACTGATTTCCTGCAGTTGGGTGTGTACTAATTCCAGCATTTTCTCCATTGAGTTGGAAACATCATTAGATGACTGGTTGGCTTCGGTATTGCGTTTGAGCAAATTGTCGCTGTTTTTCATCACTTCATCTGCTGCACGTATGACCTCACCCACAATATGATCGAGGTTGTCGATAAAACTATTGGTCCAGCGGCCTAAATCCCCGGTTTCATCGTTGGCTAATTTGCGTGTATCCAAGCGCTGCTGCAAGTTGCCGCCGCCTTCTGCGATCGCATGAATCACTTCAGTCATTTTCCCTAAGCGACGCGCTAATTTTCGCGGGCCGCGCTGTTTGAAAATTATCCCACCGATAATCAAGGTCAAAAGGGTGAAGAGGTTTATCGCGCTATTCGACCAATCGGTGTACTCATGCAAAGCGGCATTTAATAGGAAGCTACTGCCTACACACGCGGTGTAAATATTCATGAGTTTAAAATTGAGTGAGCGGTGGCGATAAACTTCTTCCAGATCTGCCTCACACATCATGCCCCAGGTATCTGGTGAGCCTTGCAATGAAAAGGTGACGCCTTTGCCAACGACTGGAATATGGCGATAATCGGAATAGCCAGGGTAGGTGACAAATAAATTACTGCCTTTGCGAATAGTTTCGCGTACACCGGGATGCAATTCATTGGTGGCTGGGTCAGTAAAGCGAATTTCAAATTCAGTGTGCTGCTGAATTTTTACCACACCCCAATTCGTGTGCACGCCGGATTTTAAATTCTCGCCATGAGAAAAGGTGTTGTCTTCAAAGCGCGAGCGCGATAGGGCAGTGCCACTTTTAATGGTCGGGTCAAAAACTGCTTTCACCATAAATAAATAGTTATCACCGGATTCGGGAAAAATATGTCCAGCTTCGCGTTGGATTAAATCACCCAACACATCGTTGGGGAAACGTGCACACAAGCAACCTTTACTGCCGTTATCGAGTTCGATAGGCAAATAGAACATCAATGTCACTTGATCGTGAAATGCAGAGCTGCGTTTACCGATGTTCAGTGTTTGGGTGTCGACATAAGGGCCGTGTAAAAATGGATTCGCCAAACCTGCTTGTACTGCCTGTGGATTTAAATCAAGCGAACCGAGACGACGGTTGTAGGTTGATGCAGTCACCTTGCCCTGTTGGTCGATAACAAATAATTCTGTGCAGTCCCCCATTACTTGCCAGGCTTTGCGCAGAATATTGTCGGAGCTGTCATCGAGAAATTGGAGTTGGCCGCGGCAGGATTCCAATTGGGTCCATTGCCGTTTCACCCATTGTTGCAACAGCTTTGTACGGGTGCTGGCGATGNNGTGGGATACGGCTATTTTTTTGATGTTGTACCAGAGGCCTTGCAGAATGTGCGCCAGTTCATGAAATGGAATAAAGATCAGGACCTTGGCGTTAAAATAAACAATTCAGTGTTCTGTTTTAGGGCGATTTCAAATTTATTTTGGTGCGCGGTAAATTATTTCGCATTGATTTGGTGCTTGCGCGGTCAATGCCCGGATCGTCTGTGGGAGAGAAACGCCAGATCTGTGTCACCAAGTCGTCATGTAATTGTTGCGAACCTGTCATAAATGCTGGTTAGCCTTGTCGCCGAAAACACCTACTAAATCGAAACCCAACTACTCAATTTCGAGTGGATGTCGGGTCTATTTATTTTTCAGCACAGGAATATTTATGAAACTCTTTCAGCAAATTCCGCAGTTGGCAACGCTTGCTGCAATCTCCTTTGCGTTGGTCGCCTGTGGTGGTGGCGATAACAACTCTAACAGTAGTTCTTCCTCATCCAGTCAGCTTTCTTCTGCCCAGCCTTCGTCGATGCCGGCTTCATCAGTTCAGCCTTCATCAATACCGGCCTCATCTGCCCAACCGTCTTCAGTTCAAGCCTCATCAAGTTTGCAAAGCAGTAGTGCATCTTCCATCACTTTACCGCCATTGGTGTTGAACGAAATGCGTTCTGATGGCGGTGGTTATGACTACATCGAAATTTATAATGCAGGTAATACTGATTACACCTTTACGGCTGGCGAATGGGCCGTTAATGACCTGAAGGGATTTAACGACGATAAAGTGCCCGGCGTTGTAATTCCTGCAGGAAAAATTATTTCTGCAAAAGGCTTTTTGTTAGTTGCTGTAGATCAAACAGCGGTTCCTTTTGGTGCTCCTGAGAACACAGTGATAGGGGGGGCAGGTGAGTTTGGTTTAGGCAAGGGCGATACGGCATTGCTGACGCACAAAGGAACTATCGTTGATGAAAAAGGTTGGTCTGCCGGCACTCATGTGAACACTGTTGGTCGTTTGCCTGATGGTGCTGCATGGCATGATCAAGCAGAGCCTTTAGTTGCTTCACCGGGTGCAATAAATGCATTGCCTGTAGTAAATCCACCAGCGACGGCTTCCGATATTGTAATTAATGAAGTGGTTTCAAAAGGTCGTGCTGATATCGATTTTGATTACGTAGAACTGTACAACAAATCTGCTCAACCCTATGTATTCGCAGCGGGCGAGTGGACCCTGGGCGATAGTGAGAACACTGCTATGCCAATTCCCGGTGGAACAGTAATTCCTGGGCATGGTTTTATTGTGTTGTTACCTGATGTAGTTGTCGGTGCTAGTTTGCCGGTCAATGCACCTGCTGGCGCCATTTTGAATAGCACAGGTGGATTTGGTATTGGTAAAAACGAAAGCATTATTCTGGCGCAATTCGAAGCCATTAAAGATCAAGTAAGCCATGGCGACTTTCATGTAAACGCAAGTGGGCGTTTACCTGATGGCGGTGATTTTATTGACTTGGCTAACGGTTCTGCTGCGCAGTTGTATGCGTCGCCCGGCATGAAAAATTTTATGACTCCAGCACTGAATCTAACGGTAACTACCCTGAATTTTTCAGCGTTTAATAACGATGAAGCTACGCTGGAAAATGGTGGTTTCCGCGTATTCGGTTTGAATGCTGATTTGGCTAAAGATGTTGAGCCAGAATATATTGCTGTCGCTGCCGATTCAAAAACGGTGTGGGTAACCTTGCAAGAAAATAATGGTATTGCGCGTATTAATCTCGATGGTACGCCAGCGATTACTAATATCTTTCCATTAGGATTTAAAGATTACGGTGTAATCGGCAATGAGATCGATCCAAGCGATAAAGACAATACTGTTGCATTCGCGACATATCCAAAAGTATTTGGAATGTATCAGCCCGATGGCATCGCTACTTTTAATGAAGGCGGTATGGATTACGTAATTACTGCTAACGAAGGCGATGTGCGCGATTACTACACCAATTTTGTTGAAGGTGTAAAAGTGTCTGGTTTGACGTTGGATGAATCTGATTTTGCCAATGCCGTTGATTTGAAAAAAGATGCGCAATTAGGTCGCTTGGTTGTTACGCAATTTGCTAAATCGTCTACTGCTGAAACACTCTACAGTGAACTGGTAAGTTTTGGCGCGCGTTCATTCAGTATCTGGAATGGCACTACCGGCGCGCAGGTGTATGACAGCGGTAACGATTTGGAAGTGCAGGCGAATAATGCCGGTGCTTATCCCGATGACCGCAGCGATGCCAAAGGTGTTGAGCCGGAAAATCTTGCTTTGGGTATGATCGGTTCCAAGCGTTTTGTATTTGTTGGCTTGGAGCGCGCAGATGNNTGATCGGTTCAAAACGTTTTGTGTTTGTTGGTTTGGAGCGCGCTGATGCGGTTGCGGTTTACGATATTACTGACATGAGTAATATCACCTTCAAACAATTCCTGAAAACCACTGGTGATGATGCACCCGAAGGGATTTTGTTTATAAGTGCAACCGATAGCCCTAACGGCAATCCACTGTTGGTCGTATCAAATGAAGACAGCGGCAACGTCACTGTTTACCAAAGTGATGCGAATGGCGTGTTCGCTTTTGCATCGCGTTTGTTATTGGAAGGCGGCGCGGCGGCGGCGGAGATCAGTGCATATGATTCAACCACCAAGCGGTTGTTCGTATTGAATAACGGTGAGTTGTTGGAAAGTTCACGCATTGAAGTATTGAATCTTGCTGACCCAACTAAATTGTCATTGCTGACCACCATTGATCTGAGTCCTTACGCTGGCGGCATTAACAATGTTGCTGTGAAGAATGGAAAATTGGCGGGCGCATTGCAAGGTGTCGATAAAACCCAGCAGGGCACAGTGGTGGTATTTGATACATCGACTTACGCGCTGTTAGGTATCGCCAAAGTAGGCGCCTTGCCCGATATGTTGACCTTCTCACCGGATGGAAAATTTATTCTGACTGCAGATGAAGGCGAAGCAAAAGATGATTATTCCTACGATCCAATAGGTTCAGTATCGATTATTACGTTGCCGTAAATTCCATAAATCAAGCCCCAAAAAGGGCTTGAGTGGTAATACGGGTTTTAAGAAGGCTGTGCTCGGTGTTGAACCGGCACAGCCTTTTTTATTTCAGTATTTACCATCAGCCAATTTAGTGGCGGGAAGCTCAATAGCAATAAATGCTTTGAAGAGTCCTATCCAGATTAGCGGAAAGGCACTAATGGTTCGTAGTGTATTGCGGCTTCGTAATAAGGTAGATGCTGCCGACGTCCACTAACAAGCGATGTGGGAAGCGCTCGCCAGGTTCCTGTGCTTTGAGCCATGTGACTTACGTTTTGTGTAGTTTTAAGTGACAAAAGTTTTAAATGCGATTGCAATTAGAGTTTTTGGTAATTAGTATTGGCGCCGTTTTAATCATTTCTCTTATGGATAACTAAGCCATGGACACAGGTTTACAGTGCTTGGTAGCACTCGCAGGGTTCCACCAGTTGCCCGCTGATGCAGCACAAATCGCCCACCAATTCGCAATACCCGGCCAACCACTTGGCAATACTGAAATCCTCCGCGCCGCTAAAGCGCTTACATTTAAAGCCAAGTTATTCACCTTTCCCCTCACTAAACTAATCGGTTCCAGCTTACCCGCTATCGCTAAAACCAAAGAAGGCGATTACATTATTCTCGCGCGTATTGCCGAGGAAGATGGCGTTCCGACGAAAGTGCTGGTGCAGGATTTACGCGAGCAAACGCCGAAAACGTTAAGCGCAGACGAATTTCATGCGCTCTGGTCGGGTGAGGTGATTTTCCTGAGTCGTCGCCTCGGTATCCGCGAAAGTCTGCAACAAAAATTCGATATTAGCTGGTTTATTCCATCACTCATTAAATATCGCAAACTGTTTGGCGAAGTATTAATTGCTTCATTCTTCTTGCAATTATTTGGCTTGATTACACCACTGTTGTTTCAAGTGGTGATGGATAAAGTATTGGTGCATCGCGGTTTCAGTACGCTCGATGTTATTGCTTTTGCCTTTTTTGCGATTGCGATTTTTGAAGCACTGCTCGGCGGTATTCGCAGTTACACCATGTCCCACACTACCAGCCGTGTCGATGTGGAATTGGGTTCGCGTTTATTCCATCACTTGATGGCATTACCGATGGGCTATTTTGAAGCGCGGCAAGTTGGGCAAAACGTGGCGCGTGTACATGAGCTGGATACCATCCGCAATTTTATTACCGGCAGCGCACTCACACTGATATTGGATCTGGGTTTTACTGTCGTCTTCCTATTGGTGATGTGGTACTACAGCTCCACGTTGTTTTTTGTCGTGGCCGCCACCATTCCCTGTTACATCCTCCTGTCTGTTTTTATTACCCCGATCTTGCGTCATCGCTTGAATGAAAAATTCAAATACGGCGCCGCCAATACTGCCTTTCTCACCGAATCCGTTACTGGTGTTCAAACGGTAAAAGCCATGGCGGTTGAGCCGCAAATGCAACGCAAGTGGGAAGACCAGTTAGCCAATTATGTCAGCGCGTCTTTTCGCAGTCAGAACCTTGGCAATGTAGCCAACCAAATCGCTGGCCTGATTAATAAATTAATGACCCTCGGCATTATCTGGTGGGGTGCCCATCTGGTAATTGGTGGTGAACTCACCGTGGGTGAATTGATTGCCTTTAATATGTTGGCAGGCCGCGTCAGCGGTCCCATTCTAAAACTGGTGCAACTCTGGCAAGACTTTCAACAAGCGGGCATTTCCATTGAACGTTTAGGCGATATCCTCAACACCCCGCGTGAACCCGGCTACAACCCCAATCGTTCTACATTGCCGTCGATTGCCGGCGATGTGAGTTTCGAGCATGTGCGTTTTCGCTATCGCCATGATGGCCCGGTCATTCTCGATGGCTTTAATCTGCAAGTAAAACCCGGCGAGATTATCGGCATTGTCGGCCGCTCCGGTTCCGGCAAAAGTACGCTTACCAAATTAATTCAGCGGTTGTATTTACCGGAAAGCGGCAGAGTACTTGTAGATGGTGTGGATCTGGCCATGGTGGATACCGCCTGGTTGCGGCGCAATATCGGTGTGGTGTTGCAAGAGAACTTTTTATTCAACCAAACCGTGCGGGAAAATATCGCACTCACCAATCCCGCAGCGCCCATGGAACAAATTGTCGCGGTTGCCAAACTCGCGGGTGCCCATGAGTTTATTGTCGATCTCCCCGAAGCTTACGACACCATGGTGGGCGAGCAGGGTAGCAATCTTTCCGGTGGGCAGCGCCAACGATTGGCCATTGCACGCGCACTCTTAACCAATCCACGCATCCTGATTTTTGATGAGGCCACCAGTGCACTGGATTATGAATCCGAACGAATTATCCAGGACAACATGACCGAGATCTGCGAAGGCCGCACGGTGTTTATCATTGCCCACCGCCTGAGTACGGTGCGAATTTGCAATCGCATTATCGTGATGAACAAAGGCCAGATCGTAGAGCAGGGCCCGCACGACGAATTGTTGCAACAGCAAGGCTATTACGCGCAATTGCATGGCTACCAGCAACACACACCGAATCCTAAAAACACTCAGTCACATCCGCACACCAGCTCACACACAACTCCACATGCAACTCCGAAGCTGGAGGTGATTCATGATTAATTTTTTCCAGCAATTACTCGATGCCTGGCGTGACCGCGCCAAACTCGGCGATGGTTCCAAACACCAAAAC
>DQHS01000263.1 GCA_003524365.1 Cellvibrio sp. | reverse complement strand
CTACGGTGATGATTTTTTTCTCGGGTTTATTTAATTCTGATAACGCACCATAGAGCGTTGTGGTTTTACCGCTACCGGTAGGCCCAGTCACCAAGACGAGGCCGTGCGGGCGCGTAATGACTTTGCGGAAACGATCAATTAAATGCGGTGGCATTCCCACATTATCCAAAGACCGCACACCATCGGTCTGGTCAAGCAAACGCATCACCACTGATTCACCAAATTGCACTGGCATCGAGGAAATACGCACATCGATATTGTGATGTTTAACTTTGAGATTAAAACGGCCGTCTTGCGGCAAACGTTTTTCTGAAATATCCATACCCGACATTAATTTCAAACGTACCACCAAAGCCGACGCAATACGTTTTTCGTTCATCACCTGCTCCAACAATACACCGTCAATACGGTTGCGGATGCGCAGGACTTTTTCATCAGGTTCTATATGGATGTCTGATGCTTTGGTATTAATCGCCTCTTCAAATATTTTTTGCAGAAGCTTAACCACCGGTGCTTCGCTGTCGGTAGCATCTACAGCAAAATCAGCCAAATCCAATGCAGACTCTTGTAACTCCTCATCCAACTCACCGGCTAGTGTGGCAATTTCACTGGCTCGGGTATAAGCGATATCGAGGATGTCCAACAGCTCCGATTCGCGCACTACCGCAGGCTTAATATTTTTTTGCAGTATGCGCTGCAACTCATCGAGACAAAAAATATCAGTAGGATCGGCCATGCCGAGCAACAGACCGTCAAAGTCTTCGCGCAATAACATCACACGGTAACGGCGCGCACTGGTCTCAGGTAGCTTTTGTACTAATTCACGATCAAAGCGAAATTGTTTTAATTCCACAAAGGGAATATTCAACTGCGCTGATAACAAGCTGAGCAACGCATTTTCTTCTACATAACCTAACTCGACCAGAGTGGCGCCCAGTTTTCGGCCAGTGAGTTTTTGCTCTTGCAATGAATGCTGGAGCTGGGTCTCGGAAATCATATTCTTTTCGACCAGTAGATCGCCGATACGAATACGTTTTTGGGTAAAGGAGTTCGTCATAACTGGTTAACCCGTCATCACTGCTGCAAAGCAGCCACACGCTGTTGAATATAGGAACGCACCTGCGGTTGCAGGTCCGCGAATTGATTTACACGCTGATATGCGTGGAGCGCAACCTTGGGTTGGTTGAGTGCATCCTGCGCTAAGGCAAAACCTAACCAATATGCAGGTTTATCGCCAAACACACTCAGCAAGCGACGATAGTGGTTTGCAGCCTCCAGCGATTTGCCATTTTTTTGATACAAACCCGCCAGGAACGCCCGATAGTTTTCATCACTGCCTGCATCGACTAAATGGGTTTCAAGTAATTGGATAGCATGTTGATCATCTTGTTGAATTACAAAAACTTTTGCACCGTAATAGGCTTGTTCACTGGCCGATAAAAACTCCGCCTGCGCCAGTACTGTGTTTATTTGCTGTATATCACCTTGATCGCCCAAAATATCCAGCAACACTTTTACAGATTCGCGCGGCTGTTCAGCACTAGCAATAAATTGTTGTAGCTGCTCGATGGCAAAACCCACCTGCCCTTGCGTTGCCAGCTCGCGTGCTTGGCGTGCTTTTTCTTCATCCTGCCAGCGCGGGTTAGGCGCAATGGTTAAATGCGCCGGTTCGTTTGATAGCTCTTGTACCACCGGATTTTCGATCGTTTGTGGCTCTTCCACCCGCTCATCAAACGCTGTACTCGCCGGCAGTACATCCCTCGCATTCTCTTCAACTTCAAATGGATCTTTTACACTAACAGACACAGTTTCGGTGGGCTCACCAATATCTGAATTCGCTTCATCAACGGCTGCTTTTGTTGAAGTATTATTATCAGCAACCACGTTTGCCAATGTTGTCACCGCAGATTCCAGTGCAGCCAAACGTGCGACCAATTCGGGATCTGTGGAGTCAATCACTGCTGACGAATCGGTAGGTGATTCCGTTGAGGGATTTGATTGCTGGCTTGTTTCAATTGCAGTTATGGTGGAATTATCTACCGGTAACTCAGACGTTACCTTTGCAGCAGCCATCGGCTCAATAATTTGTTGAGCCACATTTTTATCACTCCATCGCTGCCAACCTAATACACTCGCTAGCACAACCACAAACATCAACAAACTCGGTGCCACACTGCGCGGCAACGGTTTTACCACATTGGATTGATTGAATAATTCACGTTGTTCCTGCGCGTTTAAATCCAGTGCGATCTTGCTATCGGAGGTTAAGTGTTCAGACGTTTTTTGTTGGTGCGATAAATCACGCAGCATGTCATTGAGTAAGCTCATCACATGGCTCCCACACCACTGCTCAACACAGTAGGAACCAACACAATTGCAGCAGCTGCGCTGGCGGCAAGCATTGGCCACAACCAATAATCACGGCGTGCGAGCCAGCGACCTAGTGAGCGGCTTTCTGCTGTATCCATAATGGCGCGTACCATATGGCTACGGCCGACTTTATCGGCGGCCTGGCCATATGCAGCCAGCATAGATTTGTGCGCGATTACATTAATCAGGCGGGGCACACCACCAGAGGCTTTATATAAAAGTGCGATAGCGGAGCGAGAAAATAATGATGCGCCACGATAACCCGCTGAACTCAGGCGATATGCAAGGTAATCCGGCAAGCTGGCTTTAGGAATAGTCTGTAAATATTCTGCAAACACAATTCGCTGTTTAAGCTGGCGCAAATCCGGGCGATCTAACAGCTCATCCAATTCCGGTTGGCCAAATAATACAACTTGCAGCAATTTGCTTTTTTCTGTTTCCAGATTAGTCAACAGGCGCAAGGATTCAATCGTTTCACGCGGCATGGCTTGGGCTTCATCTACCACTAATACCACTTGACGTTTTTGTTGTGCAAGTTCGACCAAACGCAAATTAATATCTTTCAATAATTGATAAGAAGGCGTTTCTGGTGAATAGCGAATACCAATCTCTTCGGCAAGAAACCACTTAAGCTCATCGGGCGTGAGATAGGGATTGGGAATATAGGCGGTGATGTAATTATCACCCAAGCTGGCAAGCAATTTGCGACTGAGCAGTGTTTTGCCTGTACCCACTTCGCCCACAATTTTGATAAAGCCTTCACTGTGACGAAGCGCCAGCAAAAGTGTGCTCAACACTTCGCGGTGACTTTGACTGTTGAAATAAAATTGCGTATCCGGTGTTAGCGAAAAGGGATGCTCCTTTAATCCAAAATGTTGCCGGTACATGGGAAGCCTCTCGTGCAAACACCCGTTGTTTGCTATTTATTTCTGCTCGCGGTTAACTACCACTTATTGGCTGCGGTAGGCATCGCCCATACGCTGCATGCTACCCTGAGCTTCGTTGAGCTGCGCATCCCAGGTTTTATCATCTACCACAATGGGACGCAGCAAAATAACTAATTCTGTTTTTGATTTTCTTTTATTTTTGGTGCGGAACAATGCATTGACTCCGGGAATGTCGCCCAACAACGGACGTTTGCCATCCACGTTATTGGTGGACTCGGTCATCAATCCGCCCAATACAATAACCTGCCCGTTCGCTGCCTTCACGATACTGTCCGATTCGCGCACACCACGTAACGCTAGCGGCAATGCAAACTCCTGATCGCCCACGGTAAATACTTTTTGTTGATCGGTCACTTCACTTACAACCGGATGAATGTGCAATATCACTTCACCCGTTTCGGAAATTTGTGGCGTTACATCAAGTGATATACCGCTAAAAAATGACGACAATTCGATATTCGGTGTACTGGTTGTCGTCGCTGCATTTGAAGTTTGGTTGCTCGATATGCCGGTAACAAAGTATTCATCAGACCCCACGCGGATAACCGCTTTTTGATTGTTTACCGTTGAAACACGAGGGCTTGAGAGGACTTGTACACTGCCTTGTGTTTCCAGCAGCGAGAGCAGCTTGGTGATATCAGTTACTTGAATTAAACCGGCGACAGTTCCCCCTATACGCTCGCGATCACCGTAACTGATTGAGCCCCGCGTACCATCCGCATTTGGAAATACTTCTGTCACCTCCAGATCCCTGAATTCGTCGACTGGTGTACCTCCGTCGGTGTTCAAACTGAATCCATCGCGCAAATTTTTTGCTGCAGTAATTTGCCCACTGATCGCCCCCCAATTAACGCCTGCCTCAAAACCTTCACTCAGGCGCACTTCAAGAATTTTTGCTTCCAGGATCACCTGACGTTTGACGCTCAGCTCCGACCGCTCCAGAAAATCGCGCACTGCGCTCAATTCATGGGGCATGGCTTTAACTACTACCATACCAGCCTGAGGTGTGACCATAACGGAGCGATCTTCTGTTTCACCGCCGATAATCGACACCACTGTTTTTTCCAGCGATGACCAAAAATCGGTGCGATTCAATGTTTGCACGCGTGACCCTGGGGTAAGCGCGGAACCACCACTACGATTCTCGCCCTGCCCGGCACTCTCAATCATCCCCAGCAAATTAGCATTGTCATTTCCGCCACTATTCCCGCCACCGGAGTTTGAATTCGAATTTGAGTTATTGCCTGAAGTTTGTGCGCGGCCAATCATTACACTGGTATCAGAAACGCCCACGCGCTGCACATCCAGATAATTAATTTGGAACACTTGGGTACGCATGGCATTGGCGTAGATGGTGTAAATCCCGCGCTCTTTTTTGAATTCATAACCATAAATATCACGCGTCACACGCAATACATCATCCACAGTCACATTTTTGAGATCGAGTGTCACTGCACCGTTCACATCTGGATGCACAACCACATTAACGCCGGTGCCATTTACCAAACCAAGAAAGAAATCTTTTGCAGCCACGTTGCGTACAGAAACATCAAAACGCTCGCTGCTATTTTTTGCCAAACCGCCAATCGTTAGTGATTGATTATTAAGCAACGCACTATTTACTTCTGCGGGCACAGTTTTAGCTGCACGCGCTTGTGCCTGATGTTGCTCAACGACTTTATCCATTGCCTCTTCGGTAACCAGACGTTTATTGTCGGTTGAACTGCAAGCACCCAACAACGTGAGTGCAGCCACAGCAGAGATACGCGACCAGAAACGTGCATCGCTATGGCGTGACTGGCCGGGTAATTTTTCAGGGTTGGTGAACATCGTCACTGCCTCAATTATTTTGCTGAATCGATGGATGCTTTTTTACAACACCGGGAGATAGTTTTAACACCCAGGTTTGATCGCCTCGTTGCAGTATGACTGTCTGCACCAAAATACGCTGTACTTTAGTACCTGCAGACGCTGGCAATATTTGACCTTCACGCAGGGTACTACCATTAATAACAGCTAATTTTCGCCCCGGACTGACCAGCACCGCACTCAATACCCATTGGTTTATTACTTGCGCGTTAGAAGCCGACACATGCCCCAAAGGCGTTGTTGGATCACGCACTTGGTCATTAGCTATGCAGGCTTGGCACGACCAGAAAAAAACACAAAAACTTCCAAGAAGTTTAAACACCCAGCAACCCCTCCTCTGAACTCAGGGTAAAGACCCGGATTTCAATTTCCGCATTAGGATATTGTTTGACGGTATAGTTCAACGACTCCCAATAAAATTTCCATTCAAGATTTTCCAATTCCTTCATTAATTGGATCAGTTGCGTATAGCTTCCCGCAACGCGAATCAGCACACCGTGTTTGTAAACACCAGTTCCCCTGGTGTTATTTTCTGCTGACTTTTCCGCATCCAATTGCAATTCTGTCGCAGCCAAGGTACGAACTTGCAGTAACTCTACACTGGCAGTGCGCCGCAAAATTTCTTCCAAGACTTTAGGCAACTGCTCCGCACTTATTAACCCTTGGGACAAGCCAGACAAGCGCGATTCAATTTCAGTAATCACTGCATTGAGTGCATTTATTTCGTTTTGTTTTACGATTACCGGATCATTTGCCATCGTCATTGCCATAGTGAGCGCTGTCACTTGGGATTCAAGGCCCTTTTTTTCAGTGGCAATTTGTGTTTGTTGCGACTGCAACGTTTTACGTTCGCGATCAAATCTAGCCTGGACTAAAAAATTCCACAGCAAAAAAATCAGCGCTAACAGCGTTACAAAAATCAATACTCGCTCACGCAATATGCGGCTATCAATTTTTTCCATCAGATTAGTGAACGCCGGGGCCATTAGTTTTCACTCCGCGTTTTCTGATTAAGCTCTAATAACATCTGCACGGCGGTTTTTGCTTCTTGTTCTTTATTTGCGCTTTGTTTTGCCAATACAAAATCGAACAAACCCTGGTTATTTGTGCCGGGCGCGATTTCCAACACGCCAAATGCTGATTGAGCAAAAACTGGCTCCGCACGTAAGCGTTGAATATAAAGTGGGACCTGATCAGCGGCGCGTGTTTTACCAGCGAACTCAGCATAACTACCACCGGCATCCAGCGAAAATACACTCAAACTAATAGTATCAAGCGATTGTCTACCCATCGCTTGTAGGTGTGCAGAAAACCCGGTGTTATTCCCTAATTTTTTATTGGCGATGATGCTGAAAATCTGATCGCGGCGCGCACTCTCAAGTTGCAACTGCAGAATTTGCGCATCCAACTCTGCAAGGTTATTTTGTGGGGGCTGCTGTTCCAATTGTTTAACTTGCATTTTCAATTGCTCCAGCTGCGCGCGCTGCTGTTCTATTGACAGGGTAAGCTCGCGGTTATGTTTGGAGCTAAACAAGCTGACTAAAGCCAATAGTCCAATACAAAGCATAAATCCCCACAGCATATGGATACTGCGCAACGGCTCGCGATTGGGTTGGAATTCCGCTAGGTACAAGTTGACCTGTTGCATATTAGCCCTGCCCCACGTGATCTTGGCGCAATGCTGCACCTATCGCATATAACGAGAGCGAGAGAATATGTTCGGGAATCCCATCCGCAATTTGAATCCCGTTGTTTAGATCAAGCAGATTAATGGTAACGGCAAGCGCGTTGCGAATTTCCGGCGTTAATTTGTCGGCAGTTACATTTTCGCCGCAGAGATAAATGTGGCTGGGGGGAACCTGACGCATTTGACGCTCGAAATAATCAAGTGAACGCTGCAACTCCAGGACTAATGCGTCGCCAGGTAAATCATCAAGCAAACCGGCGTTGTAAGAGAGCGAAAACTGGCGAGACAAATACAAATTACCATCGCGAATAATTTGTAAGCTGCCACCGCCTTGCTGAAGTTTCACTATAGCGACACCACGTTTGGTATCACAGCAAACTTCTGCCAAGTTACGCAAAACCAACTCAGGAATATCGATATTTTTTAAACTGAGACTCGCCATTTTTGCTGCTGAGACCTGAGCCTCAATCTGTTTGCGCTGGGCAACTACTGCATAGGCCATACGGCTGGTGCCGCGCGCGCTGTCTTCTGGTAGCAGAAATGCATTGATCACAGCCTCAGCAATTGGGAATTGCACCAAGTCTTTCATGCGCCAGCGCAGTGCTTCGGCTAGTTCCTCCTCTGGTACCTTGGGTGCTTCACCCAAGATCAGTTGGTAATTACCCGCTCCCATCACCAAATTGCAGGGTACTTTTTGTAAACCCAGCTTAAGCAAACGTGCGCGCAAGAGTTCTGCGGGCTCTATACCTGTTTCGGCAGGCAGGAAATCACAACTGAGCAGGCGGGGCGACTGAGTGGCTGGGCGCTGAATGTGTGCGTAAGCGACCCCCACAGCGCTAAAATCTACGCCGATCACTTGATTCTGGCGGCTTGCACCACGTAAAACCCTGCTTATTTTTTCCACAAATCGCTTCAAATCGGGACTCTCGTATCCAGGTTTCTAAGGTAGTCTTGGTGTGATAATCCAAACTGGACGGAAATTTTCGAGCAGTAAAGCTAATAACTCTTGCTTATAATTGACGCCGCAAACATAACCTTTAACTAAGAACATAGACCATAAAGGTAAAAAACGCCAAATGCTGCATATAGTTCTTTTTGAGCCAGAAATTCCGCCCAACACCGGAAATATTATCCGGCTCGCCGCCAACACCGGCTGCCAGCTTCATTTAATTGAACCTCTGGGTTTTAAGTTGGACGAGAAAAGCGTAAATCGCGCAGGATTGGATTACCGTGAAGCGCAAAATCTACGCCTACACAAGAGCTGGGAAAGTTTTCTGGGCGATGAAAAACCAACCCGGATTTTTGCACTCAGTACCAAAGGCACTCGCTGCCACAGCGACGCGAAATTCCAATCCGGGGACTACTTATTGTTCGGCCCGGAAACACGCGGACTACCGGCGAGTATTCGCGAATCACTTCCCACCGACCGAGTGCTGCGCATCCCTATGGCCGCCAATAGTAGAAGCATGAACTTATCCAACGCGGTGGCGGTAATGGTTTATGAAGCTTGGCGTCAGTTGGGTTATGCTGGCGCGCTTTAGAATTCAGAAATCGCTCCCCCTAAGAACGAAAGAGAAGTTGCTATGAGCAAGATTCAGATTTTTATCGGCAGTGTCTACGGCGGTGCCGAGCAAGTGGCAGAAATCCTCAGTGAAGAGCTGAACAAACTTGGCCATGAAGTCAGCTTGAATACCTACGCACGCGCGGAAGATCTGGCGCGCGACACCGATGAAATTATCCTGCTGTGCCATTCCAATACCGGTTCGGGTGAATTGCCCGACAACATCCAGCCGCTGTATTTGCATCTAACCCGCGACTATCCGCGTATTGCTGGCCGCCGTTATGGCGTAGTGAATCTGGGTGATAGCTGCTACACCACCTTCAACGAAGCCGGACGCCTGTTAGATGCCGCCTTTGAAGACCTGGGCGCTAAGCGCATCGGGGAGCCTTTGGTGTTGGATGCGAGCAGTGGCGATGATGCGGCAACTCTTGCGCGCGAATGGGCGCAAGATTGGGCAGCGCTCATCTGATTGATGTGATGCGGCTGACTGAATGTACTGATGAAACGCAAGTGAAAGAATATGAGTGAAACAAAAACCATCGGCCTGTTTTACGGTAGCTCAACCTGCTACACCGAAATGGCAGGCGAAAAAATTCGCATAACACTTCACAACCTCCTCAGTGAAGAGTGCGTGGATNNATTTTTGGTATTCCCACCTGGGACTACGGCGAGCTACAGGAAGACTGGGAAGAAATTTGGGATGAGTTGGATTCGCTCGATTTCAGCGGCAAAAAAATTGCCATCTACGGCCTTGGCGACCAAGTGGGCTACCCCGAATGGTTTTTGGATGCTATGGGTTATTTACACAGTAAATTAGTCCATCGCGGCGCAACGCCCTGCGGTTATTGGCCGCGCGCTGGCTATGTATTTGAAGCATCCAAGGCGCTCACGCCGGATGAACATTACTTTGTCGGCCTCGCATTGGATGATGAGACTGAATTCCAGTTGAGCGACGCACGCATCCAGCAGTGGTGCGCGCAAATAATCGAAGAGTTTGGCTTGTGAATGATTCACCGCATATCGACCACGCTCAGTTGCAATGGGATGACGACGGTCAACCGGTATCCAGTGTATTTGGCGATGTGTATTTTTCCCGCGCTAACGGATTGGAAGAAACCCGCCACGTTTTTTTGCAGCACAACCAACTCACTGAGCGCTGGCATCAACTTAATACCGGTGAACATTTTACCATCGCCGAAACCGGTTTTGGTTCCGGCTTAAATTTTTTGGCCGCGTGGCAATTGTGGTTAATCGCTGCGCCTGCGGATGCACAATTGCATTTCGTGAGCGTAGAAAAATTCCCGCTCACTAAAACTGATTTGCAACGGGCCTTGGCGCTTTGGCCTGAGCTGGGTGAATTCACTGCACAACTGATCGACGCTTATCCGGTTTTTGTCGGTACCGGTTTTCATCGTCTGAGTTTCATGGATGGACGCATCAAACTTACGTTGATTATTAATGACGCCGCTACGGGTTTTGCGCAATTGCTTGCCACACCCCACCCCGCTTTCGCCAATCACTGCGCCACAATTGATGCCTGGTTTCTGGATGGATTCGCGCCCTCAAAAAATCCGCAAATGTGGAGCGACGAATTGTTTACCGCGATTCGTCAACTTAGCCACGCAGGCACAACAGCAGCAACGTTTAGTGCAGCAGCGATTGTTAAGCAGGGATTAAAATTCGCAGGATTCAATATTCAAAAAGTGCCCGGCTTTGGGCGCAAGCGCGAAATGGTAAAAGCGTTCATGGAGCAAGAACCAATCGTTGATCATCAAGATTCTCTACAAACGCGCAGCTACTCGCCCTACCCAGTGCCTTGGACCATTGATGCTGCAGCCACAACCCCAGCTGAGAAACACGCATTGATTATTGGCGGTGGTCTGGCTGGCTGTACCAGCGCGCGCACATTGGCGGAGCGTGGCTGGAAGATTACCTTGGTGGAACGCCACGCTGAACTTGCGCAAGAAGCATCAGGTAATCCACAGGGTGTGCTTTACGCAAAGCTATCACCCAAAAGTGAAGCGCAAGCAGAATTTAATTTGCACGCATTGCAATTTGCGCAGCAGTTTTATTGTTCACGCTGGAGTGATATAGGCGAGCAATGTGGCGTATTGCAATTGGCGCACTGTGAATCGGAACGACAGTTACACACACAGTTGCGCGGAAAATTTTCCTCAGCTGATGAGTTAGTGCAATTTGTGGATGCTGCACAGGCGACTGCTGTTGCGGGCGTCCCGCTGAGCCTGAACGCCTTGTATTTTCCTAAGGCCGGCTGGATTAATCCCCGAAAACTATGCGAAAGTCTGACAAATCATTCTGCAATCAACGTCGTTGTGGATTGCTCAGCATTGATATTGGAATGGGATGGCGATAATTGGCAAATCAATAACAATCCTGGACTGCGCGCACCTGTGGTGGTTATTGCCAATGCCACAGATGCAAAGTCTTTTGCGATCACACAACATCTGCCGATCAAATCCATTCGAGGGCAAATTACTTATCTGCCAAAAACGGCAGCCAGCGGCAGCTTAAAAACACTTATTTGTAGTGAAGGTTATATCGGCCCCGCCGTAGGTGGTCTGCATTGCACAGGCGCGACCTTTAATTTAAAAGATGATACGCGTGAGCTGCGCGCGGAAGACCATCGCACCAATCTGGAAAATTTACGTGTGCCTTTGCCGGAATTATTAGCTGAGTGGGAAGAACTGGCAGTAGAAAATCTGCAAGGGCGAGTTGCGTTTCGCTGCACCCTACCCGATTACTTACCACTGGTAGGCGCCGTACCGGATGAGCAACCTATGCTGGAAGAATTTGCACCCCTGCGCAAAAATTCACGCGCAGCAATTCATAAAACGGGGTCTTATCACAAGGGATTATTTATTAACATCGGCCATGGCTCGCGCGGCCTAGCTTACACACCACTGTGTGCAGAACTACTTGCGGCGCACATTAATCAAGAGGTTTTACCGCTGCCACGCGAACTTGCCAACGCATTAAATCCAGCGCGCTTTTTAATTCGCGATCTCATCAAAAACAAACGTTAACACTCAGCCAAAAACGCTTTTAGCCGTTCATGACCTGCGCGGCTAACGGGTAATTTAGCACCGCTACTTAATACAGCTACTTGCGCGTCCTTACTAACCCTCTCCAAACATTTCACCGCACTGAGTTTCACAATAACCGAGCGATGAATACGCACGAACTCCTGGTTATCAAGCTGTGCCTCCAACGCCGAGAGACTCTGGGTTTTTAAAATCGATTTTCCATTCCAATGAATGCTGATGTAATCGTCTTGCGCTTCTACATAATCAATTTCCGTCAGCGGGATAATATGAATCTGGCCGCGATCACGCACCACAATCCGCTCCAACTTGGTATCGGCTATCAACTCCGGAATATTAGCGGGTGTCGCATTCAGCAACTTGCGTGCTCGCGCTATCGCCTCATCAAAACGCGCTTGGGAAAAAGGTTTCAGCAAATAATCGACGGCGTGCAAATCAAATGCTTTCAGTGCGTATTGATCATAGGCAGTGGTGAAAATTACGCCTTGGCTGCGCCCGGTTAATTCCAGGACTTCCAGCCCAGTGAGTTTAGGCATAAAAATATCCAGCAGGATCAGATCAGGCGAAAGCCCGTTAATCGCTTCAACCGCCTCTAAGCCATTGGTAGCCTCACCGACGATATGAATATCAGCGTGTTTAGCCAAATATTCACGGGTCAATGCTCGTGCTAGTGGTTCGTCATCCACAATTAATAACTGCAGAGTTTTAATCATTGCGGCTCCCAGTCATGACCGGCTCAAAAGGAATTATTATGTCCAAATAAAAATTATTGTGCGCCTTATACCAGCTAATGCGCGCTCTTTCCTGATAAAGAGTGTGTATACGCGCCTTAAAATTTTTAAGCCCGGTGGCGGTGCCAATTGCACTGGGCGATTCCGGGTCAACAGGGTTGCTAATTGCAATATGCAACCAAGAATTTTCTACAATACTTTTAATTTGGATAACGCCGCCATCGCTGAGATTACATATGCCGTGTTTGATTGCATTCTCAATCAACGGCTGCATAAACATTGCAGGCACTTGCGCTGTTAATGTTGCCGGATCAATCGCCCAGTTGACTTGTAATTTTTCACCAAATCGAATTTTTTCTATCGCCAAAAAATATTGGCACAACTCCACCTCTTCACCCAGAGATATCTGCGTTTGCTCCGATAACGCCAGTGTTTTTCTATAAAAACTGCCCAGCTCTATCGCCATGTCGCGTGCAGCCGCCGCATTAATAGACGTAAGCGCGCTGATAGAGTTGAGGCTATTGAATAAAAAATGGGGGTTAATTTGGCTGCGCAGCATTTGTAACTCAGCATCGCGCGCCTGCAATTGGCTTGCAATCTGGTGGCGCTCCGCGCTGCGAATATTGTCAAAGGCGATAAAAACATCGTGCGCCAGCAGCGATACCAGATACAACAACACAGCGGCGACAAATAATAGAATTATCCACTGGTGATCTATTAGCGCGCTTCCTGGGAGCCCGGCAGCATCACCAATTATTTTGCTCCAGAATACACACAGCATTACCCACAACAGTGATGACAACAAAGAGGCACCGCCAAACACAGCGACAACCCTTACTGCAGTGCGTTGACGAATAGGTAACGAGAGACACACGTAATACGATGAGGTGAGAATAAAGCCGTACACATGCACGGCAGGCAGCGCGAAAAATAGCGCGCTATTCCAGGCAACTGAATGCGCGGCGACTAATGCCCAAGCCAACAAAATACCTGGAATAATCCAGGCAAGAACATACCAGAGCAGTCGGCGTGGGCATTAGTCGCCGCGCATTCAG
>DQHS01000212.1 GCA_003524365.1 Cellvibrio sp. | reverse complement strand
ATCGCATAACGCGATTCATGCAAACGAAAAAAGGGAATTAATTCAATATTTTTCAAATTCTGACCATTGATTAAACCCGAGGCATTAAACGTGAGCGGCTTACCAGCAACAGGCTTTAGTTGCTGAATAAATTCACTGCTGTTACCCAGTAAAAATGGCGCAGCTTCGAGTGGGCACATTTTCCCATGGGCGATATGTCCCATGCGTGAATCGTCGGAAAAATAATGCAATTGCTCGCCAGCAAAAGGCTGGGTTTTGGCGGCAAGCACAATGGGGCCGTGGATAATCGCGTAGTAGTTGGAACCATCGGGCATTTTTTCCAGCGTTGAGCGCATTGGCAAGGTCAGCTCAACCTTATCGCCTTTTTTCCAGCGGCGCTCCAGTGCGATAAACTCACCCGGCTGCCGGGTTACATCCACTTTTTTACCATTGACGCTCAAGCTTAACTTGCCCGCTTCTACCCAACCCGGATAGCGCAACTGCAAGCGAAAACGCGCCGACTTATCAATCACAATCGTCGTGGTTTCTGCGTCGGGGAAAAGCGTATTTTGCGTTAATTTAATGCCCTGCTCTTTCCACTCCATGTGTGATGGAATAAATAAATTGATAAACACTTCAGGCAATTGTTTGGCTTTTTTATCGCGCGCGTAAATAAATTCAGCGTATTTTGAATGGCTTTCCAAACCGGAACCGACACAACACCACATACCATCATGCACTTGTGAATACACACGATAATGATTGGGGCGCATAGGTGTGAAATACACAAAGCCGCCCGTAGTCGGATTTTGCGAGCCGAGAATATGGTTATAAAGCGCGCGCTCGTAGTAATCCACGTATTTTGTTTGAGGTGAAGAAGACAAGTACAACAACTCAGTGAGTCTGAGCATATTATAAGTGTTGCAGGTCTCCGGCCCTTCTACTTCATGAATCATAGACGCGAAGTCAGCGGTATCGTGAAAGTGCTCTTTTACACTATTACCGCCAATTGCCACTGTGCGTTTATCGATGACGGTTTGCCAAAAAAATTCCGCTGCTTTTGCCCACTCAGCATTTTGCGTAGCATCGGCATAGCGTTTAAAACCAATCACTTTTGGTATTTGGGTATTGGCGTGCAGGCCGGTAAGTTGATCTTGCGCTTTCCTCAGCGGTTGTAAAATTGCCTGATGAGAAAATGCCTCTGCGAGTGTTAGATATTTTTTATCACCCGTGATTTGTGCCACGTCAACAAATATTTCATTCATGCCACCGTGCTCAGTGCGCAGGATGGTTTGCATTTGTTCGGGCGATAAGTTTTTAGTGAGTTCAATTGTCCAGTCAGACAATGCAATCAGCATTTTTTTCGCGTCTTTATTGTCGGCATACCAATAGGCATCGCGCAGACCCGCGTAGATTTTATGAATGTTATACCAAGGCACCCAGCGCTCGTTGGTGGAGAAATTATCCGCGCGGATATCGCCCTTGGCGATTTCATCCCACATTTTTTTGCTGTCAGGAATACCGCCGAGATAACCTGTACCCATTTTTTTCTGACACTTTTTTAATTCATCTACCACATAATTCAACCGCTGCAATACCGCTTTATCGCCCGTTGAGGCATACATCAACGCAAGCGCCGACACATAGTGCCCCCCCATATGGCCATCCAATCCAGTGGACTCCCAATTGCCGTAGGTTTCTTTAAAGGGCAAGCCAGCTTCACGGCGAAATGGCGCCAGGAGTTTTTCAACGTCCAGCGCCATTAAATAATCTTTGTTGGTATTTTGTGCGTGCAAAAAGGGGCTATCAAGCAATTGCACATTGCGCAACGGAACTAACTCCAGTGCTGCAGCTGACAGACAACTCCAACTGGCGCACAAGGCCAATGCGCAATAAAACGTTTTTAACTTCATCGATAACCCCTTTCTTATTTACCTGAAAAAATTATTGAGCTTGCAACGTGAACATTTGGTTAGTGGCGTTGGCGATACATTCCCACTGCAGCAGATTTGCACCATCCGCTGTTGCTGCGGCAGAAATATCCAAACATTTTTCACTGTTGCGATTCACTATGCGATAGCGACCTGAACCCGCCGCTTGAAAACGGAATTGTTGGGCATGATTGCTATAGGAATTCCAGAGCATCAGATTCGCACCATTTGCAGTTGAAAATGAATCCACGTCAAACGCCAGACCCGATGCACTCACCGGTGAAATTTTATGCCAGATTCCATCTACCGATGTGATCGAAAATTTCTGGCAATTGTTATTGAGCCAAGCCCACTGACGCAAATTAGTGCCCGCTGCCGTTCCGCAATTGTCAACATCGAGCGACTTACCGGAGTGCGCAGGCGTAATGCGATAAGTGCCATTCACGCGCACATTGTTGTCTGACTTTATTGAAAAATTACGACTGAACACCGGCCAACCATTCGAGAAAGTCATTTGCAATAAATCCAAACGCGCTGGCCAACCGTTGGCAGTGGTGCCATCGTAATAGTGAATAGACGCGAGGTGCTGACCATTATTGTAGTAATAACCAAAATGGCCGGGGCCAATATATTTTCCATCCGTCATCAACACATTGCTACCACCATAATTCCACAAGTTCACACCGTTCTTATCTAAAAACGGACCGGTAGGGCTAGTCGAACGGCCGGTGACTATGTAGTAGTCGCTATTGCTACCCTGGCAACACTCACCGAGGTTTACAAACATGTAGTAATAGCCATTAATGTATTTCACCTGCGCTGCTTCAAATTCATGCCATGCATAATTATTTCCTACTACCGGATAGCGAGTAGAATTTAATAGTTTTCCGGTTGCAGTGTTTATTTGCCGCACAAAAATTCCCGCGTAGTGTGATCCATACACCATCCACACATTATTTTGTGCATCTCGATATAAACCGGCATCGATTACATTAACAGGTTGCCCGCCTAAAGTGCCTTCATCAATAGTGGAGACTACCATGCCCAAATCCGTCCAATTGGGATTGTTAAGTGAGTTGGTCACCATCACCCCGATTGCTGAACGCATGCCGGAGGTGGCGGAAAAGGCGGAGTAATACAAATAATATTTTCCATTCATTTCAATTAAATCGGGCGCCCAAAAATTACCGTCAAAACCCGGCACTTTACTGTTGATCCACGAAGGATAAGTATTCGCTGGAATCGGCGATGGGCCACGCTGCCAATTGACCATATCAGTTGAATAGAGTGCGTTGATCGGAAAATTACTCGCACCACCACCCGTACCAAAAGTCCAGTAGGTATTACCTTCTTTGACGATGGTAGATGGATCATGAATATCGGTGGTGCCATTAATTGTGATAGCAGATGCATTAAAACTACAGGCTAGAATTGCTGCCGCAGACACTATCGCTGTTGATATATACCTGAATAAACGAACAAAGCTGTACATAGTGAGACCCTCAATTATTAATTATTTTTAAGGCATAAAAAATGAGCTTCACCATTGCCTGTGAATATCAACAGCAACAGGGAAACTCAACGACAAAGACCAATGATTGGCCTTTATGAGTTTGTTTAAACACTCAACAATAAAACCATTAAGTGTTTAAACAGAGACGAGAAAAAATTAGAAGGTTAAACGTGCACCAATGGCGAAGGTACGGCTGTAAAGCGACGAACCAAAGTTATTGGTGGTTGCACCGTTTTCACCGTAGTAACTTTGATAAATTTCTTCGGTCAGGTTGGTGCCATCCAAAGTCAATGACAGGTTGTCATTTACGTTATAGCTAATTTGCAGATCCAAACTGGATTCTGGTTTTCTCCAGACTTCCAACGGGTTGGCAAATGCAGCTTGCTCATAATTATTCAAGAACTCACTGCGCCATGCGTAGGACAAGCGAACACCCACATCGTATTTGTCGTAGGCCAACACTACACTGTAGGACTCATCCGAAACGCCAAACAAATCAGTTTCTTTGATTTCGGTAATTACACCGGCAGCATTAGTAATAGGGGTGGACTGCGAAGATTCAAGCGCGGTATAACTTGCCTGCACACCAAAACCATCAAGAACGGATGGCAGGTTTTCAGGGAACCACACTGCACCAACTTCAAGGCCACTCAGTTCACCATTTGAGGCATTGAATGGTGAACTAAGAACATAAGTACCAAGACCACTACCATCGGTTTTTTCCAGTTGAACTTGACGGCGGAAATCTATAACAAAACCTTCGATTTCACGCTTGAACAAAGTTCCATACAAAGAACTACTATCTGCAAAATACCACTCCAAAGAAATATCGTAATTTTGCGATTCTGTCGGCTCCAATTCTGGATTACCACCGAAGGCTTCTCCGAATCCTTTATTAGTCACATCTTCAAATTGAGTGATATTGGCATTCAACTGACCAAAAGCAGGACGACGCAAAGTTTCGGTGTAGGCAATGCGTGATTGCAAATTATCCGTCCAGTGATAGCGAACCATTAAGCTTGGTAACACCTTAGAGGTATCTGCACTCGCGGAAGCGCTGTTATCCGCTGTTGGATTTTTCAATTGCTTATTGATGTCGGTAAATAGCATATCGGTATCGGAACCGGTGTAGCGTAAACCGACTTCACCATCAACTTGTCTACCCGCCAACTCAGATTCAAATTTCGCGGTTACATAAGCAGAGGTAGTTAGCTCTTCAATATCAAAACCCTTAATAAGCGGCAATTCGGTTAAACCGTAGAGCACTCTCATTTCATCGATATTACGGGTGAGGTAGTGACCATTTGCCGCTGCCCACGTTGTTGGTACGTTCGCTTCACCGTCAAAGAAACCTTTGTTGATAGAAGCAATGCCATCGATAGTTTCAATTGGAATCGCACCGTTGTAAGCGCCATCGATAATGTTGTAGCTATCATATTCGGTGATCAGGTTATCTTTCGCGCCCTGTCTTCTTGCCGCTTCTGATGCAGTACGGTTATCAACACGCACACCAAAGTCAAATGCGGTAAAGATACTGAAATCAGTGGTGTAGGTTGCATCGGCAGTAAAGGTAGTTGCATCACCGTTATTACGTGTACCTGAGTCATAAAACTGCGCGCTATTCCAAGCAACCAAATCAGTTAAATCACTTTCATCAACGTTTGCTGTAGCTGCGTTATCAGGAAAACTATACGCAGGTAAACCGCCGTCCGCGTTGAAATCAACATCCAGCTGATAGCCAACTTTGTCAAAGCGCATACCTGCAAAGGTGGTACTAAACTCGCTGTCTTGATATACCAATTCTGATTTAACTTTTAAGTTACTGCCGATGTCCCAATTACCACCCAAGGCATACACATAGCTGTCAGTTTTGCCGGTGCCAAAGTCGCCACTGGTAAACATGTACTGATTTGACACGCTACGGGATCTAACAATGTTAGTACCGGGGAAAACTTCAACATTGGCAGCAGCAGGATTATTCGCGTACTCGCCCCACCAGTCAGCAAACGAAAACATCAATGAGTTGAAAGATTCGTTGCGATAGCCGTTGTAGAAGGCTTCAAATAAATATTCAGAGGTATCGTTAGGTGCGAATTGGAAAGAGACATTTGCCGCAGTACGTTCACGCTTACCGGTAAAGTCGCTTGCGAAAATGGCATCGCGACCCAGCAAGTATTCCATCGGCTCGCCGTTAATATCCAAGGTCGAACCTGGAGTATTAGGCAAACCATTTAATAAGCCTGGAGTCCAGATGGGATTTTCTGCAACACCACCTTTGCCGAGAAAAATACGCTCGTAATTAGTGAATGGAGCAACAGGATCATCAGTCGCAAATGGCACCATAGCACCGGGGGTCACGCTTTGATCGCGATAGTTGGTCTCAGCAAAAGAAAGGTTTACCAATGCACCAAATTCACCTGAGCCAGTATCCCAGCGATTACTTGCCAAGGCGCTGATATTAGGATCGATTTCATCGGCTTGTTCTTGATTAATTGCACGCGCAGCGACTACCACTTTACTGCCGTCAAAATCAAATGGGCGTTGGGTTTTAATATCAACAGATCCAGCGATGCCATTTTCGATTTGAGAGGCAGAGCGAGTTTTATAAACATCTACCTGCTTGATCAAGCTGGCAGGGATATCTTGCAGCGCAACAGCCAAACCTGATGCGGTGAAAATATTGCGACCATTTACAGTAGTGTTAATGTCGGTCAATCCGCGAATAGAAATACCGGCAACCTCACCTGAGCCACGGTTAGTTACCTGCACCCCGGTAATACGCTGCATTGCTTCAATTACGTTGTTGTCCGGGAACTTTCCAATGTCCTCGGCAACAATCGCATCAACGATTTGAGTGTTATTACGCTTCACATCAAGTGCTTGCGCCAAACTACCGCGAATACCCGTCACTACAACTTCTTCAATCTGATCTTCATCCTGAGCGAAAGCCACAGCCGAAGAGCCTAAAGCGGCAATCATAGCGATAGTCAAGCTAAGTGTTTTTTTCTGGAACATGAATGATCTCCCGTGTTGATTGCACCCTGGGCGCGATTCAGTTCGCTGGGGCAATCGTTATTATTTAATTGGTGCTTTATTTGTCTTATGAGCTTGTCTTGGGCCAGGCCTCACCAGAAGGAGGGCTATTGCAGATGGCCCTCAGGGGGCAAACATCCAGAACTTTATTGCCGACTCATTATGCATATTGTAAGACAATTCAATACTAGACCCACACCATAATCCAGTCAACAGATAAAAATGAGTTTCCATATAAAAATAGAGCTTGCTTCGGCTAGCGTCAAAACGGGTTAAAGCTCGTTTTCAGTGGCGCCCTGGCAGGGTTTTTCACATTTTTTATCTTACAATAAGACCTTGATTTGAGTATTATCAGCCCGTGTGTAGCGCCTGAACTCACTTTCACCATAATAAAAAAGGTATTTCCATGATTAATTTCTCCTCCCTCGACTGGGTGGTGCTGGCCGGTTTTATGCTGCTGCTGGTCGCCGTGGTGGTCTGGTCACTGTTTGAAAAAGAAAAGAACACCTCCGACTATTTTCTCGCGGGGCGCAATGCCGGTTGGCTGGTGATTGGCTCCTCCATCTTTGCCTCCAATATCGGCTCAGAACATTTGGTGGGGCTCTCTGGAGCGGGTATGCAATCGGGTATGGCGATGGCGCACTGGGAGTTGCAATCCTGGATTATTTTGTTGCTCGGCTGGGTATTCGCGCCCTTCTATTGGAGCAGCAAGGTGTACACCATGCCCGAATATATGGAGCGCCGCTACTCATCGCGCTCGCGCACCTTTTTATCGTTTATTTCGCTGGTGAGTTATGTGCTGACTAAAGTTTCGGTCACCGTCTATGCAGGCGGCATAGTATTAAAAACCGTGCTGGGAATTGATTCACTTTGGGGCATCGATTTTTTCTGGATTGCCGCATTGGGATTGGTAATAGTCACTGGCATCTACACCGTGCTCGGCGGCATGCGCGCAATTATGTGGACCTCTGTTTTGCAAACACCGGTACTGATTATTGGCTCGTTGGTGATATTGGTAGTCGGCCTCGAAAAAGTCGGCGGCTTTGCTGAACTGGAACGTATTAACGGCGAAAACATGCATTTAATTCGCTCGGCGAGCGACGCCAACTTTCCTTGGCCGGGCGTTATTTTTGGTTCGTTTATTATCGGTTTTTGGTATTGGTGTACCGATCAATATATTGTGCAGCGCGTACTGTCTGCCAAAGGTATTCAAGCGGCGCGACGCGGCACTATTTTCGCGGGCTACTTAAAATTGCTGCCGGTATTTATCTTTTTGTTTCCAGGCATGATCGCCTTTGCACTGCATTCACAGGGTAAAATCCAGATCGACAGCGCCGATCAGGCCTTTGCGGTTTTAGTATCGGAATTATTGCCTTCTGGCATTAAAGGCATTGTGATCGCAGGCTTACTCGCTGCGCTAATGAGTTCGCTCGCATCGCTGTTTAATTCGTCGGCAACATTATTCACCATCGATTTTTATAAAAAATTCAAACCCGATGCCAGCGAAACAAAACTGCTCAGTGTGGGCCGCACTGCGACGATAGTAGTAGTGATATTGGGTGTGGTGTGGATTCCGGTGATGCAGATGGTATCCGATGTGCTTTACGAATATTTGCAGCTGGTGCAAGCCTTAATCGCGCCCGGTATTGCGGTGGTATTTTTACTCGGCGTATTTTCCAAACGCATTACACCCGCTGCCGGTTTTATCGGTTTGGTGAGCGGTTTTATTCTGGGGATTTTGCGTTTGATACTAACCATTTTTAAAGATCAATTAGACCCGGATGGCGTGCTCTACAGTTTGGTTGCTATGAACTGGCTGTACTACTGCTCGCTCTTGTTTGTGGTGATTTGTGTATTGGTGATTGCAGTGAGCATGTTCACAAAACCCGCAAGTGATGAACAAATCCAGGGCTTGACCTACGGTTCGATCAGCGCAGCACAGCGCGCCGAAATCCGCGCGGGTATCGACAAGTGGGACATCATCCACACCGGAATTATTCTGGGTATAACCATCGCGATTTATAGCTATTTTTGGTAATTCAATCGCCCATAAAAAAGCCGCCACAGAAAACCGTGGCGGCTGAACAAAGTGGTGTGACTAAATAGCGGCACACCATCCAACGACAAAGCGGGTAAAACTCCATACAAAACACAAGCGAGACAGCAATAATTCACCGCTCCATTTGTAATATTATATATCATAATACAAATAACGCAACCCTATTTTGTCTGATTGCCGCTTTACTCCCATCAAATGCAAAACCCCGGCTGTTAGGCCGGGGCTTTGGTGGAGCATCAAGCAGAACGCAAACATCGCACCTTCTTGCAATTTTGCTGCTTAGAACGCGTAACGCGCTCCCAAGGCAAAGGTTTTGGAGTAGATACCGCTACCAAAGTTGAATAGGTCTTGATTACCTTCACCGTAATAATTTTGGTAGACATCATCCAACAAATTGGTGGCGTCAAAGGTGACCATAAAATTATCGGTGACATCGTAACTCAACTGCAGATCCAGACTTTGCTCTGGACGACTCCAGAATTGAATCGGATTGGCGAAGATTGCCGCTTCGTTACCGGAGTAAAATTTCTCGCGCCAGACGTAAGATAAACGCGCATCAAATACGTCTTTATCGTAGGCCAACACAACGCTGTAAGACGAATCCGATACTCCCGACATTTTTGAATCTACGTAGCCGGAAATATCGCCCGCCAAATTGTATTCAGGTGTTTTTTGCGATGAGTCCAATAGCGTAAAACTGGCTTGCACACCTAAACCATCAAGCGCGGGAGGCAAATTATCCGGGAAGTAAACCAGACCCACTTCCACACCCGACAATTCACCATCAGCCGCATTGACCAATGTCGTTAATACATAATCGCGAGTGACGCCATCATTACCTGTGCGATTGACGGTTTTTTTACCGCCAATAATCAGCCCTTCAATTTCACGTTTAAACAACGTGCCGTACAAAGAGCTGCCTTCCGCAAAATACCACTCAAGTGACAAGTCGTAGTTGGTGGATTCCGTTGGTTTTAAATCCGGATTACCACCATTACCTGTACCGTAAGGGATAGACGTTAATGGGTCTTGAAAATATTGCAGCGGATTTAAATCGCCGAAGTTAGGCATACGCAATGTCTGGGTATAAGCAAAACGGCTCACCAAATCGTCTGTGATATCCCAATTGAGCACCAGGCTTGGCAACACCTTATCTGCTTTGCCCATACCGCTGTTGGTATTGAAAATATTAGTGTTGGTGCCCGTCTCTGACCAGAATTCCATGTCCTGTTCGTAATTAACGTAACGCACACCAAACTCGCCGGTTAAGGCATCCGTCAGATTAAATTGCGTCGTTGCGTAAAGCGCAGCAGCGTCTTCGGTAACATCAAAGTTTTTATTGACGGTTTCTTTTTCCAAGCCGTATACACTGCGCACTGCATCCGCATTGGCTAATAGATAACTGCCATCGGCGGCAATAAAACTGTCGAACGTATTGGCGCGCCCGGCAAAATAATCATCTACTCTAAAAATCAAACCTGAGCCATCACCGGATGCACCAGCCGCAACCAGATCACCTATCAAGTCGGTCACGCTCCCGGCGTAACTCCAGGACTCTTGTCCGCGCCCAAAATCAACAGCGTTACGTTGCTCAAGACGGCCACCTACTTTTACTGTTTGGATAAATTGACCATCCACTTGCCATTCAACATCGGCGACAAAACTGGTGGAGTCACCCTGGTTGCCGCCACCGTTGTCCCACATACCCGACGCATTCCAATTGCCCACTGCCGCCATGTCGGATTCATCCAGCGCGGTCGCCGGATTATCTTTAAACATTACAGAGGGAACACCGTCGCGATCGTTGTAATCCACATCCAAACCATAAGCCGTGCGCGCAAAACGCATAGCAAAAAAGTCAGAGGTAAATTTACTGTCTTGATATACCAACTCTGAATGAATTGTCACATTATCACTGGGCGTCCACTTGGCGCCGAGCGCATATAAATAGCTGTCAGTTTTACCGGTTGCGTAGTCACCACTTTGGAAACCACCATTCGCATAACCCTGATGTTCTTTGACAACATAAGTGCCTTCATAAACGAGTGGGATATCAATGTTGCCGTTTTGATGCTCCAGCGTGTTGGTAAACCACATGGCATTTTGCGATGTATTGCGATAACCGGTGTAAAAACCTTCTGCGGTTATTTCCAGATCATCATTAGGTGCCCACTGCAACGAAACACTGGCCGCCGGGCGTTCGCGATTACCGGTGTAGGATGTACCAAACACCGCATCGCGCATTAATAAATAATCGTACTGCGCACCATCAACTGTGAGCGTCGATCCCGCAGCAGATGGAATACCGTTTTCCAAACCCGCTTGCCATACCGGCGTATTGTTGTGCGAGTTGGGAATCATTTGGTAAGGCGCATAATCCAGGTGTGGATTTGCACTAAAAAATGGAAACACGGCACCCGCCGTCATAGTGTCATCGCGATAATTGGTTTCGGCAAAAGACACGTTTACCAATGCGCCGAATTCACCGCCGCTTTCCAGTTCCCAGCGATTGCTAAATAACGCACTCACATTCGGATCAATTTTATCGGGCTGGTCAGAATAAATGCCGCGTGCGGCTACCACAATTTTTGCATCGGTAAAATCAAACGGGCGATGGGTTTTCACATCAATCGAACCGGCAATACCGCGTTCGACCTGAGCGGCAGAACGGGTTTTATACACCATCACATTGGATAACAAGCTCGCCGGAATATCTTGCAATGCCACCGCACGACCAGCGCCGGTAAATACATCGCGACCATTCACCGTCGTGTGTACATCGGTTAAA
Source organism: Cellvibrio sp. (assembly GCA_003524365.1). Taxonomy (GTDB): domain Bacteria; phylum Pseudomonadota; class Gammaproteobacteria; order Pseudomonadales; family Cellvibrionaceae; genus Cellvibrio. The sequence continues at coordinate 4,705 of DQHS01000212.1, read as the reverse complement.
CCGCGAATAGAAACTACCGATACCTCACCGGCACCACGGCCAGTCACCTGTACACCGGTCATGCGCTGCAATGCTTCAACCACATTGTTATCGGGAAACTTGCCGATATCTTCGGCCACAATGGAATCGACAATTTGGGTGCTGTTGCGTTTGATATCCAATGCTTTGGTTAAACTACTGCGAATACCCTGCACAATAACTTCTTCTACTTGTTCATTTTGTTCTACTTGCGCGTCTTGTGCGCTGGCGATTTGCGCCATCATTGCAGCGAGCACAGCGCTGACTAATGCGGTTTTCTTATACATAGTAAACTCCAAAATTTTTTATTAAATTTTGAGTTAATGTGTTCTGCATTAACTCCATCAAAAAGTATTCATGGCGAGGGAGAATTATTTTCCTCCCTCGCTACTGCGATTAATTGGCAGTGGAACCTTCTTGATACAGTGAGTTAATGCGTTCGTTGCTGATGGTGCCGGTGAACACTTTGAGTTCATCGATAGCGCCATTGAATGGGGTATCCCAATAGTTCACACCCAGTGCAAATTCATTGGTATCGCCCGCCACTGTCATCACGCGCGGGAAGCCAGTGGCCTCAAGTTGCTGCGCACCATTCACAAAAATCTTGATGGTGTTGTTATTGTCGCCATCCACCATGATTACCAAGTGCGTCCATTGACCGACGGGAATACGGTTGCTTAATTCCGCGTTGTCGAAGAACGCGGGGCCGTTCGCCCAGACGCGGGTTTTTTCCGTGCCGTTCATGGAGGGAACCAAACTCAGCCAGGCATTGGCATTAGCACCGCCAAAAAATGCCGTGGTGTAATTGGTAAATGCAGTGGGTTTCAACCAGAGCGAAATACTGTAGCTAGCGGTAGTGATTAAATTATCGGGCAGACGCACACCGGAAGTGCCATCCAGATTGACCGCCGAACCTTTAACACCTTGCACGTAACTGACAGCACCACCAGTGTTGTGCATAAGGTTACCAGTGACTGTACCTGCAGCGGCTACGCCGTTGAGTGCGCTTAAGTCGCCATCAAAACTGTATTCCGCTGGCGCTAAAGATTTAATAGTGACAGTAAAATCTTTGGTGTCAGTGAAACCTTGATAATTAATGTGCGCAGTCAAGGTGACAGTTTTATCGCCTTCATCAGCAGTGGGCTGTTTAACTACCGCAATGCCATTGGTGGGTTTCAAATAAGTTTCATTGCTGGAGGTCCAACTGATGCCAGACACAAATGGCCCTACACGCAACAGATTAAAGTTTTCGCGCACGGCTGACATATCGCCCAGTTCTAACGCGTCTTTTACAAACCCGGGGAATTCAGCAGGATTGGTTAAATTGTTCAGCGCCGCACCGTTGATATCCAAATTACTCAAGGCGTAGTCGTACACAATCAACTCATCGATCTGACCAACAAACGGCAGATCCCAACCGAAGTTAACGCCCAGTGCGTAGAGTCCGCCGTCATTGAAAATATCCGCGCGCGGCATAGAACCCGCAAGCGCACCATCGATATACAACTTCATGCTGGTGTTGGCGTAAGTGATAGCCACATGTTGCCATTGGTTGATCGGCGCAGTTGCAGAGTGCACCACTTGATTCCAATCCCCCATATAGTTACTCCAGATCAATGAGCCTGTGGTAAACCAGGCATTGCCAGGAATATAGCTAGACCAGTGATCAACATCGGTAGCCATAAAAAAGGCTGGAGTATGCGTAGTCAAGCTTGCCGCTTTCATCCAGAAAGATACGGTGTACTCACTCGACTTGATAATGTCGTCCGGCAAACGCACACCATTAGCACCATTAAAATCGTAAGCCTGACCGCGATAACCTGCAGTAAAACTGGGCGCTGTTGCATCGACATTAAACAAATTATTATCAGTGGTTTTTGCCACTGCATAATTGCCGATGGCAGCGGTCAAGGCCCTGTCAAAAGTGTAATGTGCAACAGCATTTTTAAACGCGGGGCGCGCGGTTAAGTGCACCGAAAATGTTTTTGATGCGGTTTGGCCGTCGAGTGACAAATTTGCCGTGAGCGTTACGGTTTTATCGCCGCGATCCGGTGTTGGAATAAATACATTACCGGCAGAATCTATATAGTAATCATCGCTACTGACCCACTTAATTTCTGTGCCACTTTTGCCGATGGTTGGCAGCGAATAACCTTCGTCGGCAATGGTCAATTCGGTTTTGATATTCAGTGCATCTTTTACCGTGTTTAACGCTGTAGTAGTGCCAGCGATTGAATCGGTGCGGCTACCGAATACCGAGGCACCATCACGCGCCATGGCGGTAAATACCGGAACCAATTCATTAACACCGTTATCCCACTGCCATTTGATCACACCAAAGTAGGTGCCGGAATCCAATACCAATTTGATCGAATCATCGCCCTGCGACATCCAGGAACCTTTTTCGCTGCCGGTGACAGTGCGATTGTCATGCAGAGTGATATAGCCGGATTTAATCGCGGTTTTATTTACCGCTTTACCCTGATTCACAAATTTGTAGTGGCCGGGTACTTGCGCGAGATCAACCAGATTATTACCGTTGAGCGGCACATAGCGCTGGGGCGACACCACCAACCAGCCGTCTTTGCTCACAAACATTTCATGGGTACGCACGGCATGGGCTTCAGCATTGCCAGGGTATGCAGTAGCCGATGCTGGAAAGCGGGTATGAGTTACCAACAAGTGACGTTTTGTTGCTTCATCGTAATAAGCCGAATTGTGACCCGGCGATTGATAACCCCATGAAGCACCCACCTCACCCAATGCTTGGGTGAATTCAAAACCACCTAACAACTTGCCGCCAACCTCCAAGCCAGCACCAACAGTGGCGATATCCACACCGGCTGGATCAAGGTAAGGGCCAGCGGGGGTTTTGGAACGCGCAATTCGAATGGAGTAGCCGCCATTAACGTCAAAGCCAGCGACTGAGTAGAACAGGTAGTAGTAATCGGCTACCGGGCTGTAGATCACAAACGCACCTTCGATGGCGCGGAAATCACCACCAACCAAATGCTTGCCATAGCCTTGACCAGCTTTGGGTTTACCGGTGGTGCCGTCCATTTCCAGAATAAAAATACCGCCGGAATAGGAGCCGTATACCATCCACAACGTGTTGTCTTTGTCATAGAAAGCGGCAGGGTCGATCACGTTAGGATCAACCGCGCCATTCCAGCTGGTTTGGCCGTTATCTAAAGGATAAGTGGTGAACTCACTCGCATTGCGATAGCCGCTGCGCAGAAATACGCCCTTATCGACATAAGGCCCTGCTACCGAATCAGCTTCAGCTAACCCCAAATAGGAGCGATTCCAGCAGCCGCCATTGTCCGCCTCCACCTGAGCGCAATGGTTGTAATAGAACCAGTACTTACCGTTGGGAGCCTTAATCACATCGGCCGCCCAGTTGCCTTTGAATCCATCGCTCCAGGCAATACCTTCGGAAATTTCAGATGAATAGGTATTGAACAGGGGGCTCTCATCCACTTTATCGTTGGCGGAGAGTACAGAGACATAGTCCCAATTAATCAAATCGGTCGATTTGGCCGCCGCCAGATGGGAGCCAAAAATGTAGTAATCGCTACCGGCTTTCACTACTGATGGGTCGTGCACACCTATATCCAGCCAATTGACTGAACCTTCAGGTGTGAGAGGAATATTACTGGCCACTGTAGGCTTTGAATAAACCGGCGCAGGGGATGCAGGAACCGTATTGGTAGAGGAATTGTTGTCGCTGCCACCACCGCAACCGCCTAATAACAGCAGGCTGCCAATGACAAGCGAAAGGCTTGTTAGCTTCATGTCTTCACCTTCTCTCGTGTAGTTATTACTTGTTATTACTTATTTATAATTCCCAGTGTTACCTCTTTGGATTCAAGGAGGAAAAACCACACCGGGCCTAGTAGTCATGCGAACTATATGTCATACAATATTACTATAAATTAATATTGTCATACAATTAACCGCAAGTAAAGCCTCAGATAACCATTTCAGCAGCTGCTCTGGACTTGAAAGAAGGGCATTAAAAAACCCGCACAAGGCGGGTTTTTCACAACAACGAGGAATAAACGCAAGTCGTCTACGACTAGTCAATCATCGACGGTTTACCAAATACCGGCATGCCCTGATCATTCCAGCGCAGCGGTTTTACAAAGGTGTGGCGATCAGGGTTCCACAGCGGATCGCCTTCTATCTCCGTATAAGTGCGCGCGTGATACACCAACATCACCGTATCGCCATCTTCACCATAAGTGAAACTGTTGTGACCCGGGCCAAAAATTTTGTTGGGGATATCGGAGCAAAGCACAGGTTCTTTGGATTTTATCCAGCTGGCAGGATCTAATAAATCCGCATCTTCATCTGCCCACAATAAACCCATCGCATAATTTTCATCGGTTGCACTCGCCGAGTAGCTTATAAAAATTTTGCCGTTGCGTTTTAATATTGATGGTCCTTCATTCACCCAGAAGCCGCGAATTTCCCATTCAAATTCTGGCTTGCTCAGCATTACCGGCGCACCGGCTAATTGCCAGGGTGTTTTCATCGGGGCGATATACAAATTGGAGTTGCCGCGAATAGCCATATCTTTTTGCGCCCACAAATAATACAACACACCCTTGTGCGTGAAGGTGGTCGCATCCAAACAAATTGATAGCGGCATAGATACATTTTGTTTGGATGCGACCACCTTCAC
>DQHS01000134.1 GCA_003524365.1 Cellvibrio sp. | reverse complement strand
AGATGAGCGGCTGCTTGATGACAAGTTTTGCACTGGCGCAATCCTGAACCAGTTGATATTGAACCCACCGGTGTTTGCTTTGATCCCAAATCGATGCGTACCCGCATTTAAATACACATCGTGTTTGATAGTTCTCCAATTCTGCCAACCGTCGGTGCGGGGTACTATGATACGGCCATAACTGGGGAATCCACCTGCCTCTTCAAAAGTGAGACTGCCACCGCCATAGAGGCTGGCTATGCGATATTCAATAGCGTAATAACCAGTGGTGGTAATGTTGACTGGGCTGTTGGTATAGGAGAGCCAATCATTGGCATCGATCCAACCGACATTCTGGCCGCCGCCGATATCCCTGGTATTTTCCAGCGCTACACCATTCATATAGGCATAGGCTTCCCCCTGTATAGTGGCAGGTGTATTTACCTGGCCAAGGCTGTATTGACTGAATGATGCGCCGCCGAGGCAGAGCGCAAGCACTAACTTTTTCATAGCTGGGTACCGGTAGAGTTTATGTATCTGTGCAACGAAATGAATTTTCTCTACATAAGTAAATACTAAAGTTTTTTTTCAAGCTTCCCAATTTACGTTTTTAGGGATACTGACTTCGTTCAAGTCAGTAGATGTGATAGACGTTGCATTATGATTGCGGGGGAGCGCACAACATCGCTCAGTGGAACAAGAAATGTGTCGATGGATGCTTATGTCGTTGGATAGATTAAAAACGACAGAGTTACTAATCAAAAATTTGATTGCCGCAGTACCACTAATATCGAATATTTAAAGTGGTACTGGATTTGCCCTGTGTAATGAACCCAAATCCATAAATAGTTTATTTGACAATATGAATCTGAAAACCATTATTAACGAACACAACCAGCTGGCATTAGTCATAGGCAACGGTATCAATCGCTATAACAACGATAGCGGTCTTAACTCATGGGACGCAATGTTATTGGATTTATGGATCAAGCACACCGATGATGAAGCCAAAGATATTCCGCTCGGAATATCACTCACTGAATTTTATGACGCGCTGGATTTAAGCAGCACATCCAAAACCAAAAACCTGCAAAAAGAATTCTGCGATTTTCTAGTTGGCTGGAATGCAAAGCCGCACCATCATGCAATGATGGACTGGGCAAAACGCCATTCGGCGCCCGTATTAACTACCAATTTTGATGAAACCTTATCAGATTGCGCCGCGCTACAATTACATCACACCGATGCCGTGCGTTTTACCGACTTTTATCCTTGGGCGAGTTATTTTTCCGCAGCAGAAATTCAAAATCCCGCACGGGAATTTGGTATCTGGCATATCAACGGAATTAAACGCTATTCGCGCAGCATTCGTTTGGGCTTGAGCCACTATATGGGTTCGGTTGAGCGGGCGCGCACATTAATTCATAAAGGTGGGGAAGGGCGTTTATTTGCTGAATCTAACCAAGGTAGGTGGAATGGCCGTGATACCTGGCTGCATATTATTTTTAATAACGACTTGTTGTTTATCGGCTTGGGGTTGGATACCTCGGAAATTTTCTTGCGCTGGTTACTGATCGAACGTGCGAAGTATTTCAAAACCTTTCCTGAGCGCGCCAAAAAAGCGTGGTACGTTCATGCTGGGCGGAATTTATCGCAAGGGCAAACCATATTTCTGAAAAGTGTAGGTTGTGAGATTGTAAAAGAAGAAAGTTACGATGCGCTTTATGGGGGCATCTGGAGTAATTAATACCTGATAAATCTGATACGGATGGAAAAAGACGCTCAAGAGGTCTTTACTGAGTTAACAATAACCAATGTTCAAGGAGTGCCAAATGAAACGAATGATCGGTGTGTTGCTGGGTTTATTATTGTGTAGCGTTATTTTTGCACAGGAGGATGATGACGCTTATGTTGAAGAGATTATCGTGTCCGGGGTCCGTGCTACTCAAGGTGGAGCACAGGATATTGATTACTTCCGCGGTGAGGTAGCACAGGCCCGCATTCCGCATCCGGAAACGATCACTGCGGAAGGGTTGTTCAGCCAACACGATATTATTTTCCCTGCTGCCAGCCCCTGCAAACAACTATTTTGCCTTACATCCGAAGTGGCCAAGGCCTCTTTAATCGCGCAATCCCAAGCGAATTTATTGGTCGGTTTAGGGTTTGGTTCCAACCTCGATGCTGCCAGCTGGAAACGAAAACCACTTAACCTTGTTGCAGTTGTTGATAAATCCGGTTCTATGGATGGTGAACCGCTTGAATTAGTCCGCGAAAGTCTTGCAGAGCTTACCCACTTATTAAATGATCAGGATCAAATTTCAATCGTACTCTACGGCGATACAACGTCTGTTTATTTGACGCCCACGCTGGTAACGAAAAAGAACAAGAAAAATATACTGCGCCAAATCAAAAATATTGTTTCAGAAGGTTCAACTGCAATGGAAGCCGGTTTACGTTTGGGATACGAAACGGCCGCGAATACAGGCAAAGCATTTGATGGCAATACCCGCGTAATGTTATTCACTGACGAGCGCCCCAATGTTGGCAATACCGATCCGGAAAGTTTTATGGGCATGGCAGTCGCGGCGTCAAAAAGTAATATTGGGCTCACAACGATTGGGGTTGGCGAACAATTTGGTGCTGACTTGGCAACTAAAATCAGCAGTGTGCGCGGTGGCAATCTTTTTTTCCTCACCAGTAAAAATGATGTAAAAACCTTGTTCGGTCGCGAGTTGGATTTTATGGTGAGTGAGTTGGCCCATGATCTGGTACTCACCATCACACCCAATGAACTTTATGCGATTGCTGGCATTTACGGTATTCCCGGTGAAATGTTGGGGTGGCAGGGTACTCAATCGGTATCGGTCACTATTCCCACCGTATTTCTGAGCACCAATGGCGGTGCAATTTTTTTCACCTTGGCGAAGCGTTTGGAGGACAGTCACCTGCCTGCCCGGGCGATCAACGAAAATTTACCGGTAGCAAACATCAGCCTTGCTTACGTGTCGGCACTGGATGACTCTACACATACAGATACGCTTGCAGTAGCAGGTACTAAGGTAGCGCCAAGTGAAGGTATGCAACTTGGGCACGTGTTGGTGGATGAGTTCTCCAGTCTCTACCGCGCGACATCTGAACACTATTTAAATAATGATCAAGAAGCTGCGTATCGCCTGCTAAGCAGATTATTGGAGAAAATGCGCAACCCGGCATTACCNNGAGCGATTTGCATTTTTGGCAGGGCATGAGTCGGAACTTAAACAAAAGTCCAACACTGCGCAGCTGTGGGGAACATGGAAAATTATTAGTACGCGCGGGAATGTTACCTTAAAGCGTAACGATATTTTGACCTTCTCTCCCAGCAGCGACTTCGCTACCTTTCGCACCGTTGGCGGAGTAGAAGAGCGTATTGAAAGTGAGGAATATCAGGCCAATGATCAGCAAATTTATCTAACAGACTCTGAACTAACGTTTGATTACAAATATGTCAAAGGGGTATTGGTATTAAAGCATGTACGCAGCGGTGTAATGGTGCGTCTGGCAAGAGTGAGTGATGAAGTTTACGAGCCGCAATAAATCAACAAAGGCTCTCTGATTTCTCAGGGAGCCTTTATATTTTCGCCATATCAAGAGAAAAATAACAGCAGACCAGCGTCAGGCTGCCCGTATATTTATCTGTGATGTTTTGAAAGAGCGACAGATAAACATCAGTGTATCGCGGGTGTTGGGATCATCCACTTTTCGGGCGAGGTCAATCGCCTGGTCAAAATCGTGTTTTAAACATAAGCATCTTACTTCGCGAATCAGCTCAATATCTTTCGTTACCAAATCCATCTTGCTACCCCCTTGTTAATTAAAATCTCCGTGTGAGAACCGCACTGCCTGACTGTTGCGCAGTGCGATTCAAGTATCGCCTGCGTAACCAAAAGCTGCCGCAATTTCCCCTTAAATCGCTAGATTAGATTTGCATAATAAGTTCACTTTTTGGGCAATCCGTTTGGTTAAACGATAAAAAGAAAAGATACAAATATGCGGCAGCTACTTCGCACAGGTTGGATGTCGAATCGCGGCCGCCAGATAGTCGCCAGCTATTTAAAGCAGCGCGATACCTATGATCCTGAGTCGATTTTTATCGAACGTTGGATGCAGTAGGCATCAGCCATGGCACAGGTTTGTTTTTGTAAAGGGACTGCCATTTATCTGATAATTGGGTTAGATTTACCGGATAAATACCAATAACAGGATGACTACTCCATGGCTAACCTCTGTTTTCCCCGTAATCTACTTATTGCTTCGCTGTTGTTGAGCTCCGTTGCCTGCACAGCGACACCGCCAACACCCGCTGCATCGAACCCCGACCAGGAAGAATGGATCGATTTGTTTAATGGCAAAGACTTGAGCAATTGGTCGATCAAAATTCGCGGCTTTCCACTCGGTGAAAATGCGTTTAATACCTTTCGCGTTGAAGACGGGATCATGCAGGCGCGCTATGACGAGTACAAAGATTTTGATACACGCTTCGGCCACATTTTTTCAAATGCCGGGCCATTTTCGCATTACAAAATGCTGGTGGAATATCGCTTTGTAGGCGAGCAAGTGAAGGGCGGCCCTGAATGGGCGTTGCGTAATAACGGCATCATGTATCACACCCAGGACCCGAAGACCATGTCGGTTGAGCAGGATTTTCCAGGCAGCATTGAGTATCAGTTCCTCGGTGGTAATGGCAAAGATCCACGTACCACCGGCAACCTTTGTACGCCGGGTACACACGTGGTATTCAACGGAAAATTTACTGAAGACCATATTATTAATTCGAACAGTGATACTTTTCACGGTGATCAGTGGGTTACAGCCGAATTAATCGTTCACGGCAGCGCAAAGGCTGAGCACTTTATTAACGGCAAAAAAGTATTGGAATACACTGATTTGCAATGGGATGACCGCACACCTAATGGCGGTGGATTTATCGCATTGCAGGCTGAGAGTCATCCGACTGATTTCCGCAAAGTACGCCTGTTAAATCTGGAAGGCTGTATGGATAAAAAAGCGAAAAACTATAAAAGCTATTTTGTAAAAAACAAACCTGATGCTTGCGAGTACAACCAGTAACCATATTGTAGCGTCGCGCTGTTAATTCAGTTAACAGCACGATTGCTAAACTCTGCGCCAAACCATTTTTCCAGTTCATTCTCTTTCACTTATCCGTATTACGTCTTTCGTAAAAATGCTGCTTGACGGTATTTTGTACGGAACGTCGCATCAATTCTCCCCCATCACTATTTAAGTGACACATTTGTTATCCAGTGTAATGTTTTAGTTCCCTATTGATTGTTAGTTTGGCAGGTGCAGTCTATTTTTAGATTCCACCGTGTAGGCGCATTTTTTTGGGTGCGCAATTTTGCTGCAGGGATTGATGGGAAAAGTAAAAATAAAAATCCTATCATGCGGTGAGTTAGCCAAATTACCTATCAATAAGGAGAGTTCACTCGATGCTAATCAAGTACTTTAGTTATAGCGCTCTGTTTTTTTGCATGAGTGCTGCCGCGCAAGCGGAACAGCCAGTGGTTACAAAATCCGCCACAACCCTACCGATATTAAGCCCGGTAATCCCATTAGAAATTACTGCAAACCCACCCTTCTCACTGGAAAGTTTGCAGCATGATTTTGATGATTTTTCCTGGCAATCTTTTATTGCGCTTAATTGGCCTGCCAATGCAGATGGTTCACCCAATACCACCTTCAAAATAGGCCAGAAAATTAACCGCCCCGTGGTGTGGTTACATTGGAAAGAAAGCCGCGATATTTTTTTACCAGATGGTGCAAAACCACCGGCGTGGAATCAGCATAATGTAGTGCCGGATGCCTGTAAAAATATCGATCCAAAAACAATTCCCAAAGGAGCTATATATTTAACGCAAGTGGGGAAGACACCCAATGTGTTGGATGAAAGTGGTGAACCCTTTCAAACGGGCCCATTGATTGATCAAAACGGGCTTTATACTCGCTATGAAATATTAACCAATGAAACCATGTTCAATTTTATTTTGGATAACAATCTCTACAGTAAAAAGGGGCAAAAAAAGTTTAATGCCGATGTGGATTTCACGGCGAGCGATAGTAAAACCGGGCAGGTAGGTTCGATTATGCTGAAGGCCTCCTGGATAAAAATGGGTGGTAAATTTGATGCAAGGAAGTACTACACAACCTACGCACTGGTCTACAACAATCCTGAAGAGCAACCGGGTGTGAAAGCGGCTTGCTCGTTGGAGCAAGTGGGTTTGGTTGGTTTTCACATAGCACACAAAACCGCAAGTGAACCGCAGTGGATTTGGTCTACCTTTGAGCACGTAGCCAACGCGCCAACTAAAGGTGAGGCTGCATCATTGTCGGCCTACAATTTTTATGATTCAAAATGCACTGACTGCAAAGTTAATGAGCCGCCTGCGCGGCCATGGAATCCTGCCAATCCGCATACTAAACCCACACAAGTAGAGCGGGTTATTCCTATTACCGCCGATGCCAGGGAATTAAATACGCGTTACCACCAAGCACTCGAAGCAGCGGTGCCAGGTTCGGTGTGGGTGAACTATGAATTGGTCAGTACACAGTGGCCGACCGATGCCACCAGTCCAACCGATCCAACCGGTGTACCTGCGCCTTCGTTTTTAGCAAATACCACGCTCGAAACCTATATTCAGGGTTCGGTAAAACAAACATCGAGCAGCTGTATGGCGTGTCACAACAATGCGGCAACCACTAACGGCAATTTTGCTGATTTCACTTATTTGCTGCAGCGCGCGCAATAATTTCTTAAAGGACATCATCATGACCGACACTACTGGTGTGACTAACGACACTATGAATAATTTTATTGGTTTGAGTGCAGTATTAACTGGCTTTGCGACCAGTATTATTGCTCCCACATTAGATCCTGTGGATATTAAATCTGAATATTTGCCGGTGTTTACGCAAAAAATTACCGAAGAATCTAAAGATCCGACTCTGGTTGCTAACATATTGCAAAAGTTTTCGATCTTAAAATCGCAACAATTAACCGATCAACAGATTGGTACACAGATGCTTTCGCCTGACAACGGCGCTAATTTTGTTTTGGCCTGTCGTAAATTAATTTTTATGTGGTATTCGGGGGCCTGGCCGACAATTATTCCGGCCACGGATACTGATCCAGAGACAACGGTTAGCGATATGATTTCGGCAAAAAGTTATACCACTGGTTTGGTGTGGCAAGTTATGCAAGCACATCCCATGGGCGATTCAAATTATCGTTATGGCTATTGGGCAAAACCGCCGGCTGCGCTATCTGCATATACCGGTAATCAAGGAGGTGCTGTATGAACACCCAACCCCATTATGATGTGGTGATTGTTGGTTCAGGTATTGCCGGTTCAATCATGGCTTATCAACTGGGCAAGGCGGGGAAAAAAGTATTAATCCTCGAAGCAGGGCAGGAGGTTCCGGTTGATCGCAGCGGGTACATGGAAACGTTTTTTAAAGCCAATGCAAAAACACCTGAATCACCTTATCCACCAACCACGCAAAATCCGTCGGAATCTACAGCAGATAATCCACTCGGATTGCCCGATCCCGCGAAAGAAAATGCACCGCGTTATACGGTGTTGCAAATTGGCGCCTGGCGCAATCCAAAACAATGTTATTTCGATTACACGCCGCAACCTGATAATTTAAAACCCGACAGTCCCGATGCAAAATTTGCATTTGCCAGTTCCTATGAGCGCATTGGGGGCGGCACTACCTGGCACTGGTTGGGTACCAGCTTGCATTTATTGCCCAATGATTTTGAATTGCAAACCCAATATAAACAGGGTGTTGATTGGCCCGGTGGCAAGAAATTTTATCAGGCGCTGGTTCCTTACTATGAACAGGCAACGAATGAAATTGGTGTGGCGGGTGATAAGGAGGCGATGGATCAACTCTATCGTGAGTTTAAGGTATCGCCCGATGGGATTTATGGTCCTAATTACGATTACCCAATGCCTGGCATTGTTCCATCATTAGTGGATCAACAATACGAACAAGCGGTGAGCAATATGGTGTACGACAATATTAAATTGTCTGTTACACCAACACCACAGGGGCGCAATTCGCTTCCAGGTGAACGGCGCCAATGTGCTGGTAATACGAATTGCATTCCTATTTGCCCGATTCAAGCAAAATACGATGCGACTGTGACACTGGCGCGCGCTTTACAAACGGGTAATGTGGATGTTTGGTATCGTCATGTTGCCACCAATGTTCAAGTGGATGAAAACACTGCTGAGGTTATTGGTATTGACTACGTGACCTATGATACTCACGGCGGTATAGCAACGGGCGGTGGTACCGCAACAGCAAAAAAATATGTGCTTGCGGCGCATGCGATTGAAACACCTAAATTGTTGCTGATGTCCAAACGCAATAAAGCCTGCCTTAAAGGCGTCGCTAATCACAGCGATCAGGTTGGCCGCAATTTAATGGATCACATCATGTATTTGGCGTGGGGTTTGGCGAAGGATCCTGTCTATGGTTTTCGCGGGCCCTTATCCACTGCAGGTATAGAAAGTTTGCGCGATGGTGAGTTTCGCAAGGAGCGCGCGGCCTATCGTATTGAAATTGGTAATGAAGGTTGGCAGTGGGCCGCGAATGATCCATTCACCACATTGGGGGATTTTGTTTTTGGCCAAAATAATTCACAACTCAATGGTGACTCGGTAAATCAACAGGGTATTCCTTTACGGTTTGATCCCGCAATGCCAGCCAATAGCGAATTGTTTGGTGCGGCTTTGGTAAACACCTTGAATGGAATTTATACCCGTCAAATTCGTATGGGTTATTTAATTGAACAATTACCTGATCCGGAAAATCGTGTCGAATTATCGGAAACCCTGACGGATAATTTGGGTTTGCCTCGCCCCAAGTTAACCTATCGCGTACGGGAAGACTATGTGCGTAATGCATTTGTTTCTGCCAGGGACATCTCCACCAAACTATTTGATGCACTGGGTGCGCGCGAATATACCAAGGCACCACCAGCGCCGGTATTTTATGGTGACCAGAGCAAAGTAACCGCCAATAATTTTGAATATCAGGGCACCAATTTTACGTTTTACGGTGCCGGGCATATTGTGGGAACTTATCGTATGGGGGACTGCAAAGATACGTCGGTGGTGAATCCTCGCCAGCAATCATGGGATCACAGCAATCTGTTTTTAGTGGGCAGTGGTGTATTTCCAACAGTTGCAACGGGCAATCCAACACTCACCTTAGCTGCCTTGGCATTTCAAGCGGCTGATCATGTGTTGGATGACTTAAAGCAAGCGTAATAGTTCTTACTTTGCTGTAATGCAAGGCTCAAAATAATGTCAATTGTCTTTGTTAAAGCCAGCTCATAAAGAGCTGGCTTTTTCTTGGGCGCCTAACTAGTGCCCTTCGTGTACTTCCTCTTTCAGAGTCGCCAAATAAGCTACCAAATCACGCAGTTCCGCTTTGGTTAGGCCCAAACCCATAGGTGGCATAGGTGAAATGCCACCAAATTCGAGTTTGTCAATTTCTGCGCGCGCGATAGTTTTGACTGCACCGTTTGCCGTAATGGTTACATCGGCTTTTGTTTCAGCATCAAACGAACCCTCAATGCGCTCGCCATTTTTTAACACCACTGTAACGCGACCAAAACCGGGGGCAATACGTGCAGCGGGAGCAATCAGTGCTTCCAGCATTTGTTCGGGCGTGATGCGAGTGGCGATGGTGGTTAAATCCGGGCCAACCTTATTACCGCGCGAGCCCACCATATGACAGCGTACACATTGAGTGGTGTTGCTATAGCGAAACAGGGCAACGCCTTCTTTTGCGTCGCCACCATAAATAGCTTCGCGATAAACATCGAGCGGGTTGTTTTTATCTTTTTTACCTTCGTAAGTCGCAAGCAATTGTTTAAATTCCGGCGTATCGATTTTTTCCACCGCAGTAATTAATTCCAGCTGCACTTCCGGTGCAATTTTTCCCTCTATCAACAATGCCATTTGTTCACTGAATACCGCTTCGGCTTCCGGTGCTTTTACATTGGCGAGTGACAGCAGTGCGGCTTGTTGTTCACCGGTAGTACCATTTTTTAGCAGAATGCTGTGCATTTCTACCGCTTGCGTTACCGGTAAATTTAACTCCGGCACTAGCGCCAAGGCTGCCATGCGGACCGATTGGTTTTTATCTTTCAGTGCGACGAAAACCAAATCGCCAATATTTTTCAGGTCGAATTTTTTGAGGGTGTGCAGCGCAGCGATACGAACTGCAGCGGATGCATCTTTACTGAGCATACTGACCAGCTGATCCCTGGCCGCAGTAATATGTAATTCACCCAGTGCAGCTACAGTTGCTTCGCGCACTTCTTTGTCTTTATCGCCCAGTAAATTTTTGTAGCCGCCAGAGAAAGCGGCGATGGATTCCACTTGCGGGCGCGCAACCTGGCCGCGATGCATTCCCGTTACGCGGTCATACTCCGATGATCCAGACCATACTGCCACTGCTTGAATCGCTTCGGCACGCAGTGCTCCCGCAATCGCTTTTTGCTGCGCAAACTGAATCAAACGCTTGGCATTGTCGGCACTATTATCACTGGCGTACACATTGGCATTAATCGCACGGCGCAATAAAGGCTCATTGGTAAAACGCGGCTGCTCAATTAATTTAGCAAGCGCTGGCAGTGCATCCACAACCAGTGCATCATCGTTAATAGCGCGGGCGGCATTGGTCACCACAAATTCGCTTTGGTCATTTAAAAATAACGCGAGGGCAGGGCTCTCTAATTTTTTTAATGCAACCACCGCAGCAATCCGTACGGCTTCTGAGGGGTGTGTTGCAAGCTTACCCAGTGCATCCTGATTGCCAATACGCGCAAGAGCAATTGCACCGGCGTGACGCAAGTAAATATCCTGCTCATTATTTTTTTCGAGCATATCCACCAAGGGCGCTATGGCAGATTCGGCGCCGATACGCCCCAGGGCTTGTGCTGCATAAAGTTGTACGCGTGGATTATTATCGGCTAGTAATGGCAGCAATGTTTCGGTGGCTTCTTTGGTATTGGCATCACCTAATACTTTCGCCGCTTGTGCGCGGATCTCGTCATCAGCGTCGCGCAATAAATTCATCAAGATCACATGGATGTCGGCATTTTTGCGCAGGATTTGCCCCAAGCCCCAAATTGCGTGAATACGGGCAAATTGATTGCTGGATGAAATGGCGACATTTTGCAGCGGTTCTAATTGCTGATTTTCCACCAGCGTAAATTGCGCTTTTTGGCGGACACGCATATCAACATGGCTTAGAAGTTCGACTAATCTTTCGGTCGTTTCTTTACGCAAATCAGCGGCAAGTAAGACCTTGGTTTCTGTGCGGATTGCATTGCCTGCGGTGTCTGGTGTATCCAATTTCCACACGCGGCCTTTTTGTTTTAACCCCCAGCCTTCAATCCAGTCACTCATGTAGAGTGCGCCGTCCGGGCCAAAATCCAAACCGGTGGCTAGCACGCCGCGAAATACATTTTTGTCGCTCGCCAATTCGAAACTTGCGCCTTTCGGTTTAAGCGTAAATGCGTTGACACCGGCGCGTGTAGCAGAGCCAACAAATTCCACGACAAAAAAATGGTCTAGCCATTGATCATTAAACGCGGTGCCAGGGTTGTAGGTCATGCCTGCCGGGCCAGCGTGATAGGGCGCTACCGGTGGCAATACGTGCGCAGCCTGGCCTTTAAATTGCGGCTTGTAATATTCTTCATCCATCCAGACTTTATAACGATTATTTTTGGGGTCTTTGTATTTCCCCAGCTGCCAATTAATTCGCCAACCGGTGTCCGAACCTTCAATTAAATGTACGACGCGTTCGTATTCGCCAACGTGATCGCCGTCGTTATCAACGCTGATAAAGTTGCCGTATTTATCAAACGAAAATTCATAAATATTGCGCAGGCCTGCGGCAAATACTTCAAAGTTACTACCATCGACTTCACTGCGCACAATCACACCCTGATTCGGGTAGTGCCATTTTTTGCCGGTGCTGTCGGTCACGCTGGTNNAATACATTTTGCCATCGGGGCCGAGCAATGCACCGGAAAGGCCGTGGCCGCTAAAACCAATATGTACACCGTAGCCATGTGCAAGGGACGTTTTGCTATCCATAACACCATTGCCGTCGGTGTCTTTCAAACGCCAANNCGGTCACTTCAGTATTGAAATCTTCCACCACTGTTTGTGCAAAATCGGCTTTGCCGGTGCCTTGGGTATCTTCCAGGCGAACCACTTTTTCTTTTACTACGGCGAGATCGCGCCAATCGTGGCTGCCATCTTTATTGCGATCGGGAATGCGTTCGTTTTGTGCGCTTTTTTCCGGTGCGAGCTCGCTGTGTAAAAATGCGCGGCGATCTTCCACCGTGGTAAACGCGACGGAAGGATGCTCCCACTCGGGATAACTGCGAATATCAAATTCGGAATTGTTACTGCGCTGGGTGATGCCCGCCCAAATCCGCCCTTTGTCATCTACATGGATGGCTACGGTATCGCCCAATAATTTTTCTGACGCCCATAATTCACGGGTAATGCCATCAGCCAGGGTCATTGGCACTTGCTGCTCAATCGTCTGCGCCGTTTGTTTGGCTTCCTCGGGCGAGATGCGCGTGATGTCGAGTGCAACACTGCTCGCTGCGGCACTGGCTTGTGCTTCGCTGACGGGCTTGGGCGTGGCAGATTGCTCGGGGCTGCAACCGGCGATCAATACGAGCGAGCTAACGAAGGGAACAAGTGCGTAATGAGATAAAGGAATTCCAAGCGGGCGTTTTTTCATGGTCTGCTCACAGCTATTTATGTCTATTAGTAATTCAGGACGAACTTATAATCGCCCCGAATTATAGGCGAGCCAGAGGAGGGGCATTGAAAAATTGACGACCATGAACACTAATTAACACTTTGTTGATGAAATCTTATTTGAAATCGGAGTCGCTTTTCGTTTCTGCTAATTGCACGTCATATGAATCCGGCGCTGGCCCGCGCAAGCTGCGCAGGCGCTGGCCAATATCAGCCACCAACACATTCAAGCAGGGCACCAAAATCAAAGTGACCAAGGTGGCAAAGAGCACACCAAAGGCGAGTGAAATCACCATCGGAATCAGAAAGCGCGCTTGCACACTCTGCTCCGCCATAATCGGCATAAGGCCGACAAAGGTGGTGAGCGAGGTAAGCAAGATCGCGCGGAAGCGGTCGCGCCCGGCTTGGACAACGGCGTCGTAAATTTCCAATCCCTGCGCGCGCAATTGATTAATGCGATCCAGCAGCACCAAATTATCATTCACCACCACACCCGCACAGGCGATAAACCCGAGCATGGAAAGCATGCTGATTTCGCGATCCATCACCAAATGCCCAATCACTGCGCCCATAAAACCAAAGGGCACCGCTGTGAGCACAATCAGCGGCTGGCTGTAGGAGCGGAAGTTAACCGCCATCATCATGTAGATAACTAACAGCGCCAGCAAAAAATTGGCGAGCAGGGATTTTTGGAAATCCGCCTGATCGCGCATATTGCCGTCGGGTTGCAAACTAAACCCGGAATACTGCCGCTGCCACTCCAGATAAAACTGGTCATTCATCGCCCGCACTATGGCTTGCGCATCGCCTTCAGCACCTACGCGGGCGGTGACGGTGATATTCCGCT
>DQHS01000125.1 GCA_003524365.1 Cellvibrio sp. | reverse complement strand
TCCAACGCTATAAAGGTCTGGGCGAGATGAACCCGGAGCAATTGTGGGATACCACCATGAACCCGGAAACCCGTCGTATGTTGCGTGTGACGATTCAGGATGCCATTGCCGCCGACCAGATCTTTACCTGCCTCATGGGTGATAACGTGGAACCGCGTCGTGAGTTCATCGAGACTAATGCCCTTGCAGTGGCTAACCTTGATATATAAAAACTATTAAAAATTTAATAATAATAGTTTGGTTTAAACTATAGAAAAGAAAGCCGAATTCCTGCGAATTCGGCTTTTTATATTCCAAAATGAAATAATAAATGTCGTCAAATTCACAAATTTTCGATTTTTGCTGGTCTATACTCAGGCCGTAGTGATTGATTTGAATAAGATTAACTTGCGTAGCGAGATGACTTTAATGACAAGCGACAAGAAAACGCCCAAGGTTTTATTGACCCAAATTGAGGATGCACTCGAAGAGCGTCAGCACCATGATCGACGCCAATACCGTGAAGGTATTCCTCAGGATGTACCTCAGGAACGGCGTAAAAATGATCGACGTGATCGTAAAGCGGCAAAATAATTGATCAATAATAAAGGGGCTAACAAGCCCCTTTATGTTGACTGAAATGGGTAATACCCGCCTTTTTAACGCAAGAACATTCCATTAGTGCCAATTTTACCTGGCCCATTTAACACATAGATTCCCGCCGAATAACTCGCTACCGAAAAACTGAGAATGCCGTTGGTGACGTTATCACGGAAGGTGGAGAAGACCGAGAAATCCAGCACCGAGAAGCCGGAGTCGCCACCGGCGCGGGCGGGGTCAGCCGGATTGTTGGTGGTGCGCGTATACCACCAAGGGTGGATAACGGCAGAGGCATTATCGTTGGCGATCTCCGAGCCGAAACCGGTACCTTTTAACAGATTCTCAGCGAATACAAACAGCCCGGGTTTATGTGCCTTCCAGGTGTTGACGTAACTAAGCAACTCGTTGCGTTCGATATGTTTCACAGTGTCCAGGCGAATGGCATCCACGCCCATATCCAGATACATTTTCATCGCACCATTGAGATAGTCTTTTACATTCTGGCACCCAGTGGCCAGATCGATAGTATTGGTTTGACCATCCAATACAATTTGTGTTGACCATATATTATTGGCCACCAACCTCATCGGTGTTGTCGCCCATCCATTGGCTGTACCGCGAAAATTCAAAGCGGAAAAATTTTTGCTAAAGCCAACAGTGTCGCAACTGGTAACGGATTGGAGTGCGGTATTTTTGTTGCTGAAATTAAATGTAATTTTGTAAGACTGATTAGCAGTAACTGTGTAGTCGTTAGCGGGATAACTTTCACTACAGTTCTCGGTGCGATCAATTTTAAAACCCGGATTGGTACCGGCCGTACCAAAGGTTTGGCAGGTGGAAAACTCTGTACTGTTGACGGATGTCAGTGCAGTCGTAGACCAGTTGTTAGGTGTGCCGCGAAAATACCAATCGGCATAGCAAAGATTGCCGAACAGCAGCGAGCCAGCCGCTATCAGCTTGATAGATAGATTCATAATGTCCTCAAGTCAGGGTTATTAATTATTGTGTGACGTTATTGTTGAGATACACACTGTTCCTGCGGCGACAAAATCGCGCAGGGAATTAAAGGTCGCAAATACGACTAAGGGGAAAGGCTTAAACAGCAAGCAGATACATTAATACTTTTGTTGTTATCGATAAGGACAGTGCATGTCCTATAAATCGGTTTAAACCTAGGGGTTGAAGCTATGACAAAACAATGAATTGCATACGTATTCAGAAAATGAATAGGTATGTAAAAAGTACATGATAAGAAAAAGAGTTAAATCACAAGTGATCGTTTATCCAGCCCCCATTTTTTTAACCGCGAGGCGAGAGTAGTGGGCTTAATGCCAAGAATACTAGCAGCACCTTCAGCACCGTAAATCTTTCCGCCAGTCTTACGCAGTGCATCCAGCGTCGCTTGATAGTGCAGGTGTTTAACATTTTCTTCTGTAAGACATTCTGTTTCCTGTGGTCGTTGTTTCACCGCTGCGGTAGACGCTAGTGGCAAATCGTCCAATACCAATTTATCGCCAAGGCTTAAAATCACTTGTCGTTCGATGCGATTTTCCAACTCGCGAATATTGCCCGGCCAAGGGTATTCCTGCAGGCGCTGAATTTGGCCGAGTGATACTTTTAATTCCGGTTTATGAAAGCGTTGGCAAGTCGCTTTTAAAAAATGTGTAACCAGCAGAGGGATATCCTCCAAGCGCTCGCGTAAGGGCGCCGAGCGAATGGGAAATACATTCAAGCGAAAATACAAATCCTCGCGGAAGAGGCCTTGATCAACCAAATTTTTTAAATTGCGATTGGTAGCGGCAATTACCCGCACATCGACTTTACGGGTGATGGATTCACCCACACGTTCAAATTCTCCATCTTGCAATACGCGCAATAATTTTCCCTGAAGCGCTATAGGTAATTCTCCGATTTCATCCAAAAATAAAGTGCCACCATCCGCTACTTCAAAACGCCCCAGGCGCGCATTGACTGCACCGGAAAATGCGCCGCGCACATGGCCAAAAAATTCACTCTCAAATAACTCCGGTGGAATAGCGGCACAGTTAACCCGAATTAATGGGCGTTGATTGCGTTCGCTCGCGCGATGAATCGCCCGCGCAATTAATTCCTTACCGGTGCCGGACTCACCGGTAATTAATACGGTTGCGATTGTTGGTGCAACTAATCGGATTTGATAGTTGATCTGCTGCATTACCGCGCTATTGCCCACAATATGATGGGAATTAAATCCCTCACTGATCTCCTGCTGTAAATAGGCATTTTCCAATTCAAGTTTGTGGGTCAATTGTTTAACCTGCTCTAACGCATCGCGCAGTTCTTCCATAGTGGAATGTAATCTGGCCTCAGCACTTTTTCGCTCGGACACATCGCGAAAAATAACTACTGCGCCCATCAGCTTGTCTTGATCGTAAACCGGTGTGCTGGTGTATTCCACCGGTACAGCGTGACCATCGCAGCACCAGAAGACTTCATCATCTACGCGTCGCACAGTGCCGTCGCGAAACGCGGCAAAAATCGGGCAGTCCTGCACACAATAATCTGAACCATCGGTGTGGCTGTGGTGAATCGCCAGATGAATATTTTTGCCGAGCAACTCATCGGCCTTCCATCCCAAAATTCGCTCGGCAGCCGGGTTGACGAAGGTTGCGCGTCCTTCTGCATCGACACCATAAATCCCTTCACCGGCCGCATTTAATAAAAGTTGGTTTTGTTGCGCGAACTCCTGAAATACCTGGCTGATAGCGGGGATAGCAGAGTGTTGATGATCTGTATGGCACGGCGCTGCAATTATTTGGTTCACGCAAGTTTCCTCAATCAGTTACCCACAGCTTCCACAACGAAAAATCGTGCCAATCTCAACGAAATTTCGTTGATCACGAAATTTCGTGTTGGCATAAGCCGATGAAGAAAATAAAAAATTGAATGAAATCAGCGGATTGTGATTTTTTGCATTATTGGCACAAGGATCGCAATGACTGATCTTGTACAACAAAATTCAACAACTCATTTTTCAAACCATTACACAGCTGCGCCATTTACTGGTGCCCTGTGCCTAAAAAGGGGGCGTTATGCGCAATAAAAGTTTGAGTGATGCCTACGATAGTGAAGTGTCTTTAACCCACACCAAAGGTTGTTCGTGCGAATCCTGCCAATTGGCGATGAATCCGCAAGCCTATTCCCAGGCGCT
>DQHS01000131.1:6333-15439 GCA_003524365.1 Cellvibrio sp. | reverse complement strand
GTTGGATTTGAGGTATTGCTGCCAGAGTTTATCGGCTTCAGCTTGATTGGCAGGCCAGGGCGCTTTTTCGCGATCAAGTACGATGGACTCCTCGTCATCGAAATCGAATTTTGTTTTCGGATCGTCCAAGGTTTTTACCACTTTTTCGAGGCGGTCAATCATGCGCTCGTTGAAGCGATTGAAAATTACAAAGCTACTATCGAGTTTGCCTTTTTTATAGTCGTCATCAAACGTTTTACGATATTTTTCGAATTCCGCAATATCTGACTGGATAAAGAAATTTTTGGCGCTGTCGAGCGATTTTAAGTACTCATCGAAATAGCGCGAGGACAGAGCATCGTTAAATTCCTGGTCGCGATAGTGCTCGCTATCCAACTTTTGCACTAGATCAATTGCTGCTTTGCTTTGCTCAGGAGTGGGTTTGAGAACGTCAATTTTGTCGGCGAAGCTTAGTGAAGACAGGCTGACAATAAGGCTAAACAGCGTAAATTTTAGCGATCTCACAACAACAATTTGCATAAAGTGTGTCTCAAAAAGTCAGCGCGCACATCTGACGCGCTAATACATGCAGTTTTAATCAACTTGGTCACGGCAAAACGGCACGACCTGGATTGGGTTTTAGTGATGGCTACTATAGCGGAATTACGCTGTTAAAGGCAGATGTAAGCCAGCACTGTTGCTGGCTTTAACTTGGGTATTGGTGATTGTGATTCTACTTTTTGCAAAAAGTTTCCTCTTCGCCATTAGGGGGTGGGTAATGAAGTGTTATCGACAGCATCGGTCGAACCGACCACGGGGCCGGTTCCCATCAAGTCCAGCCATAACTCTTTGCGATCCAGAGGCGTCGCCTTCGGCAAATAGGGGTTGTTGATCCGGATGGCGCGGCGGTTGCTCAAATCGGCTTTTTCCAATGCCTCTTGAACTTCGGGGCTGCCATAAAAGTACTTGTTAAATGCTCCATCCTTGATAGCCGATTCCAGTCCAAATTCAATATCTTTGGCGAGTTGTGGATCTTTGTCGGTTACAAAAAAGTAAGTCGGCAGGGGGTAAATCAACACGAGATTTTTCTCTACGGTGAGTTTTAGATCGGGGAAGGCGGATAGCTCGGTCCAGACTTCATTGGCACCGCGCGGAAATGCATCAAATCGCCCGCCATCCAGCATATGGTACAGACTCGGTTTCTTGGTGGTTTTTATTACGTTGAGTCCCGCACTTTCCAAAATAGAGGCATCTTGCCAGCTGCGCCCTTGTCCAAGACGGATTTTTTTAAGGTCCTCAAGGGTTTTGATATTGTCAAAGCGAGCCTGATCACCCTGACGAATAAAAA
Organism: Cellvibrio sp.; assembly: GCA_003524365.1. GTDB lineage: Bacteria > Pseudomonadota > Gammaproteobacteria > Pseudomonadales > Cellvibrionaceae > Cellvibrio. Next base: position 14,112 of record DQHS01000131.1, on the reverse strand, counting down.
ACAGTCGGTGATTCATCAGTCCGCGATAGGCATCAATTCTGATAGGGATAAAGTCGCGCTCCATCTCTTCCGATGTTCCCCCCCACATCACAGAAATAACACCGGATTTGACTGATTCCACCACGCGCGGACGCGAATAGACCTCGGTTGTTGTTGAGAAAATGTACTTATTGTCTGAATAGGAGAGCGCTAATTTAAGCAGGCCATTCATATAATCCGTTTGCACATTGGACTTCATATTGGTGACGACTGTTTTGGTTTCTGCTGTTACAAGTGGCGTCACGAAAACCGCTAATGTAAGGATTCCGTAGTGCAGGATTTTTGTCAGGTTGGTTTTGAGATGCATAAACTCTACTCAATCAGGGCGGTTTATTGGGTTTGTAGACTAAAAGTAGCACAGCTCTGTCAGTTTGCCGTTCAGGAATAAAATGGTTTTTCCAAACAAAAAGCCGCAAGGTTAGTTGCGGCTTTCAGGGAGATTTTATCTGCTGATTGGGAGATTAGCAGGTCGTGCTGCAATCAAACATCATATGCATAAAATCTGTTTGGTCAGCTATGCGTTACTCGTGTTGCTATTACCTGCGAGACTTGCCGGTTCTCCCACTTGTAATCGTAGCGGGTAAAGGCGAGGTTGCCATTGGTGTTTTCATCGGCACTTACCACCATACTTTGATGAGGTGATGTCTCCAGTATATCGAGCAGCTCTCTGATAGTGGTTGCCAAGCGCTGGCTTTCCAGAAGTTCGTGAGCGCCTTTGTGACTTACGAATATATAGTCGCAGCCCAACATCGTACTTAGGCTCAGTACAAGTTCCCCGCGCTGGACTGCCTCGGCCACTGCAAAACCATGAGAACTCTGCGGTCGCGATGAGGATTGATGAGTTGGTTGACTGAGTGCCATGCTGTGCTCCGCGGGTGAAGGAAGATTATTATTCTTGCGTCCGGCAACTGGCTTTCCTGAATTAACAGAATTTAACAGTCGAGGTTCCAAAAGACCATAGGTGGGGCCTAGTAAATGTCGATAAATTTAACAATCTGTGCGCGAGTTGGCTCTGAAAGTGAGCATAAAAAAAAGCGGCCTTGGGCCGCTTTTTAGATTTAATTCAACTGGTTGTAGCTGATACTTAAATTACAAATCAAGATTTGGCTCTGTTAGTCAATGTTTCCTTGATCGTGTCGCGCATTTGACGCAGGGTTTTTTCCGTTGTTTCCCAATCTATACAAGCATCTGTAATCGACACGCCGTATTTCAAATCGCAAAGGTTGACGGGAATGCTTTGGCTGCCCGCGCCTATATTGCTTTCTACCATCAACCCGATAATAGATTGGTTTCCTTCCACAATTTGGTTGGCCACATTTTCCATCACCAGCGTTTGTAACTCGTGATTTTTATTGGAATTTGCATGGCTGCAATCCACCATAATATTGGGAACGACTTTAGCTTTAGCCAGCTCTTGTTCACAGAGGGCAACACTAACTGAGTCGTAGTTAGGCTTGCCATTGCCGCCGCGCAATACCACATGACCGTAACCATTGCCACGCGTATGGATGATTGCCACCTGGCCTTCAGTATTGATACCAAGAAAACGGTGTGGTTTGGAAACAGACTGCAATGCATTGATCGCGACAGTCAGGCCACCATCAGTACCATTTTTGAATCCTACCGCCGAAGACAATCCGCTCGCCATCTCACGATGTGTTTGCGACTCAGTAGTGCGAGCGCCAATAGCTGACCAGCTAATCAAATCATGCAAATACTGTGGTGATATCGGGTCAAGTGCTTCGGTAGCTGCAGGTAGGCCCATTTCCGATATGTCTAACAACAGCTGGCGACCGATATGCAAGCCTTCTTCAATTTTGAAAGAGTCATCAAGATAAGGATCGTTGATTAAACCTTTCCAGCCCACNNTGGATGGAGCAGGGGCCTATCACCACAAAAATCCGATGATCTTTGCGGTCCAAGATATTGCGCACTACTTCGCGACCCTGAGTTACAACGTCGCGTGCCTTGTCAGTCAGCGGGATTTTTTTCTTGAGTTCTGCTGGGGAAATCAGCAGTTCTTGCGAGACCACATTCAGGTCATCGACTTGGGTACTGGTCATGATGTCATTTCCTAAAAGTATCAATTCGTGGGCCATTCTACCTAAAAATTTTGAAAAAGTGGGATGGTTTATTAATTGCTGCGCTAAATAAAGACAATTTTTCTATTTTTGAGGGTTTTGCGAGACAAATGGTTTGTTTGGTCTGGAAAACTGATGATTAGTCTTTTATTAATCCTTAAAAATTCTGTTTTTTTAGAATATTCATCCTCCAAATTTGTCATCTATTGTTCATTGTGTTGGCCATAAGACCTTGTTTTAGGTTGAAAAGCGATCATCTTGCCATCGGTGCAATGTAGGCAATAAGCCTAATGGTTGCTATGGTTCTTCTAATTCTGTTTTTAGAGATGAAGGGATGGCTTCGGGCAAATGAATAATTCTCTCGTTGTAATTTTACTGATAGCGCTATTACCTATGACCGCATGGGCCACAGAAACCCAGCGGACCGCTTTGGTATTGGGTGGAGGTGGTGCACGTGGCGCTGCGCATATCGGTGTGTTGGAGGTTCTTGAGCGTGAGCGCATTCCGGTCGATTGTGTGGTGGGCACCAGTATGGGTGGTTTGGTTGCTGGTTCTTATGCGGCAGGGCTGTCGCCCCAGTCCATGCGTGACAAGCTTGCAACGGCAGATTGGACGGACATGTTTCTCGATGTGGCGGATTATTCCCAGTTAAGTTACCGCAAGAAAAAAGTGAGCAGACGCTATCTTGCAGGTACCGAGCTGGGTTTAACCAAGCGTGGGATGCAAATCCAGCCGGGCGTAGTCGCAGGTGAAAAAATAAAATTATTTTTTAATCAGTTGGTGGATGCAGATCTCGGTGAGCGGGAAATTCAGGAGCTGACCTTGCCACTGGCGATAGTGGCAACCGATATAGGTACTGGGGAGCGTGTTGTTTTTCGCAACGGCAGTTTGACGCAGGCGATGCGCGCAAGCATGTCTGTGCCTGGGTTAATGGCGCCAGTGGAACATCAAAACCGTAAATTGGTTGATGGTGGCTTGGTGGATAACCTGCCTATCGAGGTGGCGCGCGATTTGTGTAAAGCGGATAGGGTTATCGCCGTCAATGTTGGCTCACCGTTAAAGCCTCCTGAAAGTGTTGGCTCACTCTTGAGTGTAACTGCACAAATGATTGGTATTTTAACTAAACAAAATGTTGAGCGCTCGCTCGCGAGTTTGACGGGTAGTGATATCTATATCGCTCCTGAGTTGGGTGATATTAAAGCGTCTGATTTCGCCCGCTATGATCAAGCTGCTGATATAGGCAGGGTTGCTGCGGAGCGGCAATTGTCGGTATTGCGGACCTTGTCAGTTGATGAAAAAACCTATCATGCATGGAGGCATAGAAATACCGATACGCGTAAAAGAGAAATTTATATCGATCAAATTGTTATTGCGCCACTTCAGCGTGTTCACCCTGAGTATGTTGAGCGACAAATTCATCAGCAAGAGGGGTACTTGCTTAATCGCGCTCAATTGGATCAGGATTTAGTGCGTGTCTATGGCGATGGCTTTTACGACGGGGTGGATTATCGTGTAACTCATCAAGAGGGCAAAAATGTTCTTGAGATTACGGCCAGAGAAAAAAACTGGAGTTCTGATTACCTGACATTTGGGTTTTCTATCGATAACGAATATCACCAAGGCTCTAACTTTACGTTGCGCAGTGCCTATCGCAATACCTGGGTGAATACTTACGGGGGAGAGTTTTTTGCGGCTGTGGATGTGGGTAATGAATCAGCTCTTGAGNNAATTTGGATGTCTATGGGCAGACAGCAATTGGGTGGCGTGAATATCGTATTAAGGGGGCTGCTGACGTAAGTGCAGTTGCATTGCCTGATGTGGATGAACAATACGGCGGAGCCTTGTTCTCGTTAAACCTTGATCGACGCAATCGTATATATTTTCCTTCCCATGGTTGGCGCGGCGACATCACTTTTTTTGATTCACACAAAGAGAGTTACCAAAAGCTTTCTGTTGATTTGGGGAGTGCTTATAAGCTGAATGATTTCATTTTTGCAGTGCGCACCCTCTATGTTTCTTCATTGTCAGGCGATTTGCCGTTTTATGATGCCGTTATGCTGGGCGGGTTTTTAAATTTGTCTGGCTATGCCAGCAATCAAATTATTGGTGACGACGCATTTTATTCCCACCTGCGTGCAGAGCGGATTATTGGACGAATGCCACTGGGTTTAAATGGTGATTTGCGCATGGGCTTGGCTGTGGAAGCTGCAAAGCTAAAAACTATTTATACCATGACTAATGAGGCGGACATGCTTGATTCCGGCGTGATATACATAGGTGGTGAGACACCATTAGGGCCTGTGTATTTAGGCTATGGTTTTACATTTAGTGGTGATTATAATTTGTACTTTAAGTTAGGTGCTTTTTAATGGTTTGAAATGACGATAAGCCTCACGGCACTGAGGCTTATCGTAATCAATAATTAAAAATGAAAAATCGCAGCCGCATAGGGGCCTTTTATATCTAAATTTGTTTGTGCATCGTCATCGTCAATATTGACAGTCATTGCGCGATACCCAACTTCAACTCCAAGATCTAGCGCTGAATCAAAGGAATAGCCGATTTTTGCGCTGTAATCTGCCAAGTCGTTCCCATCATAACTAATGTAATTCCCTTCAAATCCTGCAAAGAAACCGGTCAGGGGTAAATCGAACTGCATGTGTCCATAAGCGAGTGGAACTGAGATATCAATATCTGTTTTATCGCTCAGACTTGCGCTTTCTGCTTGCAGGTGGCCAGAATATTTTCTCAGGGTAACCCCCACGTCTAATGTCAGCCAGTTATCGAGCAGTTCGTAATAAAGAGCGGCATCGGTGTAGCTCAGATCAAAATCAGTTGCGACTGTGCTGCCGCTTGGGTAGGTGATGTTCCCAATACTCAGGTTGTTCTCGAGTATGCTGGTCTGTTTGCTGGTAATATTGTTCTGTTGCAGCTTAACGTTGGGGAAAAAGGGAACAGGGTGTTCTATGGCGATGTAATAAAAATTATTGTTGTTATCGCCCATGCCTAAGTCGTTAGCTGACGTGGCAGGTTTGCCTATATCACCGGCGTATTCGCTCTGCCATGTTCCTGCCCCTGCGTAAACTCCGAATACAGTATCTGCATACGTGTGGCATGTTACGGTGAGTGCTATGGAGCTAAGTGAAAACCTGGCAAAAGTGGAAAATAGTTTCATAAATGTATCCTTAAATCTGAGTTGAAATTTTATTGCGTAGTGTAAATCAGTAGCCATGAAAACTCTGTGACAAGTTTGTGATTGGTTGCCAGTTGTGGTTAGGGTTCGATTATTTTTTGTTGTAATAAATCCAAAAAGACACGTGCAGCATTAGTCAGGGTGCGCTGGCTGTGATGAATGTAGCCTAGCGGGCGCATAATCGGTGGCTGGATTACATCTAAAATGCATAGATCATCATCAATAATGCGTCGTGGCAAGACTCCCCAGCCAAGACCAATGCTGAGCAGCATTTTAATCGTGTCGAGATGATTGGACACCATGCCGATATCAAGTGGTAATTGTTGTTGATCAAATAAATTTTTAATTAGTTGCGTCGTATAAGTGTTGGTGTCCGGCATGATTGTCGGGTAGCGGCTTAAATCGGCCAGCTGAAGATTCGATTGTGTTGCAAGTGCATGGGTGGGTGCGACGACGAAATGGAGTTGGTCATGCCAGAGAGTTTCGCTCTGGAGGCGGGTATCTTGTTGAAGTGCAAGCGTGATAATGGCGATGTCGAATCTACCCTGGAGTATCTCGTGATAAGCCTGCTCCGAATCGAGAAAGTGTAAATCCAGTTTCACTTGTGGATATTTGATTGAAAACTCGCGCAAATAGGGTGGCAAATAATGTAGCCCTACATGGTGACTGGTGGCGATACTCAGCTTACCTTGGATATCACCTTGTAAATCGGCGATGGCGCGCTGTGCCGCTGCTACCTCTCCCAAAATTAATTTGGCCTTGCTTAACAGCAGTTGTCCAGCTTGGGTCAAGGCGACTTGCCGCCCAATGCGATCAAACAGCGATGCGTTGAGCTGTTCCTCCAACAGGGCGATACGTTTACTAATTGCGGGCTGGGTAAGATGTAGGCGTTCTGCTGCAGCTGAAAAGGAACCATGTTCAGCGATCGCCACAAATGCGTGTAAGTGTTGTGTATCCATTCCGTTATTTTTAATTCATTCCAATTTGGAATGCAATACATAAAAAAGATAAATTTGTTTTATGGGTTGTCTGGTCGTAATATCGCGTTTATTAAATGATCATGAAGCAAGCGTGATCGCTAAGAAAAATACCGTGCAAGCCGATCCTTTGGAGAATCACCATGTCCGCTAAAACGCTTTACGACAAGCTTTGGGATGCCCACCTCGTTCGCGAAAGCGACGATGGCTCCGCGCTCATCTATATAGACCGTCATATCGTTCACGAAGTTACCTCGCCACAGGCGTTTGACGGCCTGCGTTTGGCTGGACGCAAGCCTTGGCGCGTGGATTCAATCCTGGCGACACCGGACCATAACGTCCCGACCACACAAAAAGAGCGTGCTCATGGCGTGAAGGGGATCGAAGATCCGGTGTCCTTGATTCAAGTGCAAACGCTTGACGATAACTGCGACGAATTCGGAATCGTCGAGTTCAAGATCAATGATCATCGTCAAGGTATTGTTCATGTCGTCGGACCTGAAACAGGTGCCTGCTTACCGGGAATGACTGTTGTTTGTGGGGATTCCCATACTGCAACGAACGGCGCTTTGGGTGCTTTGGCGCATGGTATAGGCACCAGTGAAGTGGAGCATGTTATGGCGACCCAATGTTTGGTCGCCAAAAAGATGAAGAACATGCTTATCAAAGTGGATGGCAAGCTCGGTTTGGGTGTTACACCTAAAGATGTGGTGTTGGCGATTATTGCCAAAATTGGCACCGCCGGTGGTACTGGCTATGCGATGGAGTTTGGCGGCCAAGTTTTTCGTGATATGAGCATGGAAGGGCGCATGACTGTGTGCAATATGGCGATTGAAGCGGGCGCCCGAGCCGGTATGGTGGCAGTAGATCAAACCACTATCGATTACGTAAACGGCAGAACTTATGCACCTAAAGGCGATTTGTGGGAGCGTGCAGTTGCCGACTGGCGGAATTATGTCAGCGATGATGGCGCGCACTTTGATGCAGTTATCGAACTCAACGGGTCTGACATCAAACCGCAAGTGAGCTGGGGTACATCGCCTGAAATGGTTGTTTCTGTTGAAGATAAAGTGCCTGATCCTGCGCAAGAATCTGATCCGGTCAAGCGCGAAGGTATGTTGCGTGCATTGCAATATATGGGTTTGCAAGCCAATCAACCGATTACCTCGATTTATGTTGATCGCGTATTTATCGGTTCTTGTACTAACTCTCGTATTGAAGATATCCGTGCCGCTGCCGAAGTAGTAAAAGGTCGCACTAAAGCGTCATCAGTAAAAGAAGCGATTGTCGTTCCTGGTTCCGGTGCAGTAAAAGCACAAGCCGAAGCTGAGGGCTTAGATAAAATTTTTATCGATGCTGGCTTGGAGTGGCGTGAACCGGGTTGTTCAATGTGCCTTGCGATGAACGCGGATAAATTGGGTAATGGAGAGCATTGTGCATCAACCTCCAATCGCAACTTTGAAGGGCGTCAGGGGCAGGGGAGTCGCAC
>DQHS01000131.1:0-6272 GCA_003524365.1 Cellvibrio sp. | reverse complement strand
ATTCCCGCTGAATTTTCCACGCTATCAAGGGGCGCTTGTATTGTTGTCGCGCGAAAATTTTGGCTGTGGTTCCAGTCGTGAACATGCGCCTTGGGCGCTGGACGATTACGGCTTTCGCTGCGTGATAGCGCCCAGTTTTGCTGATATTTTTTATAACAATTGCTTCAAAAACGGCTTGTTGCCAATCGTATTAAGTGACGAAATCGTTGATAAATTATTCAAAGAAATGTATGCCTGCGAAAACTATAAGCTAACGATTGATTTACCTGCGCAAGTGGTTAAAACCCCAAGTGGCGAAAGTTTCCCGTTTGAAGTGGATAATTTCCGCAAGCACTGTTTATTGAACGGTTTCGATGATATCGGTTTAACTCTTGAACATGCCGATGCCATTCGCGCTTACGAAGCTAAAAAGCGTGTTGAAGCTCCTTGGTTGTTTGATGTGGTGAAATAAGAATTTTTAATTGGAGAGTGCTCGTGGGCAAACATATTTTAATTCTGGAAGGTGACGGCATAGGTCCGGAAATTGTGCGTGAAGCGCGCAAGGTAATGGATGTTATCAATGCCAAATTTGATTTGGGTTTAACATTCGAAAATGAACTGATGGGTGGTTGCGCGATTGATGTTCATGGCGTGCCCCTTGCTGATTCGACGCTTGAAAAAGCTCGCAAAGCTGATGCGATTTTGTTGGGGGCAGTCGGTGGCCCTAAATGGGATAAGCTGGACCGTTCGATTCGTCCAGAGAAAGGTTTGTTGAAAATCCGTTCTCAATTGGGCTTGTATGCCAATCTGCGTCCTGCGCTCTTATATCCGCAATTGGTTGATGCATCTTCACTGAAACCGGAAGTGGTTTCCGGTCTGGATATTTTGATTGTGCGCGAGTTGGCGGGCGGTATTTACTTCGGTGAGCCGCGCGGAATTCGCGTATTGGAAAACGGTGAGCGTGAAGGTTACAACACCTACAAATACTCCGAGAGCGAGATTATCCGTATCGGCCGTACCGCGTTTGAAATGGCGCGCAAGCGCAGCGGCAAAGTTTGCTCGGTCGATAAAGCGAATGTGCTTGAGGCAACTATGCTGTGGCGCGAAGTGATGGACACGCTGCATAAAGAGTATCCGGATGTAGAGTTGTCGCACATGTATGTCGATAATGCGGCTATGCAGCTGGTACGTGCGCCAAAACAGTTCGATGTGTTGGTGACGGGTAACATGTTTGGTGATATTTTGTCCGATGCGGCTGCTATGTTGACTGGTTCAATCGGTATGCTGCCATCGGCTTCACTGGATAAAGATGGTCGCGGTATGTATGAGCCTTGTCATGGTTCCGCACCGGACATCGCAGGGCAGGGCATTGCGAACCCGCTAGCGACTATTTTGTCGGTCTCCATGATGCTGCGTTATTCGCTCGGTTATCCTCAGGTTGCTGATGCAATCGAGGTTGCTGTCGGCAAGGTGCTAGACCAAGGTTATCGCACTGCAGACATTTATACGGAAGGTAAGACTAAAGTATCTACCTCGCAAATGGGCGATGCTGTTGTTGCAGCGCTGACCTAATCATTAGCTTGTGAATTAAGAGAGACTGAGATGAAAGTAGGTTTTGTAGGTTGGCGCGGTATGGTTGGCTCTGTGCTGATGGAGCGTATGCAGGCAGAAAACGATTTTGCTGCTATCGAGCCGGCATTTTTTACCACCTCTAACGTAGGTGGTGCTGCGCCCGCTGTTGCTGCTGGTTTGCCTGTATTGAAAGATGCTTATTCAGTTGATGATTTGAAACAACTGGATGTGATTGTTACCTGCCAAGGCGGTGACTACACCAATGAGATTTTCCCGAAGCTGCGTGCTTCCGGCTGGAATGGCTATTGGATCGACGCTGCTTCGAGCCTGCGTATGGAAAACGACGCCGTTATTATTCTCGACCCTGTTAACCAAGGTGTTATCGACGCGGCTTTGAAGAAAGGCATTAAAAATTTCATTGGTGGTAATTGCACTAACTCCATCATGTTAATGGGTGTGGGTGGTCTGTTTCATGCCGGTTTGGTTGATTGGGTTAGCTCTATGACTTACCAGGCTGCTTCCGGTGGTGGTGCCAATCACATGCGCGAGTTGTTGAAAGGAATGGGCGTAATCCACAACGCTGTGGCCGATGAGTTGGCAACGCCCGCTTCTGCGATTTTGGATATCGACAGAAAAGTGGCTAACACCATTCGTAATGATGTGCCGCGTGAATTTTTTCCTGCTCCTCTGGCTGGCGGGCTGATCCCCTGGATCGACAAGCAGTTAGATAACGGTCAGTCTAAAGAAGAGTGGAAAGGTCAGGCTGAGGTTAACAAGATTCTGGGCAACAGTGACATTATCCCTGTGGATGGTTTGTGTGTGCGCATTGGTGCTATGCGCTGCCACAGTTTGGCGCTGACGATTAAACTCAAAAAAGATCTTCCACTTGCAGAGATTGAATCCATCATCAAGTCAGGCAATGATTGGGTTAAATTTGTACCAAACGACCGCAGCATCACCGAGCAAGAGTTGACCCCAGCCTCTATCACCGGTGGTCTCAAAATTGGTGTGGGTCGAGTGCGTAAGCTCAATATGGGGCCAGAATACATCTCTGCTTTCGTGATTGGGGATCAGTTGTTGTGGGGTGCAGCGGAGCCATTGCGCCGTATGCTGCGCATCCTGAAAGAGTCAAAATAAACGTTTTTCTGCTTATCTGTTCCAGTAAAACGCAAACCCCAAGGTTGGTAACACCCTTGGGGTTTTTGCTTTTTATAACCACTTTGGGGGTAAATAAGGATTTAAATGTCAGTCGTTTTTCACATTTTTGTAAAATCACTCCTGAAAACTATCAAAAAAGCTGCTTTGTTTGGCCTTTGTCAATACCCCGAGTATTGATAAAAACCTATTTATAATGAATACTTACGAACGATACTGAAGATTCATTCGAGGTTTCATGCCTCACCAGCACAGTTTTTAATTTGCTCATCAAGCTGTGTTAATCAACTAAAATGTCTGACTAATCGTGTTTAGTTCAGCCGTGGAATAATAAAAGGATAGCGCTATGCGTCTTCGTCAGTTGGTTTTAGCCTGTGGTCTTATATCCGTGGTGCTGTCGCCTTGTGCCAGTGCTTTGGGTTTGGGTGAGGTTAAGCTCAAGTCAACGCTCAATCAGCCACTGGAGGCCGAGGTCAAGCTGCTTGATACGCGCGAGCTTACTGCGGAACAGATTCTGGTTGCTTTGGCATCCCCGGCTGATTTTGAGCGCAATGGTGTGGATCGTTTGTTCTTCTACACGGAATTCCAGTTTCAGGTAGACCTTGAAGCAGCTGATGGCCCTAAAGTAGTTATCACCTCGCGTAGCCCCGTACGTGAACCCTACTTGAACTTTTTGATTGAAGCCCGTTGGACTGCTGGTCGGTTGTTGCGCGAATATACTCTGTTAATGGATCTACCCACTTTTGATGATGAACGTCCTACGCAAGCTGTGCAAAGTGCCGTAACCGGAACAACGCAGCCGCAACGTGTAGCCACATCGACTCCTAAGTCTGCCACCAGCTCTGGATTTACCAGTGAACCGCGTCCGACTGTTCGCCAGCCGAGCCTAAAGGGCGATGAATATGAAGTTCGCAACAACGATACCTTGTGGGAAATTGCGTTGCGCGCACGTCCTGATTCCAGTGTTTCAGTCCATCAAAGTATGATGGCGCTCTACCGCGCTAATCCTGAAGCATTTATCAATGGCAATATCAACAGATTGCGTCGTGGGCAAGTATTGCGTGTTCCTGATGCGAGCGAGATGAAGTCGCTCAATAAGTCTGAAGCCGTGAGCCAGTTTGCTCAGGCAACAGGCGACTCGGATTCCGGAGCACAGCTAAATGCATCGCGTCGTACTAACTCAACTCGTACTGAATCTGCCGAGGTAAGTGGGCGCGTAAAGCTTGCAGCTCCTTCATCGGGCACAGCTAGTGCAGGTCAAGGCAGTGGCGCTAACGATGGTGCGGGTAAGGCGCTGGAGTCTGAACTGGCTGTGACTTTGGAGGAGCTAGATAAATCCAAGGCGGAAAACACTGAATTGAGCTCACGGGTAAAAGATCTTGAAGAGCAGATCCAAACCATGGAGCGTTTGGTTGAGGTCAGCAATGAGAAGTTGCGTGCTCTGCAAGTTACTGCTGAGCAAACTGCTACAGAGGCACCGGTTGCTCAGGTAACAGAAACTCTCGCTGCTACAACTGAGCAAGTTACTGAAATAGTTGCAGTTGCCAGTTCAGAAGCTGCTGCTTCCAGTGCGGCTGCCGTAGTACCGCCACAGCCAACTCCTCCGAAGAAAGTGATTGTTCCACCTAAACCTGAGCCAACACTGGTGGACACCGCTATCGAAAATGCGCCTTGGATAGGCTTGGGTGTGCTGGGTCTAGCAGGTGCTGGTTATTTCGCTTACCGTCGCCGCAAACAAGCTGAGGAGCAACAGGCAGAGGAGCAAGATGATGTCTTTGCCATGGATGATTCGGCTGGAGAGTACGAAGAAGTAGCCGATGAAGTCGATCACTTCGATGAGGTCGACGAAGCATCGCTATTTGAAGAAAACAACGAAGCTAGCGCGGTCGCTGAAACAGGTGATGTGGTTGGCGAAGCCGATATCTACATCGCATACGGCAAGCTTGATCAGGCTGAGGAAATGCTCGTCAATGCCTTGCAAAAAGATCCTGACTCGGCCGATATTCGCATGAAGTTGTTGGAGGTTTATTCCCAACAGCAAAATGGCCCTGCGTTTGACAAACATTATGCGGCGCTCCTGCCTTTGGCGGGCGGAGCCATGTTGGCGCGCGCCTCTGAGTTGCGTGAAGGTATCTCGGGTGCGGGCGAGTTCGACCCTGCTACTTCCTCAGTGGCAAGCGAGCCACAAGATGCTGATTTGGATCAATTTTCGCTTGACGATTTTAATCTTGATGATGAGTTGTCCGATGCTCCAGTTGCAGCAGCAAGCGAAACAATCAGTTTTGATTTTGACCTTGATCTTGATGATGACGAGTCAAATCTCGCATCTGCGATCGCCGATGCGCCAGCAGAAGCAGCGAATGAATTTGAGTTGGATTTTGAGGATGATCTGGCTACCGCCACTGAGGCTGATGATTTGTCAGAGCTATCTTTGGCGCTCGATGATTTGGAAGCTGACACTCTCCCTGAAGATCTTGAAGTTAAAGCCCCCACAATTGAAGAAGAGTTCAATTTCGACTTGGATGACGATCTTGAGTTAAATGAGTTGGCATCAGAAGAATCTGTCGAGCTTGTTACTGGGGAAGCTGAGTCACTGGATGTGTCGGCTGACGATTTCAATCTGGATATGAACGTCGACGATGTTGATCTCGCAGCGCTCGACCATGAAATGGAAAGTCTTGATGTCGATTTTGATGAGGATTTATTAGCCGAAGTTGGTTCAACAGCTAATTCTGCCACAGATGAGTTTACGCTGGATTTAGACGATGATCTCGAACTCTCGCGTGTCGCATCTACACAAAATGAAATATCGACCTCAAAGCTTAGTTTGACCGATGATTTAGATCAGCCTAAAACATCGACGGATTTTGAGTTGGATGATGATTTGGTTGATTTAGGTATCGAAGATACTACTGAAGAGTTAGTAGTAGATCTAGATGATGACGAAAGCTTTAGTCTTGAAGAAGATGCCTTGGCTGATGGCGACTTGGATCTGGCTGCGCTTGAAGATGATCTGGGCGAATTAAGTGAGTCTGTCGAGCTTGCAGATTCCGAATCGGCTATTGGCGGCGATATTATTGATCTCGAATTGCAAGATGAAATTCCTTCAAAGCCAGATCTTGTCCAAGACGCTCCCGTGGTCGTTAATGCTGACACCGAAGAGGATCACGACGAAGATTTATTTGCACAAGCGCTGTCGGATTTTTCAGGTGAGTCAGATGATATCGACTTGAATGAGTTTTCCAGCGATGAAGCCGCGTTGGCCGATTTATCAGATGATGATATGGATGCTGAGTTGGATTTCCTTGCGGATGCCGACGAAGCTGCGACCAAGCTGGATTTGGCGCGCGCATATATCGATATGGGCGATAGCGAAGGTGCAAAAGACATCCTTTCCGAGGTTCTTGGTGAAGGTACTAACGAGCAACGCAAAGAAGCAAACGAGTTGCTTGGCCGCATAGGTTAAATTTTTCGTGATCGCAAAGCCTTGCACTCCGGTGCAAGGCTTTTTTATTTTGTGCAGTTTGATTTCTGTCAGATGGTCTGTTTCCGATGAGTGAAAACTA
>DQHS01000305.1 GCA_003524365.1 Cellvibrio sp. | reverse complement strand
ATTTTGTCTTTGCCGTGAGTTCACAATTTGCCGGTGCTATAGCCACCGTCGAATTTCTTACCTATTTTGATTATTTCGCCCGCAGGGACTACGGTGATAACTACCTGAATACCCACACCAAACAAATCGCCAACCATTTACAACATGTGGTTTACGCGCTTAATCAACCAGCAGCAGCGCGCGGCTATCAAAGCGTGTTCTGGAACATTTCCATTTACGACCAACATTATTTTGATTCGATGTTCGGTGAATTTGTATTTCCGGATTTCACCAAGCCGGAATGGACTAGCGTTGCACAACTGCAAGATTTTTTCCTGCATTGGTTTAATGCCGAGCGCAGCAAAACCTTGTTGACCTTTCCGGTAGTGACAGTGGCAATGCTCACCGAAAATGGTCAATGTAAAGACCACCCATTTGCCGCGTCTATTGGCTCACATCTGGCTCAAGGTAGCGCATTCTTTATTTATCTTTCCGACAATGCCGATTCGCTCGCCTCCTGCTGTCGCCTGCGCAACGAAATTAGCGACCACACATTTTCTTACACACTGGGAGCTGGTGGAGTTGCAACTGGTTCGATCAATGTGATCACAATTAATATGAATCGCCTGGTACAGGATAAACGCGACTTACTCACCGAAGTGAAAAAAATTCACTGCTACCAAGTCGCCTATCGCCAATTAATGGAAGGCTATTTAGCCGCTGGCATGCTCAATGTGTATTCCGCCGGTTTTATCAGCCTGGATAAACAATTTCTCACCATCGGCATTAACGGCATGGTAGAGGCCGCCGAGTCGCAAGGTATTCGTGCCAGCAATAACCCGGAATACATTGAATTTGTGCAAAATCATTTAAAAGTCATTTACAACGCTAACCGCGCCGCCAAAGAAGAATTTGGCTACTTGTTCAATACTGAATTTGTTCCGGCTGAAAACCTCGGGGTTAAAAACGCCAAATGGGATAAAGCCGATGGCTATAAAGTGGAGCGTGAATGCTATAACTCGTATTTTTATGTGGTGGAGGATGACCACACCAACCCACTCGATAAATTTATTATGCATGGTCGCGAGTTGATTGATTATCTCGACGGTGGTTCCGCACTCCATTTAAATCTGGATGAAGCATTAAGTGCAGATGCCTACATAAATCTTATCAACATTGCTGCTAAAACTGGCTGTAACTATTTTTGCATCAACGTAAAAATTACTATCTGTAACCAATGCCAACAGATCGACAAACGCACACTGCATAAATGCTCCGCGTGTGGCTCAGACGATGTGGACTACGGCACGCGCGTGATTGGGTATTTAAAACGCATATCGTCCTTCAGTGCCGGGCGTCGCAAAGAGCACAAGCTGCGTCATTACCATGTGAAAAAAGCACGCACTACTTCGGTTAATAGCCCTCAACATCAGGCTGAGCGACATGATTCGACCGCTGCCGCCTGAGATAATTTATTAGCCAATTAACACTCGATTAACGTTTCAAAACCCATGGATGTTAAACCCCCTCAGCCCTTTCTGCACCCGGCACCCCTTAGCCGGTGTGCAGTTTTTTGCGGGATTAATTTAGCGATAACGCGCAACATATCCAGCAATTTGTTGTACGGCCGCAGCGATACGCGGTGGTAAATGTGTATTTAACTCAATACTGGCCAATAGGTTTTTAATCCCCAAACCCAATTCGGTATCACCATTCATTTCCAACCGCCGTTGAAAAAACAGCATATCAGGATCAAGCCTCTGGGTTGCAATCAGTAACAGATCGTAACTGCTTGCGCTAAAACGCAGATCGGGTTCGGCCTGTGCTTCCGCCACAACCAGCTTATGATTGCAGTAGCGAACGCTAAATTGAACACCTATATCCTTAACACAAACATTCAGCAATTTATCGCAAAAAAAATCTAATTCGCCCGCAGCAATAGCCTCGCGCAACGTATAGTTAAGGCTGCGCGCCAGCGCCAATTGTTGCAACCGGTCAGGCACCACTCGCGCAGCCCAACTCATTGCTCCAGGCAGATGTGGAATCATCGCTTGTGCAAGAGCATCTACCCCTTTGCTTACCCTTTGTTGGTATAACATTTTTGTACCTCATGATCGACAATAGAGCATTACCAATCATGACAAGCTAACACCAAGCTGGCTATAAACCATTGGAGGTAGGCGATGGAATTGTTATGCCCCGCAGGCAATATTCCTGCACTAAAAGCAGCCATTGAAAATGGCGCCGATGCGGTGTATTTAGGGTTGCGCAACGAAACTAACGCGCGCCATTTTGCCGGTTTGAATCTGGACGCCTTAAAACTGAAAGAAGCCGCACACTATGCGCATCAACATCGGTGCAAGGTGCATCTGGCGATTAATACCTTTGCGCACCCGGATACCTGGCAGCATTGGACAAGTGCAGTCGATGAAGCGATTGCCTGCGGAGTAGATGCATTAATTATTGCTGACCTGAGCATTCTGCAATATGCCGCTGAGCGCTATCCGCAAGCAGAGCTGCATTTGTCGGTACAAGCATCGGCAACTAATGCGGCCGCCATCGATTTTTATGCACAACAATTTAATGTGCAGCGCGTGGTATTGCCTCGGGTATTGTCTATCGCGCAAGTAAAAAATCTGGCGCGCTCCTGCACTACACCTTTGGAAGTGTTCGCCTTTGGCAGCCTATGCATTATGGCGGAGGGGCGTTGCTATTTAAGTTCTTATTTAACCGGGCAATCACCCAATACCTTTGGTGCCTGCTCACCTGCCGAATTTGTGCGCTGGGAAGACCGCAATGGCGTGTTGGAATCCCGATTAAATAATATATTAATTGACCGCTTTGGCACTAATGAGACTGCGGGCTACCCAACACTGTGCAAAGGCCGCTTTACCCTCGCCGATGAAGCTAACACTGCGCCCTACCATGCACTGGAAGAACCCACCAGTTTAAATACGATGGAGCTATTGCCGGAACTGCTTGCCCTGGGCGTTCGCTCATTAAAAATTGAGGGCCGCCAACGCAGCGCAGCCTATGTTGCGCAAGTTACCCGCGCATGGCGCCAAGCCATTGATTGCTGCCGCGCCGACCCTGCAAAATTTTTGGTTAAAAATGAATGGCAGGCTGCACTCGCGCAACTGGCTGAAGGCAGCCAAACCACACTGGGTGCTTATGAACGTCAGTGGCGATAAAAGCAAAAGGTTTTGATTATGAAATTTTCACTCGGCCCGATTTTATATTTTTGGGATAAAAACAGCGTAATGGATTTTTACCGCACTGCCGCCGAATCCTCGGTGGATATTATTTATTTAGGTGAAACTGTATGCCCCAAGCGACGCGAATTGCGCTTGGAGGATTACATCGCCATCGCCCACCAACTGCGTGAAGCCGGAAAAGAAGTAGTGCTCTCCAGTATGACATTGCTGGAATCCCCGGCAGATTTACGCGAGTTAAATCGCTACTGCGACAACGGCGAATTTTTAATTGAAGCAAATGATATAGGCGCCGTGGGTTTACTGAACGAACGCGGGCTGCCTTTTGTGGCGGGCAATACACTCAATTGCTATAACCAACACAGTTTGCGCTATTTAATGAAAATGGGGATGCAACGCTGGGTAGTTCCCGTTGAATTACCCCTGCGCTGGATAAACAGTATATTAGAGAGCAGTGAAATAAACGATGTACGCGAATGTTTTACTACCGAACTTTTTGCCTTTGGCTACTTACCACTGGCTTGGTCGGCGCGCTGTTTTAGCGCGCGTGCCGAGGGTAAATCCAAAGATCAATGCGATTTGTGCTGCAAAAAATATCCAGCAGGCCGCGCTGTAACCAGCCAGGAAGGCGAGACATTATTTACCTTAAATGGTATTCAAACCCAGTCAGGTTATCGTCACAACCTAATTAACGATTTACAAGGGCTGCTAAATACCATTGATATTATTCGTTTAAGCCCGCAAGAAAATGATACCTTTTTGTGGTTGGAACGTTTTCAGCAACAACTGCACAATCCAACAACATTTCCCTTGCAAAAGCCTGACTGCAACGGCTTCTGGCATGATCAAGCGGGCAAAGAATTAATCATCGCCAGTAGCGGAAGCCACTAAATGGAAAAAACAATCGCGGTAATATTGGCCGGTGGTCGCTCAAGCAGAATGGGCGGACAACCCAAATGCCTGTGCTCTTTGGGCAAGGAGCGCATCATCGACTCCTTATTAGCACGACTTACCCCGCAAGTTGATGAAATTCTTTTGAATATCGCTCCCGGCTCAACCCTGGCAGAGGATATTTTTAGACACCCCACACATCGACCTGCACATATCAGTGTGGTTGAAGACCTATATTCAACATTCTCAGGCCCGCTTGCAGGCATCGCTAGTAGCATGCAATACCTGCGCGCGCGCAATTCATCGGCGAACTGGTTGCTCAGTGTCGCTTCTGACACGCCATTTATACCCACTGATTTATATTGCCGATTCTTACAAGCGACCAAGCTTCACAATAATCATGTTTACGTCGCACAACATAATCATCAACAGCAGTATGTTTTTGCACTCTGGAATATCGCACTACTCCCACAGCTGGACGCAATTTTACGTTCAACTGAAAAATACCGAATGCAAGACATATTGCGTTTACTGCAAGCCATCACCGTTGATTTTTCTAACAGCAATGAAAACGCATTTTTTAACGTTAACACTCCTCAGGATTTAATTGCAGCGCATTCAATATTAGCGCAATAACACAACCGTCCAAACCTACCTCATTGTAGGTAGCGGCTACCCACTCAAACCGCCCCGCACCGATAGCAAGCTTAAGACGCGCACAGTAAACTCCTCTTGAATAACATGCATTTATTAATGCTAGCGTTGTGAATTATTGGTATCACTAGGAGAGAATTATGGAAAAAAGTGAATACAAAGCCTGGTCCGTCGTTATCGCCAGTACGTTTTCATTTACCATTTGTTTTATGATTTGGATGATGTTTGCGGTTATCGGAATCCCTATCAAAGAAGCATTGGCACTCAATGAAACTGAATTTGGTTTATTGATTGCGATGCCGGTGCTGACTGGATCTTTAATCCGCTTACCCATGGGTATGTGGACCGACCGTTTTGGTGGCAGAATCGTATTTTTTATATTGATGCTCTCAACGGTAATTCCAATTTGGCTAATTTCATATGCAACAGCCTATTGGCAATTTTTAGTGCTGAGTTTATTTGTAGGGGTTGCAGGCGGCTCATTTACCGTTGGTATAGCTTATTGCGCGCGTTGGTTTAAAAAAGAGCGCCAAGGCTTGGCAATGGGAATATTCGGTGCAGGCAATACCGGCGCGGCTGTTACCAAACTCGTTGCCCCCATTATTGTAGTGGCATATGGCTGGACAATGGTCCCCAAAGTTTATGCCGTGCTTATGCTGATTACCGCACTACTATTTTGGTTTTTTAGTTTTACCGATAAATCCCACAGCGCGACCAGCAGCATCACCATTAAACAACAACTGGCAGTATTAAAAGATCCACGGATATGGCGCTATAGCCAATATTATTCCATTGTATTCGGCGGCTATGTAGCGCTCTCGCTATGGATGACAAAATACTACATCACCGAATACGGCTTTGATTTAAAAACAGCGGCACTTTTGGCGGTTGCATTTAGTTTACCCGGCGGCATGTTGCGCGCATTGGGCGGATACTTCTCCGACAAATTTGGCGCCCACACAGTAACCTGGTGGGTGCTTTGGGTATCGCTTGTGTGTTTGTTTTTTCTCTCCTACCCGCCCACAGAAATTGTAATCACCACCATTAATGGACCTACGAGTCTTCACCTCGGCCTGGGTGCAACCAGTTTCACCATTATTATGTTTACCATGGGTATTGCTTTCGCAGTAGGTAAAGCATCGGTATTTAAATATATTTCTGATGATTACCCAAAAAGTATTGGTGTTGTTTCCGGAGTGGTAGGTTTGGCTGGTGGGTTGGGTGGATTTATTTTGCCAATTTTATTTGGCGCCTTAGTTGATTTAACAGGAGTCCGCTCTTCAGCATTTATGTTTATGTTCGGCATTATCTGGACATCACTGATGTGGATGTACTTCTCCGAAGTTCGCCCTGTACATGCCGAAAAAGAATTGCATCGCAACGCAAACCCTCAGGAACATTAATTCTATTCTATAGGGCTTGATGCAGATCAAGCGCAAAAAGCCCAGCATTTTTATACTGATTACAATTTATTTTTNNAATGTGAAAGGGTTAGTCAAACTTGCAAAATCGGGTCGCCCTATTCTCGCTATTGACGGCTGTAAAATCGCCTGCGTAAAAAAGGTCTTGGAAATTCATCAAATTAAACCAAGCTGGCATTTTGAATTGAGTAGCTTGGGGTTAAAAAAAATAGAGCATCAGGGTTGCTCTATTGGCGATATGCATAAAGCATTGAGTGCTGCACATCAATTACTATCCATAAAAAAAATGGATTAGTTTATTAATTTTTTGCAACAGATCACATCAGCAGACTATTTGATTTAACACAAACTCACTGAAAATTAACAACCAGGTACATACCGCTGGATTCACAACTACCCCCAAAGTGGTAATCGTGCACCCATTCACGGCAATAACATCACCCAACCAAAGCCGCTAGTATGAAACCACTATAGAAACAACGCCGAGCTTAATGACCTAAGGTCATCCCGACTATGGCATTAAGCCAATGGGTCTGTTTGGAAATGAACAGGCCTCCCGGATTGGAAAGGTGTTTTATGCTGGTTGAATCGCCACTAACAGATAGGTTTGCGCGCACGTTTGGTTATTTGCGCCTGTCACTCACGGAAAAATGTAATTTCAGTTGCAGCTATTGTTTACCCGATGGCAGCGAATGCCATTCTATGGAGGGTGATTTAAGTCCTATTGAAATTCGTCGTTTAGTCACCGCTTTTGCATTATTAGGCACTCAAAAAATTCGCCTAACCGGCGGTGAACCGAGCTTGCGCCGCGATTTATGTGACATCATAAAAACCTGTAAAAATGTTGCAGGAATTAACTCAGTAGCACTTACCACTAACGGCTTTCGCCTGGAAAAAGACGTAGCCAGCTGGCGCGCTGCAGGTTTGGATGCGCTTAATGTCAGCATTGATAGTTTGCGTCCGGAAATGTTTCAACTGATCACCGGCAGTGGAAAGTTGCGCAGCATTTTAACGGGCCTTGATGAGGCTCAAGCCCTCGGCTTTAAACAACTCAAAATTAATACTGTGTTACTGCGCGAACAGAATGCCCGTGAATTGGACGATTTTCTTGCATTTATTAAAACCCGCAGAATTACCCTTCGTTTTATTGAGTTAATGCGCACGGGCGACAACGCGGATTTTTTTGCCCGCCAACATCTAAGTGGCGAGAATATTCAACAACGGTTGCTTAGCGAAGGCTGGACGCAAAAAATTCGCGGCGCGAATACTGGCCCCGCCAAAGAATTTATCCACCCTGACTATACCGGCTCTATTGGCCTGATAATGCCCTACAGCAAAAACTTTTGTGCTGATTGCAATCGCCTTCGGGTATCCAGCAAAGCGGAATTATATTTATGTTTATTTGCCGAGCAACATCAATCCATGCGCGCATTCTTACAAAGCGATGACCCGCAACCGCTAATGAATTTTTTGCGCGCCGCACTACAACATAAAACTGTCAGTCACGATTTACAGAACCAGATCACCGGTTCAACCCGTCACTTAGCCATGATTGGCGGTTAATTTTTCTATAGATAGCGAGTGTATTATTTATGGGCCACCACACCACAGAAAATATTTTACCGCTAGCGATTGCAGTACTGACCGTATCTGACACCCGCAGCATTGCCAATGACACTTCCGGTGCGGCGTTAATTGAGCGACTACAAGATGCACAACACCAACTCGCCACACGCGCTCTGGTCATTGACGATATTTATCAAATCCGAGCCCAGTGTTCGCAGTGGATTGCCGACGAAAAAATTCAGGTGATTTTAATCACCGGAGGGACAGGTTTTACCGGACGCGATTCAACCCCTGAGGCCATGACCCCCTTATTTGATAAAACCGTAGAAGGCTTTGGCGAATTATTTCGCCAGATATCTTATCGCCATATTGGTACTTCCACTATTCAATCCCGTGCAGTTGCCGGGCTTGCCAATAACACGCTGATTTTTTGTTTACCTGGTTCCACTAACGCCTGCAAAACAGCGTGGGATGAGATCATTAAATACCAATTGGATTCCACACAGGGCCCATGCAACTTTGTACCGCATTTAAAAAAGACTGATCGTCTACCTTGCGGAACACGGGGATAAACGGAACGAATATGACGATGAACCAGCAACACACGCACCACACCCTACCAGCGTTGACGCACCTCGATCAAACCGGCGCTGCCTGCATGGTGGATATTAGCGATAAAACCATCACCAAGCGCATCGCAGTAGCCAGCGCGATGGTAATTACCCGCCCCGATGTCATTGGCCTGATCCAAAATGCCAGTCTAAAGAAAGGCGACGTGTTAGCGGTAGCTCGTATTGCGGGAATTATGGCCGCGAAAAAAACTGCNNGCACTGACTATTTATGACATGTGCAAAGCGGTAGATAAAAACATGGAGATAAGCAGTATTTATCTGGAACAAAAATCCGGCGGAAAAAGCGGTGACTGGCAAAAGGAGCACACGCATGATTAAAGTGTGTTTTTTTGCTGACTTACGCGAGCGCTTAGGTTGTGCTGAACTGTTTGTCCAGGATTTTTCAGGCGAAAACATTAATCAGCTTAAAACGTTTATTGTCAAACAACACCCTCACTGGGAGAAAATATTTTTAGAAAAAAAGTTACTAATAGCCGTTAATCATGCCATGGCCAGCAATGACACCGTCATTGTGGCTGGTGATGAAGTTGCTTTTTTTCCGCCTGTGACAGGTGGATAGGAAGGGTATACATGAGTAATGTAGTGCGTGTACAAATGGAGAACTTCGATTTAAATAAGGAATACGACCGGTTAATTACTAAAAATTCCACTTGCGGTGCAGTCGTATTATTTAGCGGTCTGGTCCGCGATTTTATTCCACCACAACAGCTGGTTAGTCTTGAATTGGAACACTACCCACTCATGACGGAAACTATGCTGGAAAATCTCAGTATGCAAGCAAGCGCACGTTGGGAGTTGCAGCGCACAACAATAATACACCGCACCGGCAAACTCCTGCCGGGTGACCAAATAGTGCTGGTGGGCGTATCCAGCGCGCATCGTACTGATGCCTTTGAAGCTGCTCAATTCATCATGGATAAACTCAAAACTAGTGCCCCTTTTTGGAAAAAAGAAACCTTGAAGCCTAATCCGGATAGCAAACCGGAATCCTATTGGGTTTCAGCCAAAGACAGTGACGAGCAACTCGCCCGGCGCTGGTAAACGTATTATCCCCTAGATTACCCACCCTAACCGACATTCAATGGCTGGACGGGTTTCGAACGTTGCTTTTAACTATGAATATAAAACACATTTGTTATCTATTTTCAGCGCTGATGTTGTTAACTAGCAACGGCACACTATCTGACGATAAAATTCAACAAATTGTCAGTATGGCAAAGGATTACTGCGGCTCATGCCATTCAATGCCAAACCCTAATGTTGCACCCAAAAAAAGTTGGCCAAGAATAATTGAGACCATGAATGAAATTGCTTTAAAAAAATATGGGAAGGCAATCATAGACGCTAATCAAACGCGGGATATTACGGCATTCTACTATGGCACTGCACCTGAAAATTTGCCCGTCCTGCCCTACAACAAACCGTCAGACAGACTGACATTCAAACAGCATGTAGTTGGCGCAACTCAAGCTATGCCCCTGATCACCAATATCAAATTGGCGGCGATTAATGGCGATAAAAGTACCGATTTTATAGTAAGTGATATGAGCAATAATGCGGTATTTTTACTATCAAAAGAGAATGGAAAATGGAACGAGAAAAAAATTGCAGACATCAGCACATCGGTTTACGCCGACATTATTGATTATGATGGTGATCTTGATAAAGATATGCTTATTGCGGATATTGGCGTTC
>DQHS01000126.1:1625-3408 GCA_003524365.1 Cellvibrio sp. | reverse complement strand
AGCGGGGCAATAAACCAGATGGTGGTCACTGGTTTTATCGTTTTAATGTTTGCAATGCGTTGGCCAACTGGATTCATCATCCAGCAAATGGGAACGCCAGATATCCTCAGCCCACTTTGAATACCCGAATCACTCAGAAAAACCTCCCAGATCATCCGCTTTGGTGTTTACCAATAGCTCTTCCCCTTCTTTCACGACCGCATCCAACCGCACAGTAGATGGCCGGAACTGGCTGCGCAATTCCATGTTAGTTCGTCCGAGGTGTGCAATATATTCGATACGCTCAAATATTATTCTCTCGCGTGCAACATCGCCATTAGCGGTGGATTGCACAGCATAAAGAGCATCAGGTGAAGCAAGGAAACCAGCAAACTCAGCAACCAAATAAGCCTTAACATCCTCAGGAGCCTGTGCTACTTCCACACCAAGCTCGTCTCGCCCATCAATCAAATTGAGAACATCTTCGATATCATGACTACTCAGCAAATCATTGTTGCCACGCCCCTTAAATGCTTCAAATTTGGTTGCCAAAAAATATACCGGTGAAACCAATTGAATATTTATATCTTCAGTAATTGGATAAAGCTGCGGATTTTGCAGTGCAGCTTTATACCAGCGGTTGGTAAAGCCCAGCGAGTCGGTATCGTCTGGCATAAAATCAACTTTCAATTGCCCCAATCGAAAACGACAATTTACTTCATCGTCCATTGATATATGAAAGCCCTGCTCAACCAGCCGCTCACTGAATTTATGCCATCCCGTATACCCAACCACATTGATAATTAAATCAACATCATCGGTATAACGAATCGCTTCTTTGGTCATTTCATCTGTAATCAGCAAACCAGTTGTACAGCCGCCGACAAAAGCAACTTGCGATAGAAGCTCTTCGCCTAACGCCTTGGCAACCATCGCGATCATATCGCGATGAGTGTTATATCGACTCATAAATAAATTCCTTTTCCAGTAATTGAGCGGCGAGCTGAGCTTCTCGCACATTTCCTATACGTACAGCGTCAACTAATGCTAATAACTCATAGAGTTTTGGATCTGCTTTGGCAGCAGCGGGTGCAGACTTGAACAAAGGAGTAATGGCCTGCCCTTTCGTTTTACCGGTTGCATCGGGCCACACATTAATTGTGTCCCCAGCAGACATCATCTTCCCTTCCATTACCGGTGCAGCAAAAGAAGTTGGAATACCGCGCACTAATTCAGCGGGGCGAACAGGGAACACATACCGAATGCCATTTAATAAGAAACCCAACAGCGCCTTCCGATTTACTTTCGGTAAACCGGTTTGATGTTCGCGTGCAACCAACCCCACGCGAATGCAGCGATTAAGCGATGCACTGAGTTCCGATTTGCTTATACCGGTAAACACCTCCAACTGACGCACACTGNNTAATCCGCCTCAGGCGCACCCGACTTTTCCATACTTATCAATTTCAGCAAAAGCAGTATGTCTTGGCTTTTCATTGCTAGAACCCTTCGCGGCTTACCATCAAAACACAACTGTCCTTTGTTTCAGGACAAAGGACAGTTGTAACATCGGGCTGGCGCAAAATCAACAACTTGTGAATTAAGTGCCCCAATTGAGGTACCGAAAGTCCCAATTTGGGGACTATCAAGACCCGTTGTGCTACAGCAACAAACAATGATTGAAGTATGTATACTTTAGGATACGATTGCTATTTATAGCATTCGCACCACAAAGCAATTTGATAAGTGGCGATAGCTCTCGCCGAAGAATTGGAGTTGTAAAATGGCCGAATTAAAACTGCGC
>DQHS01000126.1:0-1616 GCA_003524365.1 Cellvibrio sp. | reverse complement strand
GCAAAGTGGGAGCTGGGCGCGCTCACATATAAACTCACTAGCTCCGTCTCGGAACATATTGTTTTGCTGCAATCACTGTGTGAAAAAATTATTCGCGAGGTGGTGCTACCTACGCAAGCAACCGCGGAATAGGGAGATTTGCTCCAGCTCAATAATGCAGACAGTGTGTGCACAATTCGGCTTGTGTTTTCAGGGAATTGAAACGATTAAAACCCACATCCGCGAATGGATTGTTCGCCCTGTGGATCTATCAAGTAAGAAAAACGAATTCGGGATTGGTTTTGCTTTAGGGGGCGCGAACGCGCCACCCTTGGAGTTCTGTCAATAGCTGTAGATCTGAAAATAAATTGGTTTTATGTACTTGAATAAAGATTTGCGCGCCCTCATCCTTGGCTAGTTGTACTTGTCATGCCCAATTTGCTGTTAAGCAGGTTGCGCAGAAGGAGAAACATTGGCGTGCTACAGCTTGCGATGGATCAAAACATTGCAAGTCGGCCAGAAACGCTATGCGTAGATATTTTCGTCTCGTGTATGCGCGATTGGCCTCAGCACTTCGTTCTGTGATAGGGGTTTAAGAGCAATCATAGAAATTCAACAATAGGATAGTGAAAAACTTATGGGCAAATCGGCGCTACAAGGTTTTTCGACTAAAGAAAATATTGAGCAAAGCTGGAAGCTCATGCTCGAATTAACACCAAAGCACAAGCGTGACAACATAGATTCAAATGGAACCTCAATATCAATTTTTGAAAAACAAAGATTGTTAAATATCGGTTCTTTATCAATTCAAATCCGTAACAACACCTATCACCCTGACGACCTCACAGCATATTTCATCCCCAAGCCTCACAGTAAAAAAGAGCGCGTAATATGTGTACCGACCATTAAAGATCGGCTCGCACAAAGAAGCCTCCTCCAATATCTGCACGAAAAAGGATATAAGTTAAATAACCAAATCAGTTACGGCTTTATTAAAGGTTTAGGCGATGCAGTGAAAATGGCAGGTGCTGACGCCATAAAGCTAAGAAATAAATATCCTTGGGCATATAAAGCAGATATCAGTGCTTTCTTTGATAATATCCATCGTGAAAAGCTTAAAGAACTTGTAAGAAGTAAAATTCCTAGCAAATCCATTCATCCCATTATTTTCAGAATGATAGATTCAGAGATTAATAGGTCAGCTGCAAGTATTGATCAAAAACTTACAGCTAAGGGAATTGTAAAAAACCAAGGGCTAAGACAAGGAATGCCCATATCCCCTTACCTGTCTAATTTATACCTAGCTGAATTCGATAAAGCAGCAATCAAACTGGGGCTCCCAATGATTCGCTATGCTGATGACATTATAGCCTTTGGGAACAGCGAAGAAGATTGCCTAAAAATTCATGAATTTTGCAAAAATGAACTCGATAAGCTTGAGTTAAAGATACCTGAAGTTAGCGAAAAAGATAAAAACATAATCGCCCCACCAAACCAAACAATTGAATTTTTAGGGCTGGGAATTTCTAAAGATAAAAAAGCAGGGTATAAATTAATTGTAACAGATGATCAAATTGCAAAAATTAAAACAAAACTATTTGAAATGACCGATATAAACTATTGCCACAAAAACAACA
>DQHS01000200.1 GCA_003524365.1 Cellvibrio sp. | reverse complement strand
CTTAACATCGCTGCTATGGCTGAAAACTTTCGTATGAAGTTTTAATTAAGCAAAGGTTGACTCTAACTCCGCCAAGGGTTTTTACCAAAACACGTACAACATAGTCGCATCGGTATTTTTTAAAATTTTTTGTCACACTTTGCACCGCAGATTCGTCATGGATATGTAGTACCAAAAAAACACCAAAATGACAGGTAATTCTTGAGGGCAGGATGGAAAAGAACGATTGGTTGGCTACAGAGTTTGAAACAACGCGACACCGTTTACAGGCAGTGGCTTATCGCATGTTGGGTTCGCGCAGTGAGGCGGAGGATGCGGTGCAGGAGGCCTGGATCAGGTTGAATCGGTCTGATTCAGATAGCATCGGCAATCTTGGTGGCTGGCTTACCACAGTCGTGGCCAGGGTTTGCCTCGATATGCTGCGCTCACGCAAAGCAGCGCGGGAAGACTCGCTTGAGGAAATGTTGGTCGATCTGCCGGAGGAAGGTGAGGGCGATCTTGAGGAAAAGTTGTTGATCGCCGATTCGATTGGGCCTGCGTTATTGCTGGTGTTGGATAGGCTCTCACCTGCCGAGCGAATCGCGTTTGTGCTACATGATTTATTCGATTTATCGTTTGATGAAATCGCGCCGATTATTGAGCGTACGGAATCGGCGACACGACAACTCGCCAGCCGTGCACGCCGGTGCGTTCGCGGTGCCGCCATGCCGCGCAAAGATGCAGAGCGCCAACAGGAAGTGGTTGCCGCATTTATGCAAGCTTCACGGCAAGGTAATTTTGATGCGTTGATCAGGCTGTTGCATCCCGATGCTGTGCTGCGCGCGGATGAGACGGCTATTAAAGTTTCCACGGCGAATAAGGCCAGAGGTGCGCCGCAATTTGCAGCGGAGATTGCCGGTGCCAAGGCGGTGGCAGACATATTGAATGGCAGTGCACAGGGTGCCCAGCTCGCATTAGTGAATGGGCTTGCTGGTGCGGCTTGGGGTATGAACGGAAAAACGGTGGTGGCTTTTTGCTTTGTCGTTAGCGATGGAAAAATCGCAGCCATTGATATCGTTATGGACAAACACATCCTTGAAAATTTTGATATTCAAATCATCGACAATACGAGTGGAGTTAACGCATGAATATTTTTTTATGGATTTTGCAAGTCCTCCTGGCACTGCACACCGTTATGGGCGCGGTATGGAAATTTTCTCACACCGCAGAACAAACCATGCCATCGCTAAAAGCAATTNNGCGCTCGCCGTTTTCGAACTGCTATGCGCCCTGTGCCTGATACTGCCCGCATTCTACAAACCTGTGAATGTTCTCGTTCCCATTGCCGCTATTGGTATCGCTGTGGTTATGCTGTCATTTTGCGCTATACATTTTCTGTCGGGAAATACCGGTCTCAGTTCACCCGCTTATTGGCTGGTGGTTGCAGCGCTGAGCGGATTTATNNTGACAAAAGGTTGAAATTCGTAACCGCGATCTTCAGTTTGGTCGTCATCAGGGAAATGAATTTAATACAGTATTGTTAGTAATGACTGCATTCAAAATAATCGAACGTGATACTGCTTTAGTATTTCTTGATGCACCATATTCCAATATGGCGCATCAAGCCTCCAAAGTGTGTAGAGAAGCTACACATATCAAATAAATAAAAAAACTATATTTCGCAACAATATGCTGATGCCTTAGCGATTTTACGAATCTACGCGACGGAATTGTCGCTTAATGATTAATCCCCTTCTTTATGTGAATTTCTCACAGAAATAGCGGCACTAATTAACGCTGTTTACTTCCTATCTGGCCTAGGCTTTTTAAGTGCAGTTTATTTTTTTATACAAAAATGGCTGTGTCTTATTGCGACATTTAAACGAATTGCGACTAATTTTTAACTCATTAGTGCCGAATATAAATAGTATTTATTCGTTGAGGTGTCGCTTTTTATGGCGTGCATTTTTCACAGGTTTTGACGTTGTAGGTCACCTGTTATTTTTGCATTTACGATTGTGTCTGCATTTAATTTTCAAGAGGTGAACGTAATGTTTGCATTTTATTCAATCAATGTGCCTTGTAGTTATCGATCCAGGTTTCTATGTAAATCGTTTTTTTTCTTGTGTGTTATCAGTATTTTTACACATGCCCCTGCATCTTTTAGTCAGCAAAAAAATGTGGCAAATATTACTACCCCATCTGCAGTTATCGATGTGGTGTATGTGCAGCCATTTTCACTCGCTAAGGGTTACACACATTATTGGCGTGAAGAAAAACCCTTCGTTAAAGCGGGCACTTTAGTGGTATTTAAAGTGAATCCCGATCTCGTTTATCCCCGCAATGCTGCTGAACCTGTTTTGTATGTGGGAAACCAAACCGCAGAACGTTTGAATTTTGGTAATGATTCTGGATATGTAGTGGCAATTATTCCCGGTGAGGTTGACGTGAGTAAAAGTCGAGCTTGGTTTGGCAGACCGGAATTACCGGAAAGAGTGAATGACAAAATAATCATGATGGAAACTGAATTGGCCGACAGAGAAAAAATTCAGCCATTAAACGCCGATGCCGTACAAAAGGTGACTCAGAAACATCTGGATGCCCCTGATTTGGCGACCTTGCTGCGCGATCATGCTGCAGAGTTGGTACTTAAATATTCTCCTGGCGAGAAGGCATTGGCCGAAGCCTGGCGTTTGCCAGTAGCAGCGCGTTAATTCATTAACCAATTTTATTAAGGAGTAATAATATGAAAACACTAGCTAAAAAAAGCTACTGGTCCCGATTCATTTATTGTGTTGCGCTTTTTGGTTGTGCTTCGGGCGCCTATGCAGCTATTACCAAAACTGAGTTGGCAGGAAACTCACTTTCTGTGTATCCCTATTTTGAATATGTAAAAGCCATAAACGAAAATAGTACAGTCAAAATCGCAATTGATCCCACTCGCTTTCCGGCCATTGTCGGGCAAACGTGCGATGTTTATGTTGTATCGGCCAAAAAAACGATTGGATGGGATATCGATCAGACATTAACGGATGTCACTCCCGGAGGCGCGCTGACAGTGACATTTGGCGCAGCCAATATTCAAGCGAATACTTATCAGGTTGCTGCGCCATTTGAANNATTCTCAACGGTAATGATTACATTGACGGACGAAATAACGAATCGGGATTTTATGCTGTCAGCGATACCGCCGCCGCTGGCCCTATGGCGGTGACCGAGTTGGACTACAACTTGAGTGCTGCAGTCGGCACAACCTACGGCATTAATGGTGGCTTTCTTAGCCAAAATCTTTTTTATCCCACGAATGTGGTCGCAGCTAATATCGATAAAAATGGTGACGGAATTAATGACGGACTGCCATTAATTATTATCAGCCATGGAAATGGCCATAATTATGCGTGGTATGACCACATAGGTAATCACCTTGCATCTTATGGTTATGTAGTAGTGAGCCATAGAAACAATACAGTACCTGGTCCGGTGTCTGCTTCTGTAACCACGCTTGGTCACACGGATGCGTTTATTGATCAGGTTGCAGCAGGTGTTATTGCAGGCGGTGCGCTGACAGGTCATCTTGATACCAGCAAGATAACCTGGATTGGACACAGCCGTGGTGCTGAAGGCGTGGCAATTGCGTACGACACTCTATTTGATGGAGCTCTCGTACCGGTTAATTACACCAAAGCCAACATCAAATTAATCAGTAGTATGTTGCCCACCGATTTTAATGGCCCCAACGTTGCGAATCCTCACGATGCGAATTTCCATTTGTGGACTGCGTCAGGCGATTCGGATGTCGATGGATCTGCCGGTTGTGATCTCTGCCAAACCTATCATCTGCATGACCGTGCAACGGGCAACAGACAATCTACGTCGGTTCAAGGGACGGGTCACGGATGGTTCCACAACGGCGGGGGTTCCCCCTGGTTTACAGGGCCTTGTTCTATTGGTGTCACCAACACTCATCGCATTGAATTGGGTCATTTTTTGCCGTTGGTGAAACGCTATGTCGAAGACAATATTCCATCACTGGATTTTTTAACACGTCAGTACGAAAGTTTTCGGCCAATTGGGGTCCCTACTGCAGACGCGTGTATTGTGGTTAGCCACGAATATCGGGATGCGTCTACTGGCGTTACTCCTCCGGGCGGTGCATTCCCTCCCGGTGTTAAAAAATCGGTGATTATCGACGACTACCAATCCCAATTTGCGACTAACCTCAGCTCGATAGGCGCGCCCGTAACGTTTAATGTGACGAACCTGACGGAAGGAAAGTTAGACGATAACAATAGTGATTTTATCTGGATGGCAAGCGACCCCTTTAATGGCGCAACCCAGGCCGGGCCTCTGGATACCAGTCGCGGTGTGGTTTTTGATTGGAATGGTGCGGACAGGTTTTATGAATGGGAAATTCCGATTGCTGAGCAGAACTTTGTCGATAACCTCATCTTATCGTTTCGCGGTGCTCAAGGTACCCAGCATCCAAATACGCTTGCCGTACTGGGGGATCTGACATTCAACGTCACATTACGTGATAGCTCGTCAGTGACCAGTTCCATTAACATAGGTGCATTTGGCGGTGGTCTGGAGCAGCCTTTTCAGCGCTCTGGTGGGTGGCACAACGAGATGGAAACTATCCGTATTCGCCTCACCGATTTTTTAAACAACGGATCTGGTCTGGACCTCAGTAATATCGAAGCCATTCGTTTGGATGTTGGTCCCTCTCATGGATCTGCTGAAGGCCGAATTGTGATTGATGAGCTGATGCTAACCAATGATCGCGCTGTGTATGACGGGGCGGACAATGGTGACCCTCACATCAAAACGGTAAATGGAATTCATTATGACTTCCAAAGCGCGGGAGAATTTGTGCTGTTGCAGGAAGGCAGTGCTATGGAAATACAGGCGCGCCAAACACCGGTTACGTCTGCCAATCCCATCACTAATCCACATACCGGTCTCAAAAGTTGTGTGAGCGTCAACACTGCAGTTGTCGCGCGCGTTGGCAAACATCGTGTCACCTATCAACCCAACATTTCGGGTGAGCCGGATCCCTCTGGTATGCAGCTCCGCATAGATGGTAGGTTGATCAATATTGCTACGCTTCAAAGTATCAATCTGGGGTCTGGTGCTCGTGTCAGTCGATCTCCAACAGGTAATGGCATTGAGATTAATTTTCCTAATGGCACGACATTGATAGCGCTTCCACTTTGGTGGAGCTCACAACAAAAATGGTATTTAAATCTGAGCGTTTTCAATACTCCGGCTACCGAAGGTGTGATGGGTTATATTCGGAACGGCGATTGGTTACCTTTGCTGCCTGATGGCACCTCATTGGGTGCTCGGCCCGCATCGCTGGCCCAGCGTTATATCGATCTGAATCACACGTTTGCGAATGCGTGGCGTGTCGACGATAAAAGCAGCTTGTTTGATTATTTGCCTGGCACTTCTACCGATACTTTTACCTTCAAAGATTGGCCTGCAGAAAATTCTACTTCTTGCGTGATCAAAGGTAGCCCGCCAGTTACGCCCATTGCCGTCGATGTTGCGCGCAAACTATGTAGTGGCGTGATTGATAAAAATGATAACGCCAATTGCGTCAAGGACGTTTCGGTCACTGGAGAGAAAGGGTTTGCCCAAGCGTTTCTTGAGACTCAAAAGGTAGATCGTGGTGCAACGATTACAGACGTGCTAGTTGAACAAAAGCTAACAACAGCAACCTTCACGGCGGTCGTTAAATACCAAAAAACAGAAGAGCCTATTACTCTGGATGAAAATCAAGGTAAAGCGCTTGGTGCTGTGCAGTTCATCCTTAACGGAGAAAAAGTGGGTTCCCCTGTTGAACTGGATAAGAATGGTGTTGCGCGGTGGGCAGTGGATTTGAATGTCGGTGAATATAAACTCG
>DQHS01000322.1 GCA_003524365.1 Cellvibrio sp. | reverse complement strand
CCGGCGGAATGTAGATCTCGTTGGTTTCATTACGCGCCTGGAATTCTTGCGATTGCAATTCATCAAAGCGGGCCAGACGCGCTTTGCTCTTGGCCTGACGGCCTTTAGGGTTCTGGCGCACCCATTCCAATTCGGTTTTCANNAAGTGGTTGGTGGGTTCGTCGAGCAAGAGCATATCGGGGCGCGACAGCAACAAACGGCAGAGCGCAACACGGCGGCGTTCACCACCTGACAGTACGGTTACGTCCGCATCCCACGGCGGCAGACGTAATGCATCGGCAGCAACTTCCAAGGTGTGTTGCAAGTTGTGTGCATCCCACGCCTGGATCACGTCTTCGCATTTGGCTTGTTTCTTCGCCAGTGCATCAAAGTCGGCGTCGGGTTCGGCGTAGTCGGCATAAATCTGGTCGAGTTCAGCCAGTGCATCAACGGCTTCACGCACGCCGTCTTGCACATTGCCCAGCACATCTTTGGCTGGATCGAGCTGCGGTTCTTGTGGCAGATAGCCGATTTTCAGGTTCGGCATAGGGCGGGCTTCGCCGTTAAAATCCTGATCGACACCGGCCATGATGCGTAAGAGGGTGGATTTACCCGAGCCGTTCAAACCGAGTACGCCGATCTTGGCGCCGGGGAAGAAGGANNGGGCGGCACAATCTTGCCGAGCCGATGCATGCTAAATACGTATTGAGCCATGGGGCTTAACCTCGTGGTGCAGGCGGTGGGGAACGATCAACCCACCGTCAATGACAGGGAATTTTTTCAGCGGGCGTACTATAAAGAATGCCTTCGGGAAGGGAAAGCGGCATTCATTGCCCAGCGCAGATCGCATTGATCGGAGTAACTGTTTCCTCGGTGCAAGTATTTGGGCTCTTGTCGTATATCTGACTTATTTCCCCGCTAGTCTGCGCTCCAGTGAATGCAATTGGGGGCGACAAAGTGTCAGTGAAATCTTGGGTAAGTGGCGTGGGTTTATTGTTCGTGTTGATGAGTGGTGGCTTGCGTGCCGAGCCTGCTTTAAATGGCGTGGCAACCTATTCCGAATTGGGTAACGAGTTATTTATTGCGGCGTTTTATTCCGGGCAGATAGCTACTAATGCACAAGAGTTGATCAATGGTAGTTATCCCAAACGAATGGAATTAAAAATCCTAACTGGGCAGGGTATTACCCAGCGGCAGTTTAGCCGGATATGGCGCGAGTCAGTAGCGATCAACAACACCCGCGATGCGCTTATCGCCCAGGCAGAGAACATGGTCTATTTTGAGGAGCTGATTCGCGACCGGTTGGAGTCCAATGATCATTTAGTGATTGGTTTTACGCCTATGGGCGGCGTTTCTGTAAGTCTTAATAGCGTTTTACTCGGCCACATCGAGGACGATGCTTTTTTTACTTTACTACTAAGATCCTGGATTGGTTCGGTGCCTTCATCGACAGGTTTTCGCGATGGTTTATTAAGGACTAATCCGGCGGATACGGCACTTGTTAGTCGTTTTAATAATATGTATCCGCGCAGTGCCCGGATTGAGGTTGCCAAAAGTTGGCTGCCAGTGCTGGCACCTGCNNGGCCAAGGCTGCAGCGCCCGTAGCGGTGCCGGAACCCGTTGCAGCACTAAAAGTTGCGGCGATTGAGAAATCTCTTATTGCAAAACCTGATGCCTCGCCTCCAATTCCAGTAACCCTCAAAACCGCAGTACCTAAAGCTGCTCTTGCCGTAGCACCTGCTGCTGAAAAAAATCCAGTGAAAGAGCCGGAAGTCACCGTTGCGAATTCGGAGCCGGGCTTGAGCAAGGCACAAGCTCTGTTAGCCAGGCAGTTTTACATGGCTGATGTATTTAAAAAAATAAACACTCACGTCGATTACCCACGGCGCGCGCAGCAATTGCGACAAACGGGTACGGTGAGACTTTCTGTGGTGATTGATGCTGCCGGCAATGTCAAAACGGTGGCGCCTGTTGAAGAGCTAGACTTTGTGATGCTAAACAAAGCCGCATTGGCGGCAGTTAGGGGTGCCGCACCATTTGCGCCGTTACCTGCCGGGCTCGATGTAGCGGAGCTGGAATTATCTGTGCCTATTACCTTTTCGCTCGGTGAGTTTTGAGCACAAGGGGTTAATCGCTGGCGAGGAAATTTGTTTCCCTCGTCATAAGTGCAATAATCGACGCGGGCGTTTTGCCTTCATCACAAAAGTGAACCCCCCATTTTGTAAAACTGAAACTATTTTTTGCACGCAGTACCGATAACGTCAACACTCTAATTGTGGGTGGAAATTCGGTTAACGTCTTCATGAAATGCAGTTACACCACTGTTTCGATCGCCACTGGGTATTAATTATTTATGCATCCATTTCCACACGGTTATCGCAAAGTTGACGATGGCGATTTAATTAAAGTTGGCGATTTAGCTTTAGGCAAAGTGACCTCTGCCTGCGGGCAGGGCAGTTATGGTTGGAAAAATGTTGCTCCGCATTTAATCGGACAGGAATTTTTTGAGGGTGCCATTGAATTGGGTCATCCGTTATTGTTAATTCGAAAAATGACTCCGGACAACATCGCATAAATTAAGCGCGCAAAAGCTTCTCCTGCTATGTATTAAACATGCCTTATCACCGCTGCAGTGTCTCATCATTGGTTAAGTTTGATCGGGCGATAGGTTTGAACTTGGGGCTGGAAGTGCGTATAACCTTTATTGATCTCCTTCGTTTGGTTATGCGTCCGCCTGGATGCGGCTCCATCATATAGCCTTAATACCTTAATTAATTGTCTTGTGAGGAACATGATGTCAGAGACAGCAACCAATAGTTTGCGCGACCCCAATATGCATTTAATTGTCCGCAATGCGCTCGTGAGCGATGTGCCTGCGATAGTGGCGCTCTCGGAGCGCGTTTATAAACCGCTCAAAATGGAAACCTATTCACCTGCTGCAGTTGTTGGGCAAATTAATAATTTTGCCCAAGGGCAAATAGTCGTGATGTTGGGCGATGAACTGGTCGGTTACTGCGCGACCTTTAGAATCGCTGAAAAAATAGGATTAAAACCGCATACCTGGCATGAAATTACCGGCAATGGTTACGCCTCGCGTCATGATATTCACGGCGATTGGCTGTACGGTATGGAAGTCTGTATCGATGACAGAATGCGCGGCTATCGCATAGGGCAGCGGCTATACAACGAACGCAAAAAATTGTGTCAGTCACTGGGATTGAAAGGCGTGGTATTTGCTGGTCGTCTACCCAATCTTTCCAAGCGCATTGGCAAGTTTAAAACGGCAGAAAATTATGTTGACAGTGTTGTCCATAAAAAAATTAAAGACCCCGTGTTGTCGTTTCAGTTGCGCAATGGCTTTGAAGTTATTGGTGTAGTAGAAAACTATTTGCCAGATGATGCCCAATCCATGGGGTATGCCGCACATATGGTCTGGTACAACCCCAAGGTGCAGTTAAAAGAGGAGAAACCGGTAAAACAATTTGGGGTGCGCATGCCGGATGTGGTGCGTATTGCGACAGTGCAATATCAATTGCGCAAAGTGAGCTCGTTTAGTGAATTCATAAAAAACATTGAATATTTTGTCAATGTGGTTGCGGATTATAAAAGTGATTTTGTGGTGTTTCCTGAATTGTTTACCTTGCAGTTGCTGTCGATTGAAGATCAGGAGTTATCGCCCAGCGAGTCCATAGAGGCGCTCACCAAATATACACCGCGCTTTAAGGAGTCCATGCGCGAGCTGGCGCTGCAATACAACGTCAACATCATTGCCGGCTCCCATCCCACTCGCGTTGAGAATGGCCGTATCGAAAATATTAGTTATGTTTTTTTGCGCGATGGCCGATCGTTTGAACAACCCAAAATTCATCCTACACCGAGTGAACGCTATTGGTGGGATATTGAGGGCGGCAGCACCTTGAGCGCGATTGATACCGACTGCGGGCCTATAGGAGTGTTGATTTGTTATGACTCTGAATTTCCCGAGTTGGCGCGGCATTTGGTGGACCAGGGCGTGCAAATTTTGTTTGTGCCTTTCTGTACTGATGAGCGTCAGAGTTACTTGCGGGTTCGCTACTGTTGTCAGGCGCGTGCAGTGGAAAACCAAATCTATGTCGTCATGTCCGGTAATGTTGGTAACTTGCCGAATGTTGCCAACCTCGATATTCAGTACGCGCAGAGTTGTATCTTAACGCCGTGCGATTTTCCCTTTGCGCGCGATGGCATTGCTGCGGACACAACGCCTAATGTAGAAATGGTTGGCTTTGCCGATTTGCGCCCGGACTTATTAATTCAGGCGCGCAATAGCGGCACGGTGCAAAACCTCAAAGATCGCCGCCACGACTTGTATCGCGTGCAATGGCGTGGTGACAAGAAAAAGAACCTATAGCAATCTTATTTTTATAAGACAGATCTTTTTTATAAGATTGACTTCTTTGCCAAATTGATTTTTTCAGGCGAGCGACCGTTTCATGTGATTGAACAGGTGCGGCAGGGAGGCGCTTTTTGTTTTGTTCGCCAGATTTCGTGGCGGGGCAATTGTGAAAAATTGTAACCGCAAGGCAAAAAGCCACTCTCCCGCCGCTAATTTAGCGCTCGCCTACTCGAATCCCCTGTGAACTGGTAGTAATATTGCCCGTTGTAAAAAAACAAAAAAAACAGCGCGAGAGCTGCAAGAATACTGTTCTTGTAGGAAGGCATTAATAGAGAGACCGCGAACAAAATGGACAAAGACCGGATACTTCAAGAACTCGAAAAGGGCGCTTCGTCCTGGAATAACTGGCGTAAACGTCATGCGATAGGTGAGATAAACCTCGACGGTATTGAATTGGATAGTGTGAATTTCGATGAGTATGATCTCTCGAAGGTGTCGTTGCGCAATGCCCGGGTTACCCGCTGCAGTTTTAAATATGCCGATCTGATTTTGGCGAACTTGCAATATTCTGATTTACAAAACAATGATTTTTCTCATTCAAAGTTGATCGCAGCCAATCTTGGCAATTGTGATCTCAGCGGCTCGGTGCTTTTTCTCGCCAATATGCTCACCGCTAACACCCGCAATGCGCGGCTCGAAAATATTGATTTTCGTGGGCACGATATCAGTGGCTTGATGCTGCGCGATGTATCGCTGGCGGGCAGTAACCTTGAAGGGCAGCAACTGGCGCGTGTTGACCTTACCAATTCCAATTTGCAGGGCGTTAATTTACAAGGAGCGGATCTTGCCAATACCTTGTTTACCGGCGCCAACCTCACCAATGCCGATTTGCGCGGTGCCACTTTATCCGGCGCTATTTTTAAATCGGCCAACTTGAGTGGTGTCGATTTAAATGGAATGGATTTACATAAAGCGGATTTCACCGCAGCCAATTTAAGCCACTGCGATTTGCGCAATGCCAATCTCAGCAAAACCAAACTAGCAGGCGCCAATATCACCGGCGCGAAGCTGTGGAAAATTACAACCGCCGGGTGGGCCATTGCCAATATCGAATGTAGTTATGCGTATTGGGATAAATCCGGCAAAGAAAAAACCGTTTATCGCAACCACGAATTCGAGCGGATTTTTGCTGAGGCGATCACTATCGAACTGCGTTATCCCTATAGGTTAGCCGATCATGAATTGGCAACACTACCGATTTTTATCGACCACTTGGCGGCAGTGCACTGGGGCACAATTTTGCGCTTGAAATCCATCAGCGATGTTGCTGGCGGTGCGCTAGTGAAATTTGTGGTGGAAGAGGTGGGCAGCCACAACCCGACTGAACTCAAAAACCAGTTGCAATCTGAAGCAGAACGGATCCAGCTGGCGCAATTAATGTTGCGCACCAATACTCAACTGCATTTGCAATTGAAAGAAAAAGTAGGCGCTATTCGCGAAGAGTTTTGGCCACGGTTGTTGGAGTTGGCTGCTGATCATGAAAAAGATCAGGTGCGCAACCTCACCATTTTATTTATGGATTTAAAAGGCTTTTCCAAATGGCGCGATGATGAGCTGTCTGAAAAGTTATCGCTATTTCGCGGTTTGGTAAAACCAATCTTGAAAAAATGGGCGGCCGGCCACCCCAATATGGAAGGCGATTCTTTACGGGTTACTTTTACCAATGCGACAGCAGGGCTGTCCTGCGCTTGTATGATGCGCAACGTTTTAAGAGCGGCAGGTTTTGAGCTGCGCATTGGCGTCGAGTTGGGTGAAGTGGCTGTTATCCATAACGAAGTAACCGATATTGCTGACTTGGAAGGTGTAGCAGTCAGCATGGCTGCGCGGATGGAAGCGGCAGCCGAGGCGGGTGAAGTTCTGGTTAGTCACAGGGTGCGCCACTATGCTGAGCGCAGCGATTTATTTAAATTCACCCCGCGCCGTGTACCTTTGAAAAAATCCATAGGTACAATAGAACAGGGTGAATATATTGAGTGTTTTGCGGTGGAAGCGACCAAAAATTTGCAGGATACCTTGGTGTAAAACACCTTTTTGGTTTTGAAAAACCACCACCCTGAGCGCAATGCTGTTCACTTAAGGATTTGTCGTCACTCTCGCGAACACGGGAGTCCAGCTTTACGATAACAATCGCGGTTTATAGATCCCCGCTTTCGCGAGGATGACGACTAAACAAAGCTGAAAATAATCTTAAGTAAACAGCATTGCGCAAATTCGCGGGCTTTTTTGTGCGTAAAATCTAGCGCATTATTCGTAACGCAGCGAATCGGCCGGTTGAATTTTACTCGCGCGCCAAGCGGGATAAAGACTGACGAAAAAACTGATCAACAGCGCAGTAATAACCACTTGCGCAATGTCACCGACAACGATTTCTGATGGTAGATACGTAGTAGGATAGACATCGGAATGCAAAAACTGGACGCCAAAAATTTTCTCGATCCATTGCACCAACGGTGTAACAAAATAAGAGAGCGTCACGCCCAACACCAAACCGATTGATGTACCAATCAAACCAATCAAGCCGCCCTGCACCATAAAAATCGCCATGATCTCTGCAGTGGATGCGCCCATAGTGCGTAGTATTGCTATATCACCCTGCTTATCGACCACCACCATAATAAGCGTGGACACGAGATTAAATGCGGCAATGGCGATGATTAAAAACAGCAACATATTAACCATATTTTTAGACATCTGGATTGACTGATACACGCCGCCGTGGGTACGCATCCAGCTGGAGCCGTAATAATCTGCAGGTAGTGTTTGCATTATCTCGTGCACGATGTCCGGCGCAGCAAATAAATCATCTACCTTTAAACGCACACCAGTAATTTGCCCCGGATAACCAGAAAGCTCTGCGGCCGCGTTGATATCCATAAGTGCAAGTGCATTATCAACATCAGTACGGGTATTGAGAATGGCTAGCACAGTGACTACTTTAATACGCGGGGATGAATTTCCTTCGACTGGAATAATTAAACTGATCGAATCGGTTTCGGACACATTTAATTTCTCTGCAACTCCTCGACCAATCACAATACCCGCTTCAGCGGTTGCCAGCGATTCAAGTGTGCCTTCAGGTAGAAACTCCGACAGCCTGGAGGTGGCCTTTTCTTGCTCTGCGTCGACTCCAAAAATAACCACCGGCGCCACACGCTTTTGATGGCTAAGCATGCCTTGCAATTCCACATAAGGCGATGCCGCAAGGACGCGCGGATGCTGTTTCAGATCAGCGATTAGTTTTTCGTGATGTTCAATCGCGTGACTGTGATAAATTCTCGCCTGTGGCATAACGCCCAAAATATTCTCGCGCAGCTCTTTATCAAAACCGTTCATAATCGACATGACCAGAATTAACAGCGCAACACCAATCACTAAACCCGCGGTGGATAAACGCGAAATAAATGAAACTAAGTGGCTGTGCCCCTGTGAGATCCCGTAGCGGGTACCGACCAGAAAAATATAGCGGTTAAGCATTAATTGCCTCTGCACTAACCAAAGCACCATCGACCAACGTAAGCGTGCGATCCATACGTGCAGCAAGGCGCTGGTCGTGAGTCACCACCACGAAACTAGTGCCGATCGATTGATTTAATTCGAGCATCAAGGCCTGAATCGCATCAGCTGCGTGGCTATCCAAATTACCGGTAGGTTCATCCATTAATACACAAGCCGGATTGGTCACTAACGCGCGAGCGATTGCAACGCGCTGACGTTCACCGCCCGAAAGCTCAGAGGGTTTGTGATCAACACGCTTGGCCAAACCCACTNNTTCAGGTAATAAATGATGGAACTGATATACAAAACCCAAACTGCGATTGCGCAAGCGACCGCGCTCATCTGCACTCAGGTTTGATAAACGTTCACCTGCCACGCTTACATTGCCACTATCGGGCAAATCCAAACCACCGAGAATATTTAACAGTGTGGATTTACCGGAGCCGGA
>DQHS01000026.1 GCA_003524365.1 Cellvibrio sp. | reverse complement strand
CTTGAGCCGATAAAACCGGACAGGCGTTTACTTGATAAGCCGCCGCCGAATACCAGGTTCTCGGCATTGATTGCATCGATAAAAAAGCTATCGACAAATTGGCTGATGGTTTCATCGGTCAGATCGCTTTTAAATTCGCATTCCAATTCAAAACCAAACGTGGCGAACTCGNNATTCGTCGTTCCTGCGGAAGCAGGAGCCCAGGTTGTTCATTTTTGTGGATACCTGCGCTCGCAGGTATGACGAAGGGTGTGTTTTCAAAACTGCTTTAGGTTAAGTCCGCGTTGCTGACGCCATTTAAATCCATCAGGGTAGCGACTTGTTTTTCCAATAATTCGACACGGGTTTCTAACACTTGGATTTTTTGCTCTAACTGCGCTACCTGCTCATCATTACCGCTATTGTTCCTGCCAGAAGAAGTGCTTGGGCTGGCAGTGGAGTTTTGCATCGCAGCGATCGCGGCCAAATCAGGCTTGCCGCACAGCAAATGCATATAGCGGTCTTCACGCTGGCCGATCTGGCGGGGAATGTGTACCACTACCGGTTTGGTTTTAGCGCAAAGTTGTTGCAGTTTTTCTTCCAGCGCTTGCGGGCTGGCAAATTCTGCCATGCGTTGGGTGCGGGTTAAAATCTCGGCCACAGTTTGTGGGCCGCGCAGCAGCATCACAGTCAAAATTGCTTGGGTTGGTTTATCAACACTGAGCACACGGGTCAGGCGCTGGTCGTAACGTGCGGCGCGGTTGCCGTAATCNNTTCAGGGTTAAGGGATATTGGTCGGGTGTGGTGAGCTGTTTTTCCATTAGCGAACCCAGTACACGGGCTTCAATGGCGTTGAGCAGGGCGGGTTCCTCGGGGGCGATATCGTTTTCTATTGGTTCCATTGCGCTGTCTCGGTGGTCTCGAACGGGCTGCCACTCTACGCCAATAGGCTCCAAATTTCACGCTTTACCCAGCCTAAGCCTCATATTGGATAAATGCATCGGCCTCTTCGTAGATTACCTCATCCACCAGTTGTTCCTGATTTTTGCCGTTGCAGTCGATCACTATATCGGCATATTGCAAATACAACGGGCGCCGTTCGGCGTAGACCTCGGCGAAGGTTTGGTTGGCGGGGCGGGCTATGCCGCGGTTATCCATATTGTGGATGCGCTTCTCCAACGATTCGATGCTGATATCCAGAAAAATAATCGGGCCGAATTGTTTCAAATGATGCATTCCTGCCGCGCTGTAAACCGCGCTGCCGCCGGTGGCAATAATATGGCTGGGATACTGCGCATTGAGCAGTACGCGCTCTTCTGCTTCACGCAGGGCGAGATACCCTTTTTCATGCAAGATATCCTGCAGGGTTTTGCGGTGTTCCAGTTGGATCAGTAAATCTGTATCGACAAAATCTTTCGCTAGATTTTTGGCCAGTAGCAATCCCAGGGTACTTTTACCCGCACCGGGCATACCAATTAAAATCAGGCTTTGGTGATAGGGATTCATAGCGTGCTCCTGCAAGCAATCAGTGTGACGAGGGATTTTTCAACTATAGCGTATTCGCGCCCGATTCTATGCTTTTGCCCGATCAAAGGGTGACTGTAGATAGAAAATTGCAAAAGATAAAAAGCTACAGGCGCACGGAGCGCCTGTAGTTGAAAGTTGAAGGTTGAAAAATGGTGATGCGGGCTAGTGCACTGATCTGAGCATTGCAGGCGAGCTCAATTCATTCAGCAGCAAGTTCCCCACAGGCGCCATTTTGCCGCAGCTCATATTGGCCGCAACGCTTAAATCCGCCGCACGTCGTGCCANNAGCAGCGCAGGCATGCCGGGCACT
This sequence comes from Cellvibrio sp., assembly GCA_003524365.1. Taxonomy (GTDB): domain Bacteria; phylum Pseudomonadota; class Gammaproteobacteria; order Pseudomonadales; family Cellvibrionaceae; genus Cellvibrio. Next base: position 22,336 of record DQHS01000026.1, on the reverse strand, counting down.
GAGTTGTAATCCAGATGCGCGAAAGGTGTGCCGGTTTCCATGAGGTGGCAGCCGCTGCAGGTGTTGAGGGCCAGCTCGAACAATGCGTCATCCCTCACCGTGGCGGGCGGTGGCGTTACCGGTGCTGGCGTCAATGGCACCGTTAACGAGGCTGCAGGCGCATTCCATATCGACATTACCGGCGCACTGCCAGCGGCAAAGGGATTGCCCAAGAAGCTCAGGGGAATGGTGTGTTGCCCTGAGGGTGGGCCGACGAGTAATGGCCAATTCGCGTTGATGTAGGTCGCCAGCGTGGCAGAGTTGTTGAAGCTTAGATGGGGTTCCTGCTTCACATCCGTTTGTACTAAGCTCCCGCCGCTTGCTGGCAGCACAAATTCACGCAGCTCCCAAAAGGGCGAGCCGGGCAAGAGTTCATTGGTGCGCACTTGACCTATAGCACTTTGGTTGGGTGCGGAGGGGGCAGCACCCGCTGCAGTGAATACATTGGTCAGGTTTTCCAAATCATTGTTGTAATTGGCGGAGCTGGCTAAGTCGATCCACTTTTGTGCCCAGGTGCGAATATTGGTGCAACCCGCGATGGGTACTTTGTATTCGAGTATCAGGGTTTTGCTCATGTTGTTGCAGTCGCCATCGTGCAAGGCAAACACGAAGCGCCCTTCACCTGCATCACCGCCTGCATAAGGGCCGGTACCTCCACGCAAATCCGCACGCAATACTATGCCAAGTAAACGGAAGGGGCTTTCCTGCGGCAATAGGGTTGCACCCGGGCCACCACTGCGAATTTCCCAATCCTTTATCACTTCCTGATAAACGCCAGGCCTTGCAGCCACGTTGAAACCANNGTCCCGTTCGCCATATTTTCCATCAGGCGCCAGAAGGTCCATTCACCAGTTGCATTTCCCACTGGCGATGTGCTGCTGGTAGGGCAAGCCCAGGTGCGGCCCGGATCATTGACCACACTTATGTCGGTAATCATCAGCGATTGCGGAATGCTCACCGCCGCAGCGGGCACAGGATCAAAGTCAATCGGCAGGCCAATTGGTAGACTAAATACCGGTAAGGCAATTGGCTGGTTGACTTTAATTAACGATGGGTCAAATGGCAGTGTGAAGGTTTGCTCCTTGCCATTACTCACCCCGAAAAATTCCATTTGTTCGCCGCTAATAGTAATGCGTTGTTGCGTTATTTGTTGGCGGCCACCAGGGGCAAATAGATTGGTTTTTTCGCCGTTGGTAGCTTTCGCCAATTGCATATTCGCTTTAGTAAAAGCCTCAAAATCAAAATCAACTTTAGCACTGAATAAACCATCGCCTGCGCGCAGATCGCCGCTGGTTCCATCATCAAAAAGTGCGATAGTTTCTTTATCGAGCAATATGCTCACCTTTTTTTCGCGCGTTGAAACAGTAGAAAAGCGCGCGCTAATCGTTGCGGTTTTATCATCCAGTTTGGTGAGATTAAGTGCGCTGGGTTTGCTATTGGAATTCTGCGCGGATACGACTGGCGCTGTGGCTATGCTGCTCAATAACAACAGCATACTGGTAGAAAACAAGCTATTCCTGGCTCGCATAAAAACCCCCTTGTAAAAATAACGGTGACATAATCCATAACAGTTAATGNNAATAATGATGAGATAATCCATAACAGTTAATGCATTTATCGAAACCGATATTTCCTGATGCAGGTTATTGATAGGGGATGGGAAGGGTACTGTCAAAGATCGATAGGCACTATGTCGCATCAACTTACCAAATAAAAAAAATAGCTTTTTATGTGGATAATTTACACAGTGATTTTTGTTACGAAAGTGCCCCTTTTCTTTCCTTATTCTCTTTTGTTTTTAAGGTGATATTAATTTGATTTTTATATTTCGCCTTTTTGTTCACGAGCTCATCTGTCGATAAAAAATGAAATGGCGCATTGATTTGCGGGATGGGTTTATTTGTTGTACTTGGTTGTTTGTTGTATTGATTAATGCGGATGTTGGACATGAAAACGATTGACGCACTGCTGGCAGATACAGCTTTTATTGCGCTGCTCCGGGTCAACTAGCGCCAGTAAGTCAGGCGGGAATATTTCTGCTTTACACCAGCAGGTGCTGGCGAAGCTGCCAGTCTCTGCCGGTGTGCATTGGTTGGGCTGGCCACACAGCGGACACTCGTGATTAGCCAGAGGTGTCACGTCAGGCATTGCACAGGTCTTCAAAGATGTCGACTACCGCTTCTTCATCGGCCTCGGATAATTCTGCCAAATCCATAATGCAAGGCTCGTTGATGCCCAGGATTTCTTCAATTTCTTCAAAGGGCAGGTAGGCATCCAGCGCGTGTTTAACGTAGTTTTTCACGGCAGCGTGAATGGCTGCTTCATTCTCACGTGCGGCTTGCAACTCAGTGACTGTCTGGTCAGTTAGCCATTGGATAAAAGAGGCACGGTCGGCGTCGGAGGTGTTGGTGCGGGCATCGTAGTTCAAGGGAATACCTCAATAGCTGGGAAAAGTCGCCAGTATAAAGGGTTTTGAGCTGGCTAGACGAGTGCGGTTTCTTGTAGGTCAATTTTGTTAAGTGTGCTGTTGAAATTGTGGAATTGCTCAGTGTCACTGGCGAGACTCTCAATTACTCGCTCCATTAAGTTTTTAAGATGGACCAGTTGATCGTATATTTGGTCTTGCATCACACTGATTTCAACCAGTGACCAGTTTTCGGAATCGCTGCGATTGGGGCTGACATTTATCAGCCAATCTTCTTGCTCCGGTTGCAATATACCGCTACGCACAACGGAAATAGCGAGTCTACCCATCACCGCAGTCACTGAGCGGATAATCGGGCTCTTGGAATTAGTGAAGAGTTGTTGCGCAAGGCCTTTGGCCGTTTCAAATTGAATGCGCAATTTTTTTTGCCGTGCGAGCAATAATTCAGTGGATGGCAATTGCATGAGTGTTTCGGTGGGTGGAGGTGCTTCTTTAAATAAAATGGTTGCGGCGTTGTAAACCGATTCAAAATAAATGTTGTCGCTGAGTTTTAATGCGGCGAGCAACAGGCTGTGTGCATGCACTCCAAAATCTTTATAGCGGCTGTGGTTAAAAATTATTTGGTCTGTGGCCGCGATGATTTGGCTAACCATTGAGATTTTATCGCCAAAGATATGGCGCGGATAGCCGGTACCATCAATGCGCTCGTGATGGTCGGTAATCATAATACCAATTTCTTTGGGTAACCCGGGAACCATCCCTAAAAAACGTTGCGCGATCAGTGGGTGCGCTTGCAAAGCCTTCCACTCATCCGCACTAAAGCCATGGCTTTTTTCAAGCAAATGAGGTTCGAGGTATAAAAAACCCACATCGTGAAATAAGCCGGCGATGAAGGTCGCTTGTATTTCGGGCAGGCTGAGATTAAGTTTGCGGGCGATAGCAACGCCCGCCAATGCACTGAAAATCCCTTGAAAATAAATATGTCGCGCGCGCAAGGCAAGCACTGTCAGGTTTTGTCGTAGGAGAGGATATTTTTCATAGAACAGGCAGGCTAATCGCAGGGTTTTTTGATAGCTCTCGTTGTTTGTAACGGCATAAAGGCCGGGAAGATTTTTGGCGAATTTGTTCAGGTAGTCAAACAGTGCGCGCGCGTCCATGCTATTGGCGATGCCTACGCACTGCTCAAGCGGTTTCATCAGTTTATGTTGCAGTAAAATCCGCGAACGTTTTTCATCCAGGCGTGATCCCTCGGACAAAAGCAATACGCCTTGCTGAGTGTAAATCGCCTGATTGGTGACGACGTCCTGCTTCTTGTTTACCTCAACAAGGTTTTCGCAATAGTTCTTCTGTTCGCTATCGATCATTGCCGTTTCCCAATGCCATTTTTCACCGTCTAATACCCCAGTGTGCTATAGCGTTTTGCAAGTAGAATTTATATCTAGGTTGATCGTCAGGTTTTTTTACAGATAAGCTTGAGACACTATAGATCAGGCGGCCGAAGGTGCCACAAAATAGACCTGTAAATTGAAAAAAATAGGCGAGAAAACAGGGGAAATGTGGAAAGCTCACACTATTTAAAGGCAGTTACGCTGGTGTAATTCCGTGTAATAGCGAAGTCGTGTGATTTTTGATTAGCGCAGGTGCCACTGGGGATAGCACCTGCTGGGTGTTTATTTCTTCAGCTGTGCTGCCCAGCTCACCAGGGCGGCCAATTGGGTGTTGATCGTCGCTTGAACTTTTTCATCTATCAAGTTGCCATCACCATCAAAGGAACCGGCGAAAGCGTTGGCAAATACTTCTGGCTTATTGAGTGGATGCAAATTCAAAAACACGCAGACCTGACGCAAATGGTATTGCGCGCGCGATGTACCCATGCCGCCGCCCGCGCCCATCAGCGCAACGGCCTTACCGTTTAGCAGCGCATTCTCCGGCGCACGGGAGGCCCAGTCCAATGCATTCTTAAGTGCGGGTGCGATAGAATAATTATATTCGGGGCAAGAAAAGATCAGCGCATCAGCAGCGCCAACTTGTTGCAAAAGCGCATCGACTGCTGCGGGTTTTTGAGTGAGGTCGGCGTTGTAAAAAGGGATTGCGGATAAATCCGCAATAGTAATGGTGGAGCCCTCTGGGGCGTTGGCTTGTGCGAAGCGCAATAAACCCATATTGGTAGATTTTTTTCGCAAACTGCCGCAAATCGCAAGTATATTCATAGTTCTGTACTCCATGCCTATTGGTTGTTACAAGAGAGACAGTAGCATCTGCTATTTAGATTGAACATTCAAATCTATTGTAATCGCTGTTAAGGCAATAGGCAGCCATTACTCCGCAGCGCTAGATTTATCATGAAATGTTAGCGCTATGCGATTTGACGGTAAACATTGTGCCGATGACAATGTGGCTTCGGCAATAAGCGATCAGTTTCCTGTTTTACAATCGAATAGCATTCACAGGTTAAATTTTCCAATTTTGCTCTATCCAAAACGGTGATACGACCGCGAGTGTATTCAATCGCCCCCAACTTTTGTAATTTTCCTGCAGCATCAGTGATACCTTCTCGCCTTACTCCAAGCATGTTCGCAATAACTTCTTGCGTCAGTAATAGATGATTATTTGAAAGGCGATCAAGCATAAGCAATAAAAATCTGCAGAGCTGTTGATTGATAGCGTGATGGCGATTACACACGGCGGTTTGGGCCATTTGTGTAAATAAAGACTGGATGTAACGCAACATCAGTTCTTGTAAGTCACCGTGTCGACCAAGCTCTTCTTTAAATTTTTTGCTTGATAGGCGATAAGTATGACCAGCGCTTTGTACTACAGCGCGACTCGGTGTGCTTTCGCCACCCATGAACAACGCAATTCCGACAAAACCTTCACTTCCTACAAGCGATATTTCTGTAGAGTTACCTTCTCTCGTGTCATATAGCAATGACACAATTGAGTCTATTGGAAAATAAACGTGTTTCATAACGTCGCCAGACTCGGCGAGAACCTTTCCTTTTTCAAGTGGAACTATCTCAAGATGAGGGCGTAAGCGACACTGTGTTTCCGGGCTGAGGGCATCGATAAGAAGATTTTTTTGTGAATTGATATAGGTTGACATATGTTTCCCCTTTTTCATCAAAAAAAGAAATTAATCTTGCTGTTGAGCGCATATTAATCCCAGTATTCTTTTTGGTGAAAAGGGTTTTGCAACATGTGTGCCAAAGGATGCTTTTGGTATTATTGAATATTCAATAGTGTGTTTCAGGTGTTGTTTTTGATTAAATTTAAACGTTATTTATAATGATTTTATTGCTTTTAATTTATCATTTTCACATCTATTTGAAATACTTCCATATGTTCTGTAGTTTTTTCAATTTTAATGTTTTTACCACAAGCGCAATTATTGTTATGGCGTTTTTATTNNGAGTTGCTAAGCAAAACCGCCCCCCGCTTTCAAGAATGGTAAGAGTCGCAAGCTGATGTGGTTTGGTTTGTGCTTGAGTAAGCGTTGGATACTGGCAGTAGGTGCTAAATAACTGTCGTAATAATCAGTTGCTGCTTGCGCCATTACTGCGAGGTCGGATTTATTCATTGTCATTGCTTTGATAATCACAGTTTGTAATTCGGTTTCATTGTTAAATGTCAGGCAATTCTTTCCATCCTCCAGCGGTGGAAAAAACATTTCCGGATACTGGGTAATAGGCACGCTGCCCACCGCCATGGCCTCAATCAGGTTGTGTGACATAGGGTAGCGTACACCTGGGCAAGCTAAAAAGAAGCGCGCACGGGCAAGCGTGCCCAGCCATTCTTCTGGTGCTACTTTGCAGTGGCGGGTATTCATGACTATCAATCCGCCATGTTGTTTTTCTTCGGCGCTCTGCCGCACGGAATCATTTTGTAATTCGATAATGCATTCAGAGGTGAGTGTTCGTGTCATGCAATCCAATATTTGCGCACGGCTCAGTTTTGCATATATTTTACGAATCGATTTTTTATTGTATTTGCCAGGTTCGGCATCGCCGCCAAAAAATATTTGCCATTGACGCGGTTGCTGACGATAAGTTTGCAAGTGCAAATCTTGCTGAGCAGCATAGAGTGGTGGAAACATCGGGAAGGGCATTGGGAAGCAGGCATCTTCAGTTTGATAATTAGGCTGGTAATTAACACTAATGATTTTTTTCGCTTTATGGGTAAGGTTTGAATACCATTTATCGGTAATCAGTAAATAGCCTTGTGGTAAATCCTGTTCACGTAGAAGAACAGAAAAATCTTCTAACAAACAGAGTTTTTTATATTTGTCTTGAATATTGCCCAACACTAAATAATTATCGGGCAACACGGGATAAAATCCGGCGCGGATAAAGAACACAAATAGAGAATAAAAGCGCCGCCCTTGGGGGCCATCAATTCGGGTGTCGCGAAAATCCAACACGACAATAGGTTTGTCCTGCGGAATTATGCGATTTTGTTGGCGAAGCCAACGGCGGTATTCCAGATAGCGCTGAGGATATACCAGAGATTTGTAGCGCTGGAGGGTGCCGTCCAATTGATGACCCCAAGTAGATATACTTTTTAACGGATTCATTACCTGTGTCCATTGCCAGATCAAATAATTGCAGGCTGAGAGGGGGAGGGGTGGTTACACAGGTTAATTGTACTTTGTTACAGTTTGGTTGCAGGTGTTGTGCGTGGCAGGGGAGTGATGGTGAATCCCGAGGGTTATTTGCCGACGGGATTTTCAGCTTTAATGACGTGCTTTTTTAATTTTTGGTTTGCTGTTTGTTTTAGTTGTTGTCAGATCGGCAGTGATCATCAACTGGAAGGCGCCGAAAAAAATGGCCATCAATCCCAGCAGGGCACAAAACACAAAGGCGCCGCCATCCGCGACAAAATACATCGTAACTATGATAATTAAACCAAAGAAAATAAAACCAATGCCTAGTTTTTTTTGTAAATGCATTTGTTATTGCCTCTTGAGTGAATTACAGCGTGAAAAAAATCAGTATTAATGCCGCTGAAGCAGGTAGCGTTTGAATAAACAGGATTTTGTGCGCAGCAGTTGCGGCTCCAAATATACCTGCTATAGCGATGCATACCAGAAAAAAAATACAGATTGCTCTACCCGCGTCTCCCAACAGCAAGCCCCAGAATAATCCTGCCGCTAAAAACCCGTTATATAAGCCTTGGTTAGCGGCCAGCACTTTAGTTGCGGCAGCCTTCTCAGGTGTTTGCCGAAAGGCGCGTAGGCCAGTGGGTTTGTCCCAGAGGAACATTTCCAGAACCAGAATGTAAATATGCAACAGGGCGATTAGCAGTATCAGGATGTTGGCGGTGAGAATCATGATTTATACCTTAATAAACAGGGTGAGCATGTCGGCTAATAATAGGCTTTATTGCGCCAATCGTCGAAATTACCGAGCTGATATCGATGACTATNNTGCAGCAGTTGTTGTTTGCGATCAACACCCCAGCGATAGCCGGACAAATTGCCATCATTGCGCACTACCCGGTGACAGGGAATTAATACTGCAATGGCATTGGCAGCGCAAGCGCCAGCGACAGCGCGCACTGCCTTGGGTGAACCAATTGCCTGAGCAATATCGGTGTAGCTGCGTGTTTCACCTGCGGGAATTTTTTGCAGCGCATCCCACACTCGCTGTTGAAAGACGGTGCCCTGGATATCCAGTGGCAAGTGTAGATTGGCTGTTGGTTGCTCAATAGCGTTGATCACTTGTGTGATGTTTTTTTTCAGTTGTGCGTTGTCTTCATGCAACGCTGCTGAAGGAAAGCGCTGCTGTAAATCAGCGCGCAAATATTCCGCATCATCACCCAATAAAATAGCGCAGATGCCTTTTGCGTTCTGTGCCACCAAGAGCTGACCGAGCGAACACTGGCCAAGAGAAAAATACATAATCATTGTGGCTTTTCCTTTGGTTCGGGTAGGTAGTTCTTGCCGATCTTGTTGCCGCCTATGCGCTTTAGCATAGGCCTTGGGACTTAAACCTGTCGCCGTTTTAAATAAACGTTGCAGATGATAGGTGCTGATGCCGGAGTAATTGGCAAGCTCGGCGAGTGAAGGCTCTTGTATGGCAGTTTCGATAAGCCGGCAGAGATCGGTAATGCGTTGTGTTTGTAATACATCGCTGCTGATATGTTGTGGGTGGCATCGTTTACACGCGCGAAAGCCAGCGCTTTCAGCGTCGGTGGGGTTGTTAAAAAAACGCACATTATCGGGATTGGCGCGACGCGACGGACACCCGGGGCGGCAGTAAATACCGGTAGTAATCACCGCGTAAATAAATTGCCCGTCGGCGCTAGCATCCCCTAATAATCGCCAGCGTGGATCGTTTGTGGCTTTGCTAGTTGTTGGTATGGAAGGTGATGTCATGGTAGTGAGTTGCAAGATTCAGATAGTTTTTACTTTATCCCTAATCGGAATGCCATACACCACCAATCTTGCTATTACATTCGAAATAATTATCGCCCTTCTTCAAGCGCGACTTCGCGCTTGAACAACTGTGGCAGGCTGATGCTGAGTAATAATAACGTTGCCAAAATAACCAGTGGTCCGCTGCCGTAAACCATAAAGGGCGTCCAGTCTTTGACTGCGTGGATTTCACCGGTAAAGATCTGGGCTTTAAAAGAATCGCTTTGGCTGAGGATCTTGCCATGGTTATCAATAATGGCACTGGGGCCGTTGTTCGTGCTGTATACCAAATAGCGGCCAGTTTCCAGGGCGCGCATTTGTGCCATTTGCATAAATTGTTTAGCTTGGATGGAATCTAAAAACCAGCCGAGATTGTTTACGCTCAACAATACTTGCGTTTCTTTGGCCGCTTGTGCGATTAAATCCGGGTACACAATTTCATAGCAAATCGCCGGAGTAATACGCACGCCTTTGGCGATCAAGCCGTGTTGATCTTGCGGTCCCAAATGAATAAAAGAAGTTGGCAAATTAAAAAATTCAATCAATCCCCGTACCTGATTTTCCAGCGGCACATACTCTCCAAACGGCACCAACCGGCGTTTATGGTAAAAGCCATAGCCTTGCCCTAGTCCTGCAATGGAGTTGTAATATTTGTGTTGTTTTTGATCTTCAAAAATGACACCGGTAAACAAGGCTGTATCATGTTCAGCGGCTTTGCTATTCATCTCTTCCAAAAAGGGTAGTGCATCCTGATAGGTCAGTGTGGTGGGAATCGCGGCTTCTGGCCAGACCACCCAATCATTGCTCCATAAGTTTGCGCTGAGTTCGCGCAACTGATTAAGTGCGGCGATAGTGGTGTTTTCATCAAAACTGAGTTTAGTGCTTTGATCAACATTGGGTTGTACCATGCCGACTTTGATCGCCGTGGCATCGGGTTCTGCCCAAGTGATGGTTTTTAAGCCGGCCCCCGCAATCCAAATAACGATGCAGCAGCAACTGGCGATCATCAAGGTTACTTTATTGGGTTGTGCATTCCTGATGTGCCATAACCACTCGGCGATAACTCCGGCGGTGAGTGCAAGAATAAATCCAATGCTCAGCACACCGCCGATTGGCGCCCAACCTGCCAGTGGAGTGTTTAAATGTGCGTAGCCTAAAAATAACCATGGGAAACCTGTTAGTAACCAGGTGCGCATCCATTCGCCCAGTAACCAGCACACTGGTAGGGCGAGGATTAATGCAAATCTGTTGTGGCTGTACCACCGCGCAAGGACATAAAAAGGCCCTGTAAAAACTACAGCCATAAAACAGGCAAACAGAAATACCAAAAAGCCGGCAAATAATGGTGATGCACCACCAAAATTATGGATGCTGACATAAATCCAATGAATGCCTGCAGCGTAAAAGCCGATACCAAAAGCGAAGCTGCGCCAGAGTATGGTTTTGATTGTTTGTGCTTTTAATAGCAGTGCCAATGTAGTCAAGCTGATAATGGTAATTGGCCAGCTATTAAAGGGTGCAAAGCTGAAAGTGATTAATGCCCCGCTAGCTAACGCGATTAACAAAGCAATTGTTTTGGGTAATGCCAGTATTTTTTCGTGCATAAATAATTATCTGTATGTGAGTTACCTAAAAAAATCCCGCCATTTCGGCGGGATTTTTTTAATCGTTCATGACCGTCATGCGCAATAAATGTATCTGCCGATTATCTGCGTAGAGTACGCGAAACTGCAGGTTGTCCATTTGTACGACTTCGTTGCGTTTGGGGAGATGACCGAACTCCTGCATTAAAATGCCGCCAAGTGTATCAAAGTCGTCATCGCTAAATGTGGTTTTGAAAAAATCGTTGAAGCTCTCGATCGGTGTGAGTGCTTTAATGATGTAATCATTCTCACTCACGCGTTTGATGAAATCGGTAGCGTTTTCCTGCTCATCGGTTTCGTCTTCAATTTCACCGACAATTTCTTCAAGAATATCTTCAATGGTGAGCAGACCGGTAATGCCGCCGTATTCGTCCATTACCAGAGCCATGTGGTAGCGGTTTTCGCGGAATTCACGCAGCAAAATATTAACCCGTTTACTTTCCGGGACAATAGTGGCCGGCCGTAACACGCTCTCCAAGTTAAAGTTCTCTTTACCTTTCAAGGCGAGAGGAAGTAAATCCTTGGCGAGTAGAATGCCTTTTATGTCGTCGATGTTTTCGCCGATTACTGGAAAACGTGAATGACCGGATTCAATTAATTGCGGTAAGTATTCTTCCAGGGAATCTTCTAAACGGATGGCCACTATGTGGGAGCGGGGGACCATGATTTCACGTGCTTGCAGTGAAGAAACATCCAGCGCACCTTCGATAATGCTGAGTGCTTCCTGGTCAAGCAGGTGGTTATCGGCTGCATCTTTGATAATCTCCATCAGCTCATCGCGGGATTTAGGTTCCGCGCTGAAGGCATGGAGAACTTTGTCCAGCCAGGATCGTTCGTGCTTTTCAGTAGTTGTGCTACTCGGATGGTCGTCCGACATGATGTAGTTTCCCAAGGTCTTTTATTCTTCAGTGATGTCTTGATAGGGGGCAGGATACCCTAAACCGGTGACGATTTGGGTTTCCAGGGTTTCCATGGTCTCGGCCTCATCGTCATCGATATGGTCGAAACCGACTAAATGCAAGGTGCCGTGAATTAACATATGCGCCCAATGTGCTTGCAGGGTTTTGCCTTGCTCTTGCGCCTCGCGCTCCACGACCGGAGCGCAAACCACCAAGTCACCAAGCAACGGCACACCTACTTCCTCAGCGATATCGGCAGGGAAGGAGAGCACATTGGTCGGATAATCTTTACCACGATACTGAGCGTTTAATTCCTGGCCTTCGTCTTCGTCTACGATGTAGACACTGACTTCGGCGTCCTCAAAACTCTGGCTTTGCAATGCAGCACTTATCCAGCGCTCAAGTTCAGGCAGGGCCGGAATCTGTTGGTTTTGGCTGTTGCTTTCGATATCGATTTGGTAGGTCATATAACTAGTCTTGCTTCGGCTGCTGTTGTTCAAAGGCTTCGTAAGCTTCCACTATGCGTTGAACAATAGGATGGCGCACCACATCTTTGGACGTAAAGTGGGTGAAGCTAATACCGTTGACGTTATCCAGCACTTCCATTGCATGGCGCAAGCCAGAGGCCATACCCCGTGGCAAGTCGATTTGGGTCGGGTCGCCAGTAATTACTGCAGTAGTACCAAAACCAATACGGGTAAGAAACATTTTCATCTGTTCGCGCGTGGTGTTCTGGCTTTCATCGAGAATTACAAATGAATTGTTCAGGGTGCGGCCACGCATAAACGCGAGAGGGGCAACCTCAATAACACCGCGCTCCATCAATTTACCGACTGTATCAAAACCTAACATTTCAAATAGCGCGTCATAGAGCGGGCGCAAATAGGGGTCAACCTTTTGTGCGAGATCGCCAGGTAAGAAACCAAGTTTTTCACCTGCTTCTACCGCTGGGCGTACCAGCAAGATCCGTTCAATCTCATTTTTTAGCAGAGCTTCAACTGCACAGGCAACGGCGAGGTAGGTTTTACCGGTACCAGCGGGGCCGATACCAAAGTTGATATCGTGCTTCTGAACTGCGCGTACATAACGCTGCTGATTCAAGCCGCGTGGTTTGATCGTGCATTTTTTGGTGCGAATCAGGGTAATGCCACCTTCATCACTGCTCGTGTCTGCAACGTTTGTGGGGATTTCGCCGCTGAGCGCTTGAGCCTCAGCGTTGTCCAGTTGTTCCATAAGCTGTTCGATACCAGAGGTTTGCAGTGCTAAATGCACTTCATCAGGAGTGAGTTCGTTTTGCTCCGTCGTCAGATAGAGGTTACGCAGTAATTCAGCGCCAGCGCGGATTTTGGCTTGGGGGCCGATTAGTTCGAATTCGCTGCCTCGATTACGGATTTCAATCTCAAGGCGCTCTTCAATCTGGCGCAGGTGCTGGCCGAGAAGGCCGCAGAGATTGGCGAGGCGACGACTATCACTGGGTTCCAGCGTTAACGGCTGGGTGACGATTTCCGGGGGGGGTATAACCTGCGTATTCAAAGTGGTTTATAAGCTCTTGTGACTCGATGAAATCCAAGACTAAACCATTCAGCGAGAGGGATAAAGTCCAAATTGCAGCTGAATCTGCGCTGAATGTTTTTAAAATCTAATGTTTTTTTGAGATTGTTTGAGTAACCCTTTGTATTCATTATTGTTTCTTGTAGTCAAAACCAAATGGTGTAGAGATTTTCTTTCTTGCTCTAGGGGGTGGTACGAAATTGGCAGGAAGCGATGGACTTGATCTACATTGCAGGATATTTCTATGAACAGACCGTTACTTATCCATAAGTTAGACGGTAGAAAAGAAAGTGTAATGGCGCTAGCACTTAACATATTGGTTGTAATCGCTGTGCTCTACACATTGTATTTCTGCCGGACATTATTTCTTCCTGTTTTTGTAGCAGGGTTCATCGCACTGTTTTCCAGCCCTTTAGTGCGTTTTATAGCGGGTTTTAAGGTGCCTCACGCCCTTGCTGCCGCATTGGTAGTAATACTTTTGGTTGTCGGCGTAAGTGCTGCTTTTGTCATTCTTGTCGAGCCTGCGGGTCACTGGTTTGATAGTTTGCCGGTGTTGGGCGAAAAGATCGCGGTACAAATGAATGGTTTATCCGATCGGTTTAATGTGCTGAGAGCGCAGGTAATGCCTGAAGCCGAGGGGCAGAGCAGCGCGATCAGTGGTGCTTTGGAAGCCGTTTTCTTATCTGCATTTTCTGTGGTCGCCGGTACCACGGCTATGTTTTTAGTGCAGATCGCAGCGGTATTTGTGATCACCTATTTTTTTCTGGTGTATGGCGATAATTTAATGCGTAATTTCGTGCGTGCTCAATCATCTTTCGCAGAAAAAAAGAAGGCGGTTATTATTTTTCAAACAGTGCGTGATGATATTTCCCGTTACGCACTCCTCATTTCCCTAATTAACATCAGCCTGGGTTTGGCAACAGCTTGTGTAATGGCGCTGCTAGGTGTTGAAGATCCACTGTTGTGGGGCGCCTTAGCGACCATTCTGAATTTTGCGCCTTACATAGGCCCATTGGTGTTATCCATCATCCTGATCAGCGTTGGTTTTATTGAATATGAGTCCTGGGTGATGGCGCTAACGGTCCCCGGTAGTTTTTTGCTGCTCAATTTTATCGAGTCACAGCTAGTCACGCCAACGGTATTGGGACAGCGCTTTAACATGAATCCGTTATTAGTGGTGCTGTGGATGTTCGCGTGGGGATGGGTGTGGGGTGTCATTGGGTTGCTAATCGCGATCCCCTTATTGGTGTGTTTTAAAATATTGTCTTCGCATCTCGACTTACTGGGTTGCTGGATTAATATCCTCGATGGAGATAGCAGTGGAGCTAAAAATTAATAGCGCAAGCACCATTTTTACCATGTAAGGTTTTCTATTTTTTGTAACCTTTGCAAGGGTTGGTGCTCGATATTTCCCGCTCGACTAAATTCGCGATGATGTATATGGGGAATCGGAAAGCTTGCATTGTTGGGCCGGTCGCTGATCTCACGAAAAGCCTGATTAATATCTCTTTTTTATATCAAACTATTTCCCCAAATAACAATTTGTTTGTTTTTAACAAGAAAAAGGGAATTGGCACGTTCATTGAAGGAAATAACGTGAATCTTAAAAAAGGAGAATCCCATGCTTTATTACTCATTGGTATTTTTTGTCGTTGCCATTATCGCCGGTCTTCTAGGTTTTGGTGGTATTGCTGGTGCAGCATCTGGAATAGCGCAAATTCTATTTTTTGTATTTCTAGTGTTGTTTGTCTTATCCCTTATCTTCGGTAGACGTCGGCTTTAGTATTCGAAAATACTATTTCGGCAAAGCAATTTTTTGATAATTTTCACCTATATTTAATAGGTTCTAATCAACAATTTGAGAGGTGATACCTATGGCTACCCCAGCTTCTGTAAAAAGTAATGAGAACGGTAAATTGGACGATATCTCCATGGCTGAAGCTATCGCACAATTCAAAGAGGCAACGTCGAGTATTTATGACGCTGTTGGTTCAATAGGCAGTGCTACCGCAGCAAATGCCAAAGTTCGTTTGAGCGAAGGCAAGGTGCGCGCGATGGAGTTGGAAGAAAAGGCTGAGGCGGTTGTTCGGGAAAAACCGCTGGTCACCGTGGGCATTGCTTTTGCGGCAGGTTGCTTGGTCGCTTATTTATTGCAGCGTCGTCATTGAGAAATAGGATCATGAATACTCATGATCAAAAAGAAAATTCCCCTGAGGAGTATACGTCTCGGGGGGATTTTTATGCTGAAGGTTTGACTGAAAGCTTGGCTGAAGAAGAGGCTGCCGCGCAGGATGATGGTTCGAAAAAAACTGCGAGCTGGAGTTCCGATATAGAACAAACCTTGCTGCTCGGCGAGCAGTTTGTTGGGGTCATTGGTGGCATTGTTGATCTGGCTCGTGTTGAGGCACTTCTTGCCGTTCGCACCTTGCCAAAAATTATGATGTTGTGGTTGTTAATGATGCCCATTATGTTACTAACCTGGTGTGCGTTTTCTGCACTACTGGCTTGGTCGGTATTTGCTGCAAGTGGGCATGTAGGTTTGGGGATGTTGACCTTTTTTTTGCAGCAAGTTTTATTGTTGTTGGTCTGTCGTTGGTTATTTGTGAAATATCGCAAACGTATGAGCATGCCTTACACGCGTGCGCAAATCGATGATTTTCTGCGGAGTGCACAACATGGATTTAATCGCAGTAGTGAAACAAAAGAATGATCAATTATTGGTGCAAAATATCCTGCTGCAACAACATTTATGCACCAGAGTTAGCACCCCTCAATTCAGGTCTTTTCTGACTTCATTTATAATTGCTCCGTTCATTGTTGGAGCTGTTGCCCAGTTTGCACTGGGACATAAGCCTACTATGTCCCGCCACCTAGTCCGCGCTATCCTGCCCGGTTTTAAATTTTGGCCCTTTTTCTAAGTTGCTGCGTAAAAAAGTGAATTGTATCGCTAAGTTATTTATAGCTGCTGCTTTCTTCTACTTGTCTGGTGCTAGAATGACCTCAATGCTAGCTAGCTAACTTGAGGATTTTGATCGTGGCTGATGTTTTACTGGTTGACGATGACAGGCGTTTTTTGGATGCAACAGTGCAGCTGTTGAGTTTGCTAGGTCACAACGTGACTGCAGCCGATTCCGTAGCTCAAGCACGGGAGCTGATTGGCAGCAATAGTTATACACACCTGATTCTGGATTTGATCTTGCCCGATGGCAGTGGCTTGCATTTGTTGGAAGCTTTACCTTCGCCGAGCAAGACAAAAATTACGCTAATTACGGGCCATCCTTCAATTAAGTCGATTGTAAAAAATCTATACGGATCAAATATAAACTACCTTATTAAGCCGATCGATTTACAACAATTAGAATCTCTTTTTGAAGAGAAAAAACTCGCCGTCGCAAAGCCAGAGTCATCCGTTACATTGCATTTTAATTACCTCGTTGGTGAGTCAGCACCGATGCAGCATTTATACGAAATGATTGAACGCGTGGCCGCGACCAAAGCCAACGTTATGTTGCTGGGGGAAAGTGGTGTAGGAAAAGAAATGGTAGCGGCAGCAATTCATTGCGTCAGTGGAACAGAAGGAGACTATGTTGCTGCCAACTGTGGAGCATTTTCGCGCGAACTAATTAATAGCGAATTATTCGGGCATGAAAAGGGCGCTTTCACTGGTGCGACTCATAGAAAGATTGGTGTGTTCGAACAGGCGCATAAAGGAACATTATTTCTGGATGAAATTACGGAAATGCCCATCGATCTGCAACCCAACTTGTTGAGAGTGTTGGAAACNNCATTTTTTGACTGCATTTAATCAAGAATATGATGGAGATATAGGCATTAGTGATGCCTCACTGAAGCGGTTGATGGATTATGACTGGCCGGGCAATGTGCGTGAACTTCGTCATGCTATCCATCGGGCTTACATTATGGCCGACCAACAACAGAAGTTATTGGTTCTTCCTGAAAATCTCACCTCCCCTTTTTCCAAAGTTGCGCATCAACCGCAAGCGGGAATTCGTGTGGGGAAAACTGTTGAAGAAGTTGAGCGCGAGCTTATCGAGTCTACCCTGGAGCATTTTGATGGTGATAAAAAGCAGGCTGCCGATATTCTTGGTATCAGTTTAAAAACACTCTATAACCGGTTAAACAGTTATGGCAATGTTGAGTTGTAGGAGTTGAATATGGACGGCAAAAAAAATCGATTTGTGCATGATTTGCGCAATCCATTAAATACCATATCTATAAATGCGGAGTTAGGTAAATTAACGCTCGAACGTACTGGTGATGTCCGTAAAGCGATTAGTATATTTGAGACGATTCTGGCGGAGTGTCAGCAGTGTAGCCATGTGCTTGAGACGTTGCAGGACACCCGATTTATCGGCGTTAACGACGATGGCAATGAGGGCGATGGGCAGTGAGTGGCAACCCATTAATTAATAGTAATCCGCTCGATAAGTACATCATTAATAAATTACCCAATTTTGTTTGGGTGCTGGCGCTATCGGCAGCCATTACCTTTTTTGCGGTTAGCGCTGTGCTCACCTATCGCTCAATCGATGTTATTACCAACAATAACATCAGTATTAATAACACCTTGCAGACAATTAATTTAATAAAAGATTTAAATCGGGAGCTTGCAGCAGCCGAGTCCAGTCAACGAGGTTATTTACTTACTGAAGATCCAAATTACTTACAGCCCTATCATCAAACGCTTGCTGTTATTGATGATTTGCTGACGCAGTTGGGAGATTCTACAACGGAGTTGCCGCAACAAAAAATTCGTTTTGAGTCGGTTTACATTTATGTTCGCCAAAAAATTGATGAAATGCAACGAATTGTAACGTTAACCGATAGAGACAAAATTCGCGCGGCAATACGTCAGGTCAAAACGGACGAGGGCATTGAGTTGATGCGAGCCATCTCGCAGCTACTTGCAGAAATGGAAAATGAAGAATTTACCCTGCTTGAAAAAAACAAAGCATTTGCGACCGAAAATCGTGAATTTATTCAGATGGCGCTAATGTTAGCGAATGGTATTGGGCTGCTCCTATCTCTAGGCGCTTTTTATGCAGTGTATCGCAACTCGAATAAAGTGGCAGAATTAAATTTTGCGCTTGCAGCAGCGAATGCAGAATTAGAGGAAAAGGTTGGGGTGCGTACTCAAGCATTGCTGCAATATTCCGAGGAGTTGCAGCGTAGTAATAGAGAGTTGGAAGAGTTCGCTTTTGTCGCCTCTCATGATCTACAAGAGCCATTGCGTAAGATTCGCGCTTTCGGCGATCGGTTACAACAAAAATTTTCTTCTGAATTGGGTGAGACGGGTTCGGATTACGTAGTGCGCATGCAGGCTGCATCCGAGCGCATGTCGGCATTAATTGATGATCTATTAAGCTTTTCGCGCGTGACTACCAAACAGCGGCCATTTGTTAACGTTGATTTAAATGAGGTCATGCATCGGGTGATGGATGATCTTGACTATGCGATTGAAGAAACTCATGCTCAAGTGCATATAGATCCACTGCCTACAATTGATGCAGACCCTTCGCAGATTGCGCAAGTGTTTATGAATTTGATCGCGAATAGTTTGAAGTTTCACTTGCCGGACTCTCGACCTATAATCGCTGTGACCAGTGAAATGAATGTAGCGTCCCCTATTTTGGGTGATAGTCGGAGCTGGTGTTGTTTGCGTTTTGCGGATCAAGGTATCGGATTCGAGTCGCAGTATGCCGAGCGGGTATTTAGCTTGTTTCAGCGCTTGCACGGACGCGGTGAATATTCCGGCACTGGAATAGGTTTGGCCTTGTGCCGTAAAATTGTTGAACGCCATGGCGGTACAATTGCCGCGCAAAGTGAACCAGGGGAAGGCGCTGTATTTATAATTTATTTACCCATGAAGCAAACGGTAATAGAACCACTAACCGAGTTACTTGCGGATGCTCCATAGCAGTGAGATGTCGCTATTTCAGCAATTAAGGAAGTACCTATGAATATACCCAAAAAAACCTTGATCATTCTAATGGCGGATGATGATGCCGATGATCGATTGTTGGCGCAAGATGCAATGCAGGAAAGTCGTGTGCTCAATGAATTGCATTTTGTTGAGGATGGCGTGCAACTATTAAGTTATTTGCGTGGTGATAATGAATTTAGTGATCGCACCTTATACCCAATGCCGGGGTTAATTTTACTAGATCTGAATATGCCGAAAATGGACGGTCGTGAAGCGCTGGCAGAAATTAAAGCTGATCACAGGTTGCGTCGTATTCCGGTGGTGATTTTAACAACATCAAAAGCAGAAGAGGATATGGTGAAAGGCTATGATTTGGGTGCCGCTTCCTATATTACCAAGCCCGTTACTTTTGATGCATTAGTTGAGTTGATGCGCACCTTGGGTAAATACTGGGTCGAGTTTGTCGAATTGCCATAACCATTATAAGAGCAGATATTCGTATGCAGCATGTAAAGTTATTAATCATTGACGATGATGAAGACGACTTCTTGCTCGTTAGGGATTTATTGGAAGATATTAGCCAAACCTGCGTTCTGGATTGGGCCTCCACCTATGAGGATGGCCAGAGATTACTAACGGAAGATAAACACGATTTGTGTTTGATGGATTACCAGCTCGGTGCGCGCGATGGTATCGAGTTGTTAAAGTTTGCGAACGAAGTGGGGTTTTCTGGCCCCGTTATTTTACTGACGGGCATGCACCAGATTGAGGTAGATCGTCAGGCGTTGCAGGCGGGTGCGGTTGATTATTTAGTAAAATCAAAACTCAGTGCGGAGCAGCTTGCGCGTGCAATTCGTTATGCGTTGGCGCGGCGCGAGGTAGAACGTGAACGGGTAGAGCGGTTAAAAGCTGAGGCGGAGAACCGCTCCAAGAGCGAATTTCTTGCTCACCTCAGTCATGAGCTGCGCACCCCACTTTCTGCCATTTTAGGTTTTACTGAATTGCTGTTAAATAAAAGTAATGATTCAGAAAATTCCGCATATTTACAAATAGTCCATCGTAATGGAAAGCATCTACTCGGTTTGCTCAACGATATTTTAGATCTATCTAAAATTGAAGCGGGGAAACTTGAGCTTGAAAAGCAGCCCATTTCCCTCTCGGCATTTCTCACGGATATTTATTTTTTAATGCAAGGTGCAGCAGCNNCAAGAACTTGCAGTTGCGTATAGAAGCTCCGCGTCCATTACCTATTACCATTTACAGCGATCAGATGAGATTGCGCCAAATCTTGTTAAATTTGATGGGCAACGCAATTAAATTCACTCGCGAAGGCGAGGTGTTACTCAAAATCGATTGGGTGGAAGAGGGCGGTAAAAATAAAATCTGTTTTACTGTTATAGACTCGGGCATAGGTATTTGTGCGGATACCCTCAAGGTTATTTTTGAACCTTTTGTTCAATCAAAAAATGCGCAAGTACACCCGCGCGCAGGTACTGGTTTAGGTTTGACGATCAGTAAACAACTGGTTGAACGTTTGGGCGGNNCTTAATGTAGAGATACCGCGTTTTATCGGCCGCGTTCTAGTGGCTGATGATCTACGCGATATCCGTGTGCTTATTGGCCAATTTGTTCAACTCACCGGTGCAGAGGTGGTTTATGCCACCGATGGTGCCGATGTTATCCGCATCGTTAATTCTGAACATCTTTCCGATAAATCATTTGATTTAATTCTGATGGATATTCATATGCCGGTGATGGATGGGCATCAGGCTGCACAGCAGTTGCGCTATCAGGGTTTTACGCGTCCGCTTGTTGCTCTGACCGCAGCGCATATGAAAGGGGATATGGATCGTTGTTTTGAATCCGGGTTTACCGCTTACCTAAGCAAGCCGGTTGATCAGACTCGGCTTTATAATTGTTTAGCACGATTTCTGTCTCCTGCGAAGAGTGAGCCTGCAAAAAATGAACCTGTAATCGCGCCACAACAAAAATCCATTTTAGTTGTAGAAGACGATGCTGATGCTTTGGCGGCACTGGAGGGATTGTTGACCTTGATGGGATGGAAGGTATTCAGTACTCAATGTGCCGCTGCCGCGTTGCGTGCGGTGGACCAGCATAATCCGCACACAGTGCTAATCGATTTGAATTTGCCCGATATGAATGGTTATGAGTGCGCAGCGCTAATCCATTCAGCCCATCCACAAATACGTATTATTGCGGCAAGCGGCGAGGCTATTGATCCCACGCGCGCTGCAAATGCTGGCGTTGGCGCGAGCCTGTTGAAGCCAGTATTACTCGCACAGCTTGAAGCCATTTTAGCGTAAATTATCTCTACGTGATTTTGTAGCTCATCCCGGTTTTTGTAAAGGTTGCAAAATATATGGCTAGCTCCCACCAGATTATAAATCTCTAATCGCTTCAAACTCCCGTCAACACTGCGTTCTGCAACATTGGCACGCAATACGCTTTGTATTTGGTGTCGAATCAACAAATGCATAAGGAGTTTTCATGAATTTACTACAACGAGTATTTATCATCGCTTTGTTAGCTACACCTTTAGCAGCTTGCGACTCCAACAAGGGGCCAGCAGAGAAGTTGGGTGAAAATGTTGATAACGCGCTTGATGAAACCCGCGACGCAATGGATGACGCCGCAGATGAAGTCAAGGATGGCGTTGAGGATGCATGCGAAGATGTATCCGACAAGAACTGCTAGTTTTTAACAGCAGCATTCTTGGCAAATAAAAATCCCCGTGCTGGTCAGCCAGCACGGGGATTTTTTTATCGCATATTTTTAATTGTGGATTTTTTTCGAGGCTTTTGTTNNTTATTTAACCCAATCCGCATCAAGTTCTGAACAGACTAGCGTGCCGCGCAAGGAGTTGGTCAAGGCTTCTTCAATAAGGATATCGGCAAATTTACCAATCAAATCCGCGTTGTCGCTGCGGAAATTCGCTACACGATTGTTCTCGGTGCGGCCGCAAAGTTGGCCGGGATCTTTCTTGGAGTAACCGGTCACCAGAATGCGCTCGGTATTGCCCACCATGCGGCGGCTGATCGCGAGTGCTTGTTGGATCAAGCGATCTTGCAAAATCGCGAGGCGATGTTTCTTCACTTCTTCTGGTGTGTCATCGGGGAAATCTGCAGCGGGAGTTCCTGGGCGTGCGCTGTAGATGAAGCTGTAAGACGTATCGAAATCCATATCCTGAATTAACTTCATCGTCGCTTCAAAATCGGCATCGGTTTCGCCGGGGAAGCCGATAATAAAATCGGAAGAGAAGCTGATATTCGGGCGATTCTTTTTAATTTGGCGCAGTTTGGATTTGTATTCCAGCGCGGTATGGCCGCGTTTCATCGCCATCAATATGCGATCAGATCCGCTTTGTACTGGCAGGTGCAAGTGGCTCACCAGCTCGGGAACCTG
>DQHS01000095.1 GCA_003524365.1 Cellvibrio sp. | reverse complement strand
GTATTGTAATGATGACCAATGGCCCAGCGGCTACGGTCGGTGAAATCCTTGATGTTACGCTTCCGCGTCCGCGCAATCGCCTTGAACTGGCTGATAACGTTGAATACAACCATTACCGCTCATCGGTATTGCGCTTCCTGTATGAGAAGCAAAAAAAAATTGAATCCATCGACGCCAAGCGCGCCGAAAAGCAACTCGACAAAGGCACGGCTGAAAAAGCCAAAAGCGTCGCCTGATCTCGCGCTGGTCCGGCTCTGTGGCGGCGCGCCACCACAGGCCAGCAGTGCGAATTCGACCTCTGTTTGCCCCGGCTTGCCGGGGCTTTTTTATGCCCAAAAGAAAGCGATTTTTTGCCCTTAAAAGCCAAACCCGAGAAATAAGTGCATTAATTAAGCGGTTTGATTATTTTTTGGTTGGCACATTTTTCATCATTGGTATATATTGTGCAGCATATTTTGACGACAACCATCCGTGATGGACCACGCACTTCTGTAAACAAGGCGCGAACTCCATGCAGCAGGCCATCAACAAACCCTACCTTCTCCTCACCTCGAAACTGGAACAACCTCCAGTTGCGGAGCTTATGCCCGCCGTAGAACCGGTTACGCTCGGCGAGCTAGCGCAAATCGCACAGCAGCAGACACAGGAAGTCACTGCTACCTACGCCGATTTAATTATCGATTACCTTAAACAATTAAACATCGATACGGTCTTTGGTGTTCCAGGCGGTGCCATAGAACCTCTACTCAATTCCCTCGCACGCAGTGAGCGCGCAGGTGGCCCACGCCTTGTAGTGGCGCGCCATGAATGCGGCGCCGCCTTTATGGCCGATGGTTACTCGCGCGAAACCGGCAAAATGGGTGTGGTCTGCGCGACTACCGGCCCAGGTGCGACCAATTTGATTACCGGCGTGGCCTCGGCACTGGCCGATGAAATCCCTATGTTGGTGATTACTGCACAAACGCCGCTGCCCAAATTCGGCAAGCGCGCACTGCAGGAATCCAGCTGCACCGCCATCGATACCGTCGGCATGTTCCGCTACGTCACCCAATTCAATACGCTGGTATCCCATCACGAACAACTCGAGAGCAAACTGGTCTCGGCGATCATGGCGGCGCACCGCAAACCTAACGGCCCGGTGCATATCAGCGTGCCGGCCGATGTATTGCGCGCACCAGCAACTATCAATGCACATATCCACAGCGACTTGCTGGTGCACGATTTTGCGATGGCCGATGATTCCGCTATTGCCCGCCTGTGCGAAAAACTGGGCAAGGTTGATAACATCGTCATGTATATCGGCAATGGCGTGGGCAAGGCCAGCAAGCAGATTATGGAATTTATCGAGCTGACCGGCGCCGCCTTTGTCACCGGCCCCATGGGCAAAACCTGGGTCGATGAACATCATCCGCAGTATCGCGGTGTGTTCGGATTCGCCGGGCACGAAAGCGCCAGAAATCTACTGCAGAGCAAAGAGGTCAACCTGATCCTCGCTGTAGGCACCGAGCTGGGCGAATTAGGCACCAGTGGTTGGAAGAATGATTTGCTCAACACCAAGCTGGTGCACATAGATTCATCGATCGAACACTTCACCCGCTCGCCCATGGCCAACCTGCATGTGTTCGGCAATATCGATGTGATCTTTGATCGTCTGGTTAAAAGCGTACGTGAAGTGCGCAAGTGGGGGCGCAGCTGGCAAACACTGCCGGGCGCCGCAAGCGAAAATGCCAACGGCGGTTTTTTCAGTCTTCACGATGAAGAAAAATGCTACTCCAATGCCAGCCCGGTTAAACCCCAGCGGCTGATGAACCACCTCTCTCGCACCCTACCCGACGACACACGCATTTTTGTCGATGCAGGCAACGGCTGGTCATGGGCGACGCACTATCTGACTCGCTCTAACAGTGAAGGCCTGTACCGAATCGCCATGGGTTACGGTTCTATGGCCTGGTCGATAGGCGCAGCGATTGGCTCAGCGATCGGCAATCGCAATGCCCCGACCCTGTGTATCGTCGGCGATGGTTCCTACCTGATGAGCGCACAGGAAATTACCGTGGCAGCGCAGCAAAAACTGCCGGTAGTATTTCTGGTGTTAAACGATTCGGCGATGGGCATGGTGATGCACGGGCAAATGCTGGGGCAGCAGGAATCCATCGGCTGGGAATTGAACGAAGTTAACTACGCACTCATGGCGCAGGCAATGGGCGTAGACGGCATAGTGATCAATTCACCCGAGCAATTAGACGCGCTCGATTACGCTGCACTCTTCCAAAAAAATGGCCCAACCTTGCTCGACGTGCGCATTGACCGCAATGAAATTCCGCCCATGGGCGACCGTATTAAAGGTCTGGCAGTCAATGGCTCGGCCACACCGGGAGGCTAATACCCAAACGGTTGATTATTTGGCAAGGTTCTAACGAAAGTCACACCTAGGCGAAAAGAAAAGCGCAGTTTATGCTAGGCTCAAAGGATATTAATTCGGAGAGCAATGAGTGTTAACTGATAACACCAATCAACCCAATTCGCCTATTAACCTACTTGTCGTTAATAACGATCCCACTGCGCTGGCTGCAATCAACGCTAGTTTGAATTCGGCTGAGCTGAATAATCTGACCTGTGTTGATACTGCACAAAAAGCACTGCGAGTGCTGCGCCAGCAAAACATCGATGTACTAATTGTCGATGTTGATACTCCCGACCTTGATGGCTGGCGTTTATCGCGGCTGGTGCGCAGCGGCATACTCACGTGCCGCGCCGATATGCCGATAGTCATCATCGCCAGCACCTGGTGCGAACGCATTGCCGAAGTAACAGCGCGCGAATACGGTATCAACCAATTATTACCCCTCGAACATATTCAACAACTACCTATTCTCGTCAGACGGTTGGCGCAACCAGAGCAAATGGCGCCCCATAAACCGCGCCTGCTGGTAGTAGAAGATGAACCCGATACCGCCGACCTGATCAAACGTGTGCTTGCTCCCGCCTTTGATATCGAAGTCGCCTACGAGGGTGATGCTGGCCTCAAGGCATGGGTACAAGGTCGCCACGACCTTGTACTGCTGGATGTGATGCTGCCTAAATTATCCGGGCGCGATATTTTGATTGAAATACAAAGTATTGATCCCACCCAACCCGTGGTAATCATGACCGCCCACACCACCACCGATCAGGCAGAAGAATTAATGTTGCTCGGCGCCGTGGATTTTTTACCCAAGCCCTTCCGCGCGGATCAATTGCGTAAAGTCTGTGATATCGCCATCCACCGCGATGATTTTTTGGTGAGCAATGCGCAATTTGCCGCGCGCGTAAAATCGCTTCAGGAGCGCGAGCTGGCCTATCGCCAACTTTATGAAAACCATCACCAATTGCTTGATGATTTGCAATCAGTAGTGATGGAACTGGATGCCGATTTTAAAATTTGCTACCTCAATCGCGCCTGGGAAATCATGATGGGATTTCCTATTAACGATTGTATTGGTCAATCGCTGGAGGCGTTTATCGCCGCAGATGATCTCAACCAATTTTTACTCTTCAAAAACAAAATTCGCAAAGCGCTACAACAGAACAAAGCCTTCCCCGAAATTGAAATTTGCCTGAGTACCTGCCACCACCAAAAATTGTGGGCGCAATTGAAAATCAGCCGCTCCAGCAACAATAAACAGCAAAGCAATTTGACCGTCTGCCTGGACAACATTACTGAACGCCGGGAATCACAAGAGCAGCTTAAATATTTGGCTATGCATGATTCACTCACCGGGCTCTACAATCGCCACTTTTTTGAAACCACTCTCGCACAGCTCACCGCTGACTCGGTGCGCAATAATCGCCAGCATGCACTGGTGTATTTGGACCTCGACCATTTTAAAGTGATCAACGATACCTTTGGTCATCAAAAAGGCGATGATGTGCTGCGCGAAATGTCGCGTCTGCTCAGCAAACGCATTCGCGGTGCCGATATCCTCTGCCGTTTGGGTGGCGATGAATTTGCCATTTTGCTGCGCGATATCAACAGCGCCGAAGCGCATGAATTTGCGCGCAGTATTCAGCAGATTATTGGCGAGTTCAGTTTTCAATTGCAGGAACAACGCATCAACCTCGGCAGCAGTATTGGCCTCACCTTAATTGACGGCAGCACCAATAATGCCGAAGAACATTTAATGCGCGCCGATATTGCACTCTACGTTGCCAAAGGGCGCGGACGCAATCTGATTCACCTTTACGACCCGCTCGATAGCGAGAGCGACGAGCTGCGCCACTCTATCAACACCTCGCAAAAAGTGCGTAAAGCCATTAGCGAAGACCGCATGGTGCTCTACTTCCAACCTATTTTTGATATTAAACAGCAAAAAATTTCTTACTACGAAGCGCTAGTGCGCATGATTGAACCCGATGGGCACATCACCGGCCCGAACAACTTTATTCCCGCATTGGAAGCAGCCGGTGAAATGCATCTATTGGATCGCTGGATTATTAAACTGGCACTGCGCACACTTAAACAACACGACGACCTCACCCACATCGCCATCAACCTATCTGCCCAGGCATTTAAAGACGAAAATTTGGTGCCGACAATTTTAGAAAACTTAAAAGAAACTGGTGTAAACCCCAAACGCATTACCTTTGAACTCACCGAAAGTGCAAGTTTATTTAATTTGCACATCACGCAACGGGTGATCTCCGAGTTGCACAAATTGGGTTGCAGTTTTTCCGTGGATGATTTCGGTTCCGGCTTTAGTAGTTTTTCCTACTTAAAAGATCTGCCGGCTGATTACATCAAGCTCGACGGTTCGTTTATCCAGAATTTGCACCATGACGCCATTGACCAGACGCTGGTGAAATCCATGATTCAGGTAATTCAGGCATTGGGGAAAAAAGCAGTAGCGGAGTATGTGGAGAACGAGGAAATCCTCATTATTTTAAAAGGCATGGGTATTGATTTTGTTCAGGGCTACCATATAGGTCACCCCTTGCCAATAGAACAATTGTTTAGCGCGCAAGTCGTCACCCACACAACTAGTCAACGCTGAAAGCGGCGCGATCATTCTGAGATCAATCGGAGTGATCGCGCAGCGAAGTTAAATCAGACAAAGAGTCTCTCGCCAGCATCCATCAAGTGACATTAACCCCGCCATCAACAGCCCAAATTGCACCAGTGGTATAGCTGGACTCCAACTGCGCGACAATCACTTCAGCTACTTCATCAGCGCGACCAAAGCGCGCTAATGGAATAGTCGTTTCCATATGGGCTTTTACAGCTGCTTGTGTTTGCTCATCAAGACCTAGTTTAGTAATAATCGGCGTATCAATTGCACCCGGTGCGACAGCATTGATACGCACACCTATAGGTGCAAATTCAATCGCAAGACTTTTGGTAAAGGCTTCCAGCGCACCTTTGGTTGCCGCGTAAAGTGCTGCATTTGCAAGGCCATTATTTACTACAGCAGATGAGACATTGGTAATACTGCCACCCGCTTTTTGCAGCGCAGGCAATACGCCTTTAATCAAATCCAATGGGCCGCGCACGTTGGTATTCATAAATTCATCGAAATCAGCACTGGTGCAATAAGCCAGCGGTGCAAAACGCGCAATAGCTGCGTTGTTCACCAGCGCACTCAGCGATTTACCCTCAAAGTATCCAGCCAATTTTGTTACGTCGCTCGTACTGCCCATATCCGCCACTATTCCCTTCACCCCCAACTCAGCCGCAGCTTGCTCGACACGCTCGTTGTTGCGCCCACAAATAGTGACGTCATAACCTTTTGCTTTTAATAATTTTGCTGTCGCATAACCAATACCGGAATTGCCGCCGGTGACCAAGGCTGTTTTTTGCATGATGATTTCTCTGTTAAAAGTAAATTATGAAAATAAAAAAATAGAAAATAAAGTTAATCGGGAACGGGGCGCGCGTCAGGTCCTTGGTAGTCAATGTCAGCACAGCGCAAAGGTAAAAAGGTATCGGGCGGACGATGGTATGTGTCCAGATAACAGGCAGTCACACCACTGGCGACCAATGTCGAAAATATCTGATACGTTTGCTGTGCGGAAAAACTATAATCAGACAACACAGCAGAAACATAACCATTAATATTCATACCTTCGTCATAAGTATCTAACAATACTTTTTCAATCGCATACGCCAGCGATAAATGNNACCACTTCAAGCCGTTCATCGCCTTTCGCAATGGGGCGGATATATCCAACAATATAGGGTTTGCCGCCACGCGCGGACGCGGCTTCGCGCACTATGTCGCTCGCAGCAGATCCCTGCCGATGTCGCAGTAGTGCATTTTGAATAAAGTTAACACCCTCAATTAGCGGTAAAACTCCATAAGAGCGCGAGTCAGTAGCGAGTACACCCATTGCCGTTCCCGCAACAACAGACGCTCGGGCAGTACCTGCCAACGCGCCAATTTGATTGCACCAAATGCGCGGGTCTGGCCAACTTAAACAACCGTAAACAGCTTCGATCCAATCGGCGAGTTCACGCTCAACCAAACGTCCGGTCGCGTTCAATACCAGAATTTGAAAATAGGATTTTTCACCCACCAGTTCTTCAAGCATGGAATATCCATGACTAAAAACACCGGTTCCGGGAAACCAACCACCGGTATTGCTGATGATTTTTCCACGACGCTGATCAAGGTACTCGATCACCGCAGCATCACTGTGCGTAACGCGGTTGGCGGATTTAATATTATCGTTCAATGACATAGTTTTCGTCGCCGATAAAAGGCATAGCGGTGATAGGTTTGTTGGCCAACTCAAGGCCGTGCGCGACTAACCCCGGTGCCCCCAACAATTGAAATAAACTACCGCCTGCACGCGGCTGAAAACCAAGATCAGCAAATACTGCAGCGGCAATCCCTGTGGCTAACCAACCAACACCGCGCGGCTCAAGTTGTTCTACTAGTTGACAACCCCAGTGCAAAGCAGCGCCCGCGCCTTCAAGTTGCTGGAGTTGCGCCGCAATATTTTTTGCGAATACATTTACACCACCGTAATAAGAACCAAAACCAGGAAAAACGGACCCTGTATCCGCCGCATTGGACTGGTTATTTTCTTGAATAAAAGATTCTGCAAATACGAGCGGATCGGTTTTTTGTTGTTTACGCAAAAAGCGCATCGCACTTTCAATTTCACCACCGCCCTGAAAATCCCCACCCAATATTGCCGATGCAATCGGCAGGATATGCACAGGATCTGTTTTACCAACCCCCACGTTCATTGCCGCACGAGTCGCCGGGTGACGCGGCCCCGGATTAATTAATGCAATCATTAACGCTTGCAACAATTGTGCTTCCGCTTTGGTGGGTAACTCGCCGCGAAACAGTAAATAAAAAACATCGACAAACGACCGTTTTTCCATCAACTCAAACAAATCGTAACCGTGACACAAGGCGTGGGTGGCAATATAGGGATTATCATCACTCGCTTGCTCGCACCACATGCGAGTTGCGACACGCTCAACAAAAGGTTCATTGCGGCTGCGCACCTGGTCGTGTTGGGGTTCTGACATGAACTTATTCCAAGGGGGATTAGTGAGCAAATTTCGGCGGATTATACGCCGCTGAAATCAATTAAAGTTGTAACGTAATTCCAGCCAGACGCTGCGGGATTCCAGCGGATAATCATCGGCGATTTCACCACTGCTGGGTTCACGCGCGTCTTCATCAGTAAGATTGCGCAGTGCAAGTGATACATCGAGGTTAGGCGTAATCTTTTTTCGTCTGAGTGTTACATTCACTAAAGTGTAATCACTAATATCCGCGCGCAAATCGGTAGCCGCACGCTGGCGATCACCGACCCAATTGAGTTGCCCGTGTACAAACCAGCGCGGGGAAAACTCCCAATTGATATTGGCTTTGAGCTGTTGACCAGGCGCATCAGGAATTAACGAATCGGTATAGGCGTCGCGCGCGTCTTGCTGTGAATAACTGCTGGAAAAATACAATGCTGACGATGGTTTCCAATTAAGTTCTAACTCAAACCCCCTGCCATCCTGGTCACGGGCATTATCAGCGGTTTTGGTGGTGGAGTTTTCATCCTGAATAAATTCGATCATATCCTTCGCGCGATATTCAAACAGGGTTAGATTAGCGATCAGATCCGGGGCGAAACTGTACGCAAAACTCAATTCAGCAGTATCGATTTGCTCAGGTTGAAGGTCGGGATTACCAAGCGAAACCGGATTATTTTTGCTGAATTGTTCCGTAAACGAAGGTGCGCGAAAAGCACTCGCAAACAGTAATTTTGTGGTCAGCTCATTACTGGCAGTCCACACCAACGCCATGCGAGGATTGGTCGTGGTGCCAAAATCCGAGTAGTCATCGTGGCGTATTCCCGCCGTAAACTGCAATGCACGCGCTAGTTGCCACTCATCTTGTATGGAAAGGTAGCGAATGGTGCGCGAGCTGTCGGGGAGAAATACGTTCGGAGTATGGCTGACATCGGTGAGCGCACCATCGACAACTGACTCAGTCCCTTCTATAACACCGGGGCCAAAGTTTTTTTGTTCACGCGGAGCAATGGATTGATATCGGCTACCAACAGCAAGCCGCAAACGATGTAAATCCCACCCATTGTAAATAGACACAAGATCCAGCTGGGCATCCTTGGCAAGGCCACCCGGGCGCCCAAGATATCCGTCAGTAAATTTCACCAGGCCAACAGGGTTTTGGAAGTCGATGTTGCCATCGTTACCAATAAGCAATTCCGTTCCCGGCGGAAGTAAAACAAACTGCGACTCTTGATCGTAATGAAAATAACTCGTCCGAATGCTGTTATCCCACACGCTGGTGTCGCTGTTGAAACGATAGGTAAGATCCCCGAGCCAAAGATTACTGTCATCGCGCCCAGCAGGATCGAGCGCCTGTGCGGCGCCCGCACCCACACCTGCATCTCTGGAATACCAGTTCCAAAGATTAAATTGCACACGCTCGCTGGTTAACGCCAGATGTGTATCAAGAAGGTTATAGCGTGTGGATAAAGCACCCGGCGCTAACGATACATCAGTACCCAAAGCAGCATCCAAAGCCGACTGCAGGTCAGTGCTCACCCTGCGCTGATCATCGCCGTCACTTTCCTGATAGGCGACACTAAGCGCAATACCTATGTCATTCCACTCACTCGCCGTTTGCAGCCAAAGATCACGCGTATTAAATGATCCGACTCCACCACCCATTCGCGTGGCATCAATCGCGCCCGCATCTTTGGTGATGACATTAATAACCCCAGCATAGGCATCGGCACCATACACTGCAGATCCCGGTCCACGAATAACCTCTACGCGATCAATACTGGTAACAGGCAAGCGAAATAAAGTAGGCCGACCACCCTGCGCGTTGTATTGCACAGGAACACCATTCAACATCAACAGCACTTGTGGATTTAAGCCGGTGTGAATACCGCGAATGGAGTAGACCGAATCCAGACGGCTCAAGGATGACAGGGATACATGCAGGCCTGGAACGGTTTCCAGCACCTCATTGAGGTTGCGGGCGCCCATGGCCTGAATTTCACTGGCTGAGATAACGGTCGCCGTCGCAGGTGCACGATCCAGCGGTGTACTATTGCCCGTGGCGATGGAGATTTCGACCTGGCCCAATTCGGCCAGCGAGAGATGGTAGAAGTCGCCCGATGAAAAGGGTGCGCTTGTTTGTGCATACAAGCCGCTTGCCCAAAAGGCTGAGACCAGCATCAGCGGAGTTGTGGGTATTCTTATCACGCGCATAATGACAACCTACTTAAAAGGGCTGATGTCATTCCGCTGACAAAATCACTCAAGTGACGGGCAAGCTACATTTACTGCAAACAAACTGCTTTAACCGCCAGCTGATCGAATAAAAAAGAACGCCTAAGCACTTTTTGCACTAAGCGAAAGTTAAAGATAGTTTACCTTCGCATGAAAGCAAAGCAGTTCCTGTAAAGAAATGCGTTTACGAACTTTTGTGCGGAGCAAGGCGCTGAATAGCGAGCTTGAGTGTTTCACGCCGCACGGGTTTGGTTAAATACTCCTCCGCTGGTTGGCGATTGAAGCGTTTGCGCTCTTCGATCATGGAAATCACTATTACCGGGATATCGCAAATATCCGGATCCGCTTTAATACGCTCAAACAAAATCCAGCCGTGTTGGTCAGGCAAAAACAAATCCAGAGTAATGACATGCGGTTTGACTGATTGGATTAAGCGCCAGCCACTTTCAGCATCGCTGGCGGTGTGCACCTGATAGCCTTCGGCACGGATCGTGCGCGCCATAATATCGAGAAAGGCAGGGTCATCATCAATCATCACTATCTGCTCGCCCGTTGGCTCAACTGCCGGCAGGCTCCCTTGCGCCTCGTCTGCATCCTCTGTGGCCATAGTTTGGGCAGCCAATTTTATTGGCAGCGGTAATTCAATTATAAACTTGGACCCCACACCCAGCTCACTTTCAACCCGAATACTGCCACCCATAAGCTCACAGAGTTGGCGGGTAATGGACAACCCCAAGCCACTGCCCTGAAATTTACGGGTGGTGCCTGAATCAGCCTGTTTGAAGGGGTCAAAAATCGTTGCCTGTTGCTCGGCTGATATGCCAATGCCAGTATCAGCCAAGCTGATATAAATCTGGTGTGGCTGATGATAGGCCTTGATGCGCACCTGGCCCTTTGGCGCAAACTTAATCGCATTGCCCAACAAGTTAATCAGGATATGCAGTAACTTTTCCGGATCAGCAATAGGCAGGTATTCACCATCATCCACATCGACATGCAAGTGAATGGCATTTTTTTCGAGCAATGGAGCAACTGTACCCAGGGCTTCATCCACCAAGCTCGATAGTTTGACTTCGGCAAAGTCAAGCTCCATGCGCCCGGATTCTATTTTGGCTAAATCCAGGACGCTGTTGATCAGTTTCAGTAAGCGCTCGCTGTTGAGGATCACACGATTCAGATCACTGAGATGATGCGTATCATCTGCAAACTTCAACTCTTCGATCACTACTTCGGTATAGCCAATAATCGCCTGTAAAGGTGTGCGCAATTCGTGGCTCATTAGTGATAAAAATTCGCTCTTCGCCTGGCTTGCATCCTCCGCTTTGCGCTTTGCAATAGCGAGCCGATCACGCGCCATTTGCAAATCCTGACTGTGTGCCGCCAAACGTTTGTTATCCCGGCGTTTGATGGTATAGGCAATCAGGACAGTGATAATCAAGAGTGCGCCCAGTACTACCGAACCCCATAAATAGCGCAGTGCCACTTTTTGTGAGTCCACCACTTCATCGAGATCCACAATCGCATTTTTTTGCTGAAGAATGGTGTCCTCATGGGATTTGATGGTGTTATTCAAATAGGTCAGGCGCTGCTCGCGGGTTTCAATTTCAGCAAGGATAATGCGCAAATGTCCCTGCTGCTCATCCAGTTCTTTGGTGCGCTGCCTCACTTCGTTTAAAAGTACTTCGCGCTCTTGTTTGCTGGTTTCAATTTGCGCCTGCTGTTCCTGCAGCAGCATTTTTTGTTCAGCAATCAACGCGTCACTTTTTTGAATACCTTGATTCAGCGTTGCCATCTGCTCTTGCAGACGGTCATTCATTGCCTGCTGGGCTTGGATAGCTACACTTAATTCATTTAGCGTTTTTTCACGGCCGCGCAATTGTTTTTGCAATGCGACCAGCGAGGCCTGACCTTCACGATAGAGTTTGGCTACATCAATCTCGGTCCCGCCATTTAAAATCAGCTCCGGCAATGGCACCAAGCCATGATTGATAATATTGGATTTATTGACTTCAAATTTCAGCCGGTCATTTTCTGTGGTAACCAGATTGATCATCACCAGCTGTTTGTTTGGATAGGCTTCCGTCACTATC
The DNA here is from genome assembly GCA_003524365.1 of Cellvibrio sp. Classification (GTDB taxonomy): domain Bacteria; phylum Pseudomonadota; class Gammaproteobacteria; order Pseudomonadales; family Cellvibrionaceae; genus Cellvibrio. The sequence goes on along the minus strand of DQHS01000095.1, from coordinate 11,706 downwards.
AGAACCGGCTTTCCCTCAAGTGCATCGTAAATATCAGCAATAGTTTTTGCGCTCGCCTGCTCTACATACACCAGTTGATACTTACTGAGGGATTCAACACGGTTCACCTGCGTGACGGTAATCGGTAAGTTGCGCAATTTCACCTTGTCGCGTAAGACCGCGAGCTCAGCCATCAACGCCGGATTGTTGCTGTCATACACACCAATCGCAAACGAGGTCATTGCCGCTTGATTAGGCCATTCAATATTTTTAGCGAAATTGTATAAATATGAGGCAGTTATTTTTTCTTTGTTGAGCCCCTGTGACCAAGCGGAATTAGTAGCGCACACACAGAGTAAAACCAAGCAACATAGTTGCAGCGGTAACCTACGGCAGTATTGGGCGATAACTATTGATACAGAGGAAGCTGTCAACATGATTGGTCTTATCGATATATTTAATCGCTGAAGCATAGCCGGTTCATTCTGCTATTGATAGCTCTTGGCCGGCCCGGCATAAGAGTAAAATTACTCTTATGCTGAATACAAAAAGGCGCCCGCAGGCGCCTTAGGCTCATCATTCACATAGACATCAGCAGCAACTACATATAAGCCTTGGCAAATGCAGCCTTGGACTCCTGAATATAGGTGCGCACCTTGGTAGCATGGGCCTCCCACACAGCGCGATCAGTATCATTAGTAAAAGGGTTTTGGTCTTTGGCTACCGAGCGATCAAATTTATCGTAAAACGTAATCACGGAAGAGGCGATTTGGTTAAAGCGGTCTTTGTATACCTGGGTCTCTTCCATTGTTCCTGTGGCTTTCATCATGAACTGTACAAATTCCGTATTGGAACTGGAATGGTTTTGATAACTTTCTGCCTGTACCAAAAAATAATTATTAATTTCCTGCAGCGCAGCCGTGCGCGTGGGCTCGTCTTTGCTCAGTACACGATTATAATTTTCCTGCCCACGCCCCATGCCGCCAGCAATCAGCGACTCCTTCAAGTGTTTATCCAGATCTTTGCGGAATTTATCTACTTCGCGCTGAATATCTACCAAGTCTTTGTCCAACGCGGTTACGGTATTTAATTCTTTTTCAACCTCGGCCATAAAGCTTTCAACTTTGGTAAAGGTTTTTAAACCATTTTGCTCGGCAAATTTTCGCGCTTTGCGATCTACGCCTGCATTTTCGTAAGCAACCTTATCAAAAGCGGTAGCCACTATGGTTTTAAAGGGTTCAGCGAAGGCAGCATATGCTCCCTGAGTCATCACGTTCAGTGTGGCAGTGGCGATATCGCCCAAGGGGCGCAGCAGTGAATCCATGCGCGCTTTTTGCAAGGGCGACGCCACCATGCGCACATCACTCACCACACCTTTGAACGTTTGATAGCCAAGTGGATTCGCCATTTTGCCGCGCTCGGAAGTTGCCAGCACCAAGGTTACGCTGGAATAAATACCGTTAGCATATTCCAGATATTGGCGTTGCACATCAATTTGTGCTGCGTAATTTTTACCCAGAGTACGCAGTGCATCGGCCTGCACTTGATAGTTTTTGTCATCACGCAATTTACCCAACACTTCGGCGATCACTTTTTCCTGATTTTTTTGCAGCGCGGTGCCCAGCAAAATTTTTTCTACGCTCACATCATCCAACCACACTTGGCCGTTGGTGACCTCAAAATCCAGACGCAAATATTTTTTACCCGGATCATCAATCGAGATGCGTTTGGCATGATACTCGGCCGAATCGTTATTACCTTGTATCTGGCCAACGTGCACCCAACCGCTGTCAGTATTTTGATTGGTAGCAACTAACACATTAATTTTGTATTGGGTCGCAGGCGATGAGGTTTTGATCCAGAATTCGAGCGTTCCCTGCTCGCTCAAATTCACCCGCGAGCGTATCGAGGCCTCACCCTCTTCCACTAACAATGCGCCCGCACCTGTGCGGGCCTGATCGATAACAGGTTTGATGCCGTACATCAAGGCCCATTTTTTGTAATCCGTATCGGTCTCAAAACTATTTTTAAAAATAACTGATTTTTGCTGTGCGCCAGCCGATATGGCCAACACACTGGCCGCACATAATATCCATACTTTTGCCGTTGATTTGAGCATATTGTTCCGAAACCTTTATCTGGCTAATAACACATTGATGAATAACAAACGAATTTAAAATAAATGCCAATTAGAAAAATTACTCCGTGAATCCTGAAATTCTATTTTGCAAAAATGCATCTACCTGTATCTGGCGGTCGCCGAGCAATCGCGCATATGCTATGCGTTCGTCGCCTAACCGGGTAATTGAATTCAAATAACCATTGGCGCCCCAGCGGTTGGCTGCAATCGGATTAGCAAGTGGATCATCCAGCGCTGCTTCAGCCGCGATAATTTTCCATCCCTGCGCCACCAACTGATCAACCAACGCCACAATAAAATACGCAGCCAAATCATTTTCCTGCAAAACCAACACTTGTTTGGGAGAGTAGCCCAACAGATTAAATGCCAGCGCATCTTCTTGTGCGAGGGATTTACTGAGCAAATCGACATAGGCTTGCTCAAGTGCAGCCATATCAACCGGGCGATTACTACGGACTTTTTTCTGATACAACTGATCCAGATATTGATCAACACCGCGCAGTGAATTTACACCAGTAAACGCCGGGCGATAACCGCGCTCCTGCAAAAAAATGGCGAGGCCGCGCCGGATATTAACATCGCCATGTTCATGCAAATAAGAAAAATGCACATGTTTTTTATAACCACGGTAATGCTGCAAAATTCGATTGGCTTTGAGTATGCCAATCTCATACACATAAAGATCACTTTTGGTGACCAGCCCATGGCCATGCCCGGCATTAACCAATAAATGTCCCTTATCGCTATAGAGCGATAGGCGCGCTTTGCCTTTCTGGTCAATGCCTTTGGTTTTAATCAAAAACATTGCCTGAGGCACACCCGCAATTGCCATATTGCGCACCAGCATTTGTGAGCGAGCCATGGCATCCAATGAACTGGACGGTTGCAGTGTGCGTTCAAACGCAATCACCAATTCGCGTGCATTGACAGAGCCGCTGCCGAACACAACAACCAGTAAACATAAGCGGGCCAACCATTTTTTATTGGGCACAGTTTTTAGCTCTCACATTAATCAAATTAAAAGAAAAACTATTCAGATCATTCGTAGAGCGGTAACTCATACAACTCCAACGGTAAACCATCGGGGTCTTGGAAAAAGGTAAACCGTTTGTGCGTGAACTCATCCACTCGAACAGATTCCACCACAATGCCATTTGCTTCCAACCAACTAATATAAGCATCAAGATCCTGCACCACAAACGCTAAATGACGCAGGCCACAAGCCTCCGGCTGCGATGGGCGCGCAGGTGGATTAGGAAACGAAAACAGCTCCAGCTGGGTGCCATTAGGTAATGCCAAATCCAACTTCCATGAATCGCGTGCGGCGCGGTAATTTTCAGCAATAACGCTCAAGCCTAAAACACTGACATAAAAATATTTAGATGTTGGGTAATCCGAACAGATCACTGCAACGTGATGAATCGCATGCAAAACAGGTGGAGCCATATTCATGAATAGATGCTCTGTGGCTGCCCAACAAGGGCCAGGATTTAAGTATAACCGCCGGCCTTCAAAAGAGGATGCCTTTTGCGTTAAGACCTGCCCTGCCACTATGTTCGCGTGCAGGAGCTGTATCCAAAATGAACGGGGCAATTCAGCTTGGGCAGGTAAGCACAGATGCAAAGACAGATAGGGAAAAGCCGCCCATAAAAAATCCCGGACTGACCGGGACCTTTCAAAAACGGGGGAAAGAACAAAAGCTATGTTGGGCAGGAGTTATTTTTGCTCCTGCTGCCGCCGCAATTGACTCAGGCCGGATTTGATCCATACCAGCAAATCATCGGGAAACAAAGGTTTGGATAAATAATAGCCCTGCACCAGATCGACACCTAAATCGGTAATAATCCGAAAGTCTTCTTCTGTCTCCACACCTTCGGCAACAGTCGTGAGATTCAGCTTCTTGGCTAGATCAACNNATCAACCGTGCTTGCAAGAATGGTGCGCTGCTGTGGCCGCGCGGCCGCGCGATGCACTAGCGAGCGGTCAATTTTTAATTCAGTGGCGGGCACGCGGGACAATTGCTGTGCATTGGCAAAGCCAGTGCCGTAATCATCAATAGAAATGTGAAAACCTTTCAGACGCAAACGGGCCAGCGTACGAATTGCACTGGCCAACTCGCCCAAGAGGGCGTTTTCGGTCACCTCAAAGGTAACATCGCTGGGTGAAATACCGTAGTCTTCAGTGAGCTTGCACAACCAATCCACCATGTCGGAATCCGCCAGCGACAGCGGCGACAGGTTGAATGCAAGATTGAACCGCAGTCCGTAATTTTGCCAACTGCGCTTGTGCTCGAAGGCGAGCTGGAGCAGGTTGCGCGTAAGAGCATCGATCATGCCGTGGCGCTCTGCCAGCGGGATAAACACTCCGGGTGAGATAGCCCCTTTTTGCGGATGCCGCCAGCGCGCCAATGCTTCAACCCCCTTGAGCATAAGGCCGTGAACGGTAAGTTTGGGCTGGAATGCCAGAGTGAGCTCACCATTGGCTAGCGCCTCGCTCAACTCTAGTGCTGTCACCTCATTTTCAACGGGGGCTTTAGGTTCAGACGCCTGATTTTTAATGTCCTGGATAAAACGTAACAAACTGCATTCAAGTGCATCTGGCAAGAGCGGTTTTTGAAAGGTGCCGAGCACATGCAAACCATCGGCCTCAGCCATAGTGCCGACGCTCGCAATCAAAATCGGGTCTTTGGCACTGAGGATAATCACACTGCTAGTCATGCTTTTCTGTGCCATGGAGCGAATTAATTCCACTCCATCCATGATTGGCATTTCCAGATCAACCAGCACCACATCCACCTTACGGGCTTCCAACACTTTTAAAGCATCGGCGCCATTAGCAGCGTCATGTAGGTCTTTTACCCCCAGGTCACTGCAAAGCTCTTTGGCGTATTGGCGTTGGGTTAGGCTGTCATCGGTCACCAATATGCTGAGTTCAGAAATCACTGACTTCATGCCTTGCCTCCCAGTACCGCAGGAATTTGGGATAAGGGCATTACCTCTTTGGCAGCACCAAGGTTGATAGCTTCTTTGGGCATACCAAAAACCACGCAGGACTGCTCATCTTGCGCGATTGTCCTGCAGCCCACTTGCCGCATCTCCAATAATCCACGGGCGCCGTCATCACCCATGCCCGTCATGATTATCCCCATGGCATTGCGCCCCGCCGAACGCGCCGCCGAGCGGAACAACACATCCACGGAAGGGCAGTGGCGGTTCACGCTGGGGCCGCGAAATACCTTGGCAATATACTGCGCGCCCGAACGCTGAACTTCGAGATGGTGACCACCGGGCGCAATAAGCACACGTCCAGGAATCAGGCGGTCGCCACTTTCTGCTTCTTTCACATCGACCTCACACAAACCATCAAGGCGTTTGGCAAACGCAGCAGTAAATTTTTCGGGCATATGCTGCACCACGGCTATACCGGGGCATGTGCGTGGGATTTTACTGAGAATCTCCTCCAGCGCTTGAGTGCCACCGGTTGAGGTGCCAATCACGATAATCGTATCGGTAGTAGCGGTCATGGTAACCAAATCGCTTACCGGCATTATCGGCGCTGCTTTTTTCGTATCGCCACCGGGACTGATACGACGTGATACGTGAGCACCGGCAGCGCCGCGCACCGTTTGCCAGAGTAGATGTTTGGCCTCCAGCAGGAAATCTTTCACGCCCAATTGCGGTTTGGTAATGACATCGATGGCGCCCGCCGAGAGCGCCTGCAACGTCAGCTCTGCGCCCTTTTCCGCAAGTGACGAACAAATAATCACCGGTGTTGGTTTTTCATTCATGAGCTGACGCAGGAAAGTCAAACCGTCCATACGCGGCATCTCTATATCCAGCAAAATCACATCGGGCCATTTTTTTTGCATTTGCTGTTGGGCAAAAATCGGGTCGGATGCCGTGGCATAGACATTAATGTCGGGCGCCTCATTGAGCACTCCACTGAGTACCTGGCGTACAACGGCTGAATCATCCACTACCAGAACATCAATTGTCATAATCTCTCTTGCTTCTCTCTGGGTTCCCAAACTTATTAGCCAAAACAATAAATCTCAGATTTTAACAAGGGTGTTTTGGCGATCTATTTCCTATTGTGCTGCCCGGACGCGAGGGGCAGGTCACTGAGCGATTTATCAAGTATTGTCCATCAGCCTGTTATTTCAATGCTCAGGCTTGATTCATTACATAATGTTTTAACTGAATATCACCCGTTGGTATAACCAACATCAACGAGCGGGAAATAGAACCGCCGACATCTACATGGAGAGGTTGGAGTTTTTCGCGCATCAGCCATTGGCGCACAAAGGCAATATTGTCAAAACCGATGGAAGTTGGGGTTGTATAGGCAAACATGTCGCCGCCACCAAAAATACCCAGCTGGAACTCGCTCATTTCGTCGTAGGTCTGCATGGATTTCTTCATCTGCTCCAACGCATTAATGGCGTAACGGCAATCGCCCCTGGTCATAGATCGACGCTGGGCATCCTTGGTGTTTGGCTCACGCGCCAAAAGGTAGTGGCACATGCCACCGACTTTAAGCGAAGGATGCCAAGCTGTGAGGGCGACGCAGGAACCCAGTACCGTATGCAAACGCTCAAACTCAGCCCCAAAATACCACTCACCCGGATGTATGCTGTGCAGTGGTTTTATAATGGGCACTACGGCCATAAACACTACCGCCCTGACAACTGGTAAATAGCTGGCCTGACAGGAACAAAGCGAGTACTGATACCGTGCAGGCTTTCTGAATGCCCCACAAATAAAGTGCCACCTGGTTTCAATTTTTCGGCAATCCGTTCAAGGATTTTTGCCTTGTTATCATTTTCAAAATAAATCAGCACATTGCGCAAAAACACCAAATCAAATTTGCCAATATCCGGAAAACTCTCGTGCAGGTTCAAGGTAAAAAATTGCACCGCTTCGCGCAGCTCGGCAATCACGCGCACATTGCCCTGCTGCGGTCCGACACCTTTGCGGCAATAGCGCCGCAAATAATCCTGCGGGATGTTTTTCACGCGCATATCAGGATAAATCCCTACTTTAGCCTGCTCGACTACTGTGCGATTCACATCGGAGCAGAGTAATTCCCAATCGCACTGGCAGCGGTCTTTTAACAGCATCGCAATACTGTAGGGTTCTTCACCCGTCGATGAAGCAGCACTCCACACCCGAAAATTATTGCCGGGGCGCAACTTGGGTAATATCTCTTCCTGTAAATAATCAAAATGTTTTTGCTCGCGGAAAAAATAGGTCTCATTGGTGGTAATCAATTCCAGAGCGGTATTCAGCTCGACCTTGCCCTGGGGGCTTAGGATCAGACGATAATATTCGCTGTAACCCTTTACCTGACAGGCCTGTAAACGCTTCCATAAACGGTTGCTCAATAGCGCTTTTTTTTGCGCCGGTAAAAAAATGCCCAACTTATCCTGAATCAATTGCTGAAACAGTTGGAACTCTTTATCCGAAGGCATAGGGGTTGCGCTATCCATTTCCATAAGGCGACTCACACTCATTTCACTTTTATTAATTCTGGAGTTTCCAAAAACCTATTGTTCACTGCAGCCATTTGGGTAACTAATCAGTTAGTCATAACGTACAAAATTTCTATCCTGATCATCGTCACCGACCGCGTTTTTTTTGCGCAGCGGTACAATGGCTGCACTATTGCCAGCGCGCGGTTTGTTGGAGTGGGAAGTGGGCGTTGCACGTGTGGTGCCTGCAGAATCACCCGACAATTTGAAATAGGTCATCGATTCTTGCAAACGCATTGCCTGGGCGCTCATTTCTTCTGAGGTGGAACTCAACTCTTCAGATGCCGACGCATTTTGCTGTAGTGTCTGGCTCACTTGGCCAATGGCCGAATTAATCTGGTTAACACCGGATGTCTGCTCGCCCGATGCCGCTGCAATTTCCTGCACCAAATCAGCCGTTTTGCGAATAGAAGGCACCATTGCCTGCAGCAATTTACCGGCAATATCCGCCTGTTGAACGGTCTGACCGGCCAAGGTGCCAATTTCCTGCGCAGCTACCTGACTGCGCTCGGCCAATTTGCGTACTTCCGATGCGACTACCGCAAAACCGCGCCCGTGTTCACCGGCGCGTCCCGCTTCAATTGCTGCATTGAGCGCGAGTAAATTGGTTTGGTAAGCGATGTCATCAATCACACCAATTCGCTCCGCAATTTTTTGCATGGCCGACACTGTGCCCTCAACTGCAGCGCCACCGGATGCAGCATCATTTGCCGCCTTTTGTGCCATGCCATCCGTGATGCGCGCATTTTCATTATTTTGTGCAATCGAGGAGGCCATTTGCTCCATGGATGCTGAGGTTTCTTCAACACTGGCCGCCTGCACAGAGGCTCCTCTGGCGAGCGATTGCGCGGTGGCATTCACCTCTTCAGAGGCAGAAGAGAGTGCATCGGCAGAAGAGCGGACTTCCGCAATAATTTGCCCCAACTGCCGACACATATTATCCACGCTCGCCAACAGGGATTGATCATCGCCTTCGCGCAATTGAATGCGTACATCCAGATTGCCGTCTGCAACCTGGCTCACCACACTGGCGGTGTATGACGGCTCACCACCAAGGGTGCGGAACAAATCGCGGAAAATGTATACCAACACGGAGAGAATAAATCCCATGGCAACCAACAAGATCAAACCAAAGGTGCGCAGTGAAGCCGAATATAAATCAGCAATTTCCTGATCAGTGCTGGCCACCAATTGATTGAACTGCTCATCTATTTGCGCCGACGCCACTAAAATGTTGGCACCCAGCGCCGATACAATTCCCGCAGCGCGGCCATCCACTTTTAAACCGGTTGCCGGGTCATTAAAATCAAACCGCTGAAGTGCGCGCTGATAACGATCAAGCACACGCTCATATTCATCCAAAAAATAACTCAGCTCAGCCGTGTCGTGACCCAATTTTTCTTGCAGGACAATGGCATCAGCCAAACTGGATTTCACTTTATCAGTCGCACGATTAAACGCTTTCAAATAGCGCTCGTACTGGGATTTTTCGTTGCCACTGATCATAATGTTTTTCCACGCTTGGATCTGAATCCGCAATTGCAGCGAGGAGTTACCCACATTGGACAGCAAATCCGATTGCATTTGGATTTGCGCCAATTTTTCATCTACTGTTGTGTTGTATTTCTGCAGTTGCAAGAGCGCAGAGATACCCAATCCAATCAACCCAAGCATAATCAAGCAAGTCAGGATCATGAGTTTTGTTTTCAAACTGAGCTGGGTAAACATAAGCATCGCCTCTGCATTGCATTGCCATTGCCATTGCCATTGCTGGCGATTAACAACCCGGTATTGGTGATTTAGGAATAGCGCACAAAATCTTTATCCAAATCATCGTCACTCATTATTTTTTTATCGGCTTTTTTGCGCACTGCTGAATTGGTACTGGTGGATACGCTTGTACTAGTAGAGCGATTATTTGCTCTGTTCACGGGCGAACGCGAATCCGCTTTTGCCAGCACAAAGTAACTCACTGCATCCTGCAAGCGCATAGCTTGGGAACTCAACTCTTCCGAGGTTGAACTCAACTCTTCGGCAGCAGCCGCATTTTGCTGTAGGGTTTGGCTTACCTGACCAATCGCCGCATTAATTTGATTAACACCAGCAGTTTGTTCAGTTGATGCCGCTGAAATTTCCTGCACCAAATCCGCTGTTTTGCGGATGGAGGGCACCATTTCCTGCAATAGTTTTCCGGCATTATCTGCCTTGCTGACAGTTTCACGCGCAAGCGAACCTATTTCTTGTGAAGCGACCTGGCTGCGCTCTGCCAACTTGCGTACTTCTGATGCAACCACCGCAAAACCGCGCCCATGTTCACCTGCGCGCCCCGCTTCAATTGCTGCATTCAGTGCGAGCAAGTTCGTTTGGTAGGCAATGTCATCAATTACACCAATACGGTCCGCAATTTTTTGCATGGCATCCACTGTACTCGCCACCGCAGAACCGCCTGTCGCTGCATCGGTAGCGGCTTTTTGAGCCATACCATCGGTGATGTTGGCGTTCTCATTATTTTGCATAATCGACGCCGACATTTCTTCCATAGAGGCTGACGTTTCTTCAACGCTGGCCGCCTGTGCTGATGCGCCTTTTGCGAGTGATTGCGCTGTAGCATTGACCTCTTCTGACGCAGAGGCCAATGCATCGGCTGAACTGCGCACCTCACCTAACACTTGCGATAAGGTATTGGACATTTCGCGGATCGCCGCCAACATACTGGTGCTATCACCTTGTCTGGTATTCACTTGTTGCGTCAAATCACCTGAGGCAATTTTTGCAACAACAGCAGCGGCATAATCTGGCTCACCACCCAATTGACGCAATAGATTGCGCGCAATGAGAAAACCGGTTGTGGCTATAACCAGCAACGTAATTACTGAGATGATGACGGAATAAGTTGTGGACTGCGATTTAGTAGCCAATGCAGAATCTTTTGCATTTTCTGCTAGCTCCATATTGTAAACAGCATGTTTTTCAATTGCTGAAGCTGCTGCCAATGCATCAGGTGTTGCAGCATCCAACAAATCTCGTGCCACTTCCAACTGATTTTTTTCTGATGCAGCGATGATTGCTGGCACATGCATCAGGTAGCGATCAAAAGTGCGGACATCATCTTCCAGTAGTTTACGATCTTTGTCATCAGCAAGCATTTTTTCATAAGCCTTAAAGCCCTCTTTCACTTCCGCAATTGCATCATTCATACTCGCCTCAAGCGCCTCCGACTGTGTAGTATCGGTATTGAGAATATGGCGATTAAGATGAATGCGTGCGCGGTATACATTATTTTCTATTTCCGCCAATAAATGCATGCTGGGAATAACATGTTTATTACTGTAATTCGTCTGTTCAAAAACGTTATCGATCTCCACTTGCGCGACGCCCGCCAGGATAACAATCCCTAACAATGCAGTAGCTACCAACAGCAACATTTTCTTGGCAACAGTCATTTTTAACTCCGTTAAATTTCATTGATCATGGTGCTCAATAGCTGCATCAAGTAGTTACTTTCTTAGCTGTAACGTACGAAATTTTTATCTAACTCATCGTCACCCATATGATTCGATTTATGACTACCGGGTTTTGGCTTACTAATGGGTGGTAGTGCTTTTTTGCTAACCGGTTTGACTGGCTTTTTGACGCTGTGACTGTCCAACGTAAAATAAGTCATTGATTCTTGCAGACGAATGGCTTGCACACTCATTTCCTCTGAAGTGGAACTTAACTCTTCAGATGCCGCCGCATTTTGTTGCAGGGTTTGACTAACCTGACCGATAGCACCATTAATTTGAGAGACACCTGCATTCTGTTCGGATGAGGCTGCTGCAATTTCCTGCACCAAATCGGCGGTCTTACGAATGGCGGGCACCATATCTTTCAACATGGTTCCTGCAAGTTCGGCACGCTTGACGGTATCTAATGCAAGCGTACCTATTTCCTGTGCGGCAACCTGACTGCGCTCGGCCAACTTGCGCACTTCCGATGCAACTACCGCAAATCCCCGCCCATGTTCACCGGCACGCCCCGCTTCAATAGCCGCATTGAGCGCGAGCAAGTTGGTTTG
>DQHS01000205.1 GCA_003524365.1 Cellvibrio sp. | reverse complement strand
GGATGTAATTTTTGCGCATCTTGCCAGAGATGTGGGCAATGACCACATGTCCATTTTCCAGTTTTACGCGAAAGGTGGTATTGGGCAGGGTATCAACCACTTCGCCATCAAATTCAATGCAATCGTCTTTTGCCATGCGGCAGTTTCCTCAGGTTTTCAATAGTTCTACCCAGCGCGATACTGCGATGGGAGGGGGTAAAAAAATAGGCGTGAATTGTGCCTTAATTAACCAGCGGCGCCAAGGGGAAAGGGGATAAAAGCGGGGTTTACTGCAATTTATCGCTTCGATTCGCTGCAAATCTGCGCAAGTTGAAGCTAGTGCGTTCAGTTAAGTCGCATCCAGCGACGATTCACGAGTAATTCCAGCGGGCGATATTGAATTTTATAGTTCATTTTCTCGCACTCTTTGATCCAGTAGCCAAGATAAAGATAATCCAACCCTAGGCTTTTGGCTTTTTCGATTTGGGCGAGGATGGCGAACTTGCCCAAGCTGCGGCTCTCTTCGCCCGCATCGTAAAATGTATAGACTGCCGAGAGGCCATCGCCCAATTGGTCACAGACCGATACCCCGATCAATCGCTCACCAAGACGGAACTCAATGAATTGGGTAATACCCCACTCGCTGGTGAGAAATGCCTTGTATTGGTCTTCGGAGGGAGGATACATATCCCCATCCTGGTGACGGCTTTCGATGTAGCGAGAGTAAAGACTGTAGTGTTCAAGCGTGTTGATGTTTTTCGCTATTTGTAGCGATAAGTCGCGATTATGCTGCAAACAGCGCCGTTGGCTACGGTTGGGCTTGAACAGTTTTACCGGAATCCTGCTCGATACGCAGGCTTGGCAGCGCAGGCATTGCGGGCGATACAAGTGAGCACCGCTACGACGGAAACCTAATTGCGATAACTGGGTATAGAGCGTTGGATCAATGTTGGCTTCCGGATCGACAAATACCGTCGTCGCCTCTTGACCCTCAAGATAACTGCAAGGGTGAGGTTGGGTCGCAAAGAGCTTGAGGGTAGAGAGGTCAGACATGATTGCCTCGCGCTAATCCGGTTATTCCCAGGCAGTGGTGATCAAATCTGACCAAGGCAACTCATTCGCACCGGGTTTATCGGTAAAGTTTATCAGCATTCGCTGGAACTCTTCACGCGGGATTTCAACTGCGCCCAAACTAAATAGATGTTCGTTAGCGACCTGGCAATCAATCAGCTGAAAATCCCATTCGCGCAGTTGTCGCACCAAATGGGCAAAGCCAACTTTGGAGGCATTATCGGCGCGGCTGAACATGGATTCGCCGAAAAATATCCGCCCCAGCGCTATACCATAGAGCCCACCGACTAATTCATCTCCGCGCCAGACCTCCACGGAATGCGCTACACCGCGTTCGTGCAGCGCGCAATAGCCCGCAATTATCTCATCGCTGATCCATGTCCCGTCCGCATACGTGCGTGGCGCTGCACAGGCACTTATTACGTTGCGAAAGCAGTTGTCGAAAGTTACACGATAAATCCCTTTGCGCAGGGTTTTACGCAAACTTTTGGATATGTGCAGTTGATCGGGAAAAACGACAGTGCGCGGACTGGGGCTCCACCACAAAATAGGATCACCCGGGTTAAACCAGGGAAATATTCCACGATGATATGCCGCGAGGATTCGCTCGGGTGACAAGTCCCCGCCAACCGCTAATAGTCCCTCTGGATCGTCCAGTGCGTTCGCCGGGTTGGGAAAATCGTAGTTGTCAGGGTTTAGCCAAGGGATTGAAATCATAGAATCCGTATCAATAAATTATGCGTATAAAAAGGCAGAGGTTGCCGCGTATGGCTATAGTGAGATTTACATAGCATTTCTCACTCAATCGAATTACTTGGCGCGTTTTTTGAGTGTAAAAGTGTAGCGAGAAATCAGTCAATAATTTGTTATTACCTTTAATGCTTGATAATTTTAGGGCTATGCTTAGGTGTATAGGTTAATAGCTAATTTCTTATAGCGTGTTGCAGTTGAAATCGTTTACTGTTTTAGCAATCTGTCGTTTGCCGCTTTAGTCGCTAACCCGAGGTAGATTATGAGTATTTTCAGTCATTACCGCGAGCGTTTTGAAACTACCCAGCAGGAAGAATTGACGATTAAGGAGTATCTCGAACTTTGTAAAAAAGATCCCGGCGTTTATGCCTCTGCCGCTGAGCGTATGCTCATGGCGATTGGTGAGCCGGAGATGATTGACACTTCACAAGACGCCCGACTCAGTCGAATTTTTTCCAACAAAATTATGAAGCGCTATAAAGTCTTCAATGAATTTTATGGCATGGAAGAGTGTATCCAGCAGATAGTGTCGTTCTTCAAGCATGCGGCACAAGGGCTGGAAGAAAAGAAACAAATTTTGTATTTGCTTGGCCCGGTTGGTGGCGGTAAATCATCGTTAGCTGAAATGCTGAAATCCTTAATGGAAAAAATGCCGATTTATTGCATTAAGGGATCGCCTGTTTTTGAATCGCCATTGGGGCTCTTTAATCCTGATGAAGACGGGAAAATTCTTGAAGAAGATTATGGTATACCACGCCGCTACATCAAAACGATTATGTCACCTTGGGCTGCCAAGCGTTTGCACGAATTTCACGGCGATATTACCCAGTTCAAAGTAGTGAAGGTTTATCCTTCAATTCTCAACCAAATTGCCATTACCAAAACCGAACCTGGCGATGAAAATAACCAGGATATTTCCTCTTTGGTGGGCAAGGTTGATATTCGCCAATTGGAAGAGTTTCCGCAAAACGATCCCGATGCTTACAGCTTTAGTGGTGGCTTGTGTCGCGCCAACCAGGGCTTGATGGAATTTGTGGAGATGTTCAAGGCGCCGATTAAAGTCTTGCATCCACTCTTAACCGCAACGCAAGAGGGTAATTTCAACAGCACGGAGGGGCTAGGGGCAATTCCATTTGATGGAATTATTCTCGCTCACTCCAACGAATCTGAATGGCAAAACTTCCGTAACAACAAAAACAATGAGGCGTTTATCGACCGTGTTTACATTGTCAAAGTACCTTATTGTTTACGTGTGACCGAAGAGATGAAAATTTACGAAAAGCTACTGCAAAATTCGTCGCTTTCCAAATCACCATGTGCTCCCGATACGTTGCGGATGCTGGCCCAGTTCTCGGTCTTGTCGCGCATCAAAGAGCCAGAGAATTCCAATATCTTTTCCAAAATGCGTGTATACGACGGTGAAAATCTGAAAGATACCGACCCACGCGCAAAATCCTTACAGGAATATCGGGATGCCGCCGGTGTGGATGAGGGAATGAATGGCTTGTCCACTCGTTTTGCATTCAAAATTCTATCCAAAGTATTTAATTTTGATCCGACCGAGATTGCTGCTAACCCGGTACATTTAATGTATGTGCTTGAGCAGCAGATCGAGCAGGAACAATTCCCCAAAGAGGTGCAAGATAAATATCTCAATGCATTAAAAGAATTCATCTCGCCAAAATATGTCGATTTTATCGGGAAAGAGATTCAAACCGCCTATTTGGAATCCTACGCGGAGTATGGACAGAATATTTTCGATCGCTATGTAACTTTTGCGGACTTCTGGATTCAGGATCAAGAATATCGTGATCATGAAACCGGTGAAATTCTCAATCGCTCGTCGCTTAACGATGAGCTGGAAAAAATTGAAAAACCGGCTGGCATTAGCAACCCGAAAGACTTCCGTAATGAAATTGTTAACTTTGTACTGCGTGCTAAGGCAAACAATGCCGGTAAGAATCCGGATTGGCGCAGCTATGAAAAACTGCGCATTGTGATTGAGAAGAAAATGTTCTCCAACACCGAAGATTTGTTGCCGGTAATTTCGTTCAATGCCAAGGCTTCGGTGCAGGACAAGAAGAAACATCATGATTTTGTACAGCGCATGGTGGAACGCGGTTACACCGAAAAACAAGTGCGGTTGTTGTCTGAGTGGTACCTGAGAGTTAGAAAATCGCAGTAGCTTGTTCTTGGCGTTTTTCTTACTGGTTTTCTCTTGCAGGTCTCTCTTGCGTTGCCTTTCTTGCATTGTTAAGTGTTAAGGCTAAAGTATGAGTTACATTATTGATCGACGTCTCAATGCCAAAAACAAAAGCGCCGTAAATCGCCAACGCTTTTTACAGCGCTATCGCCATCAGATTAGAAAAGCTGTCTCCGATGCGGTGAGTGAAAGATCAATAACCGATATCGACAAGGGCGGCAAAATCAGTATTCCCGCGCGCGATATTAGCGAGCCCAGTATTTACCACGGTCAGGGTGGCCAAAATACGCGCGTTCTGCCCGGCAATAAACATTTTTCGGAAGGCGATAAAATCGCACGTCCGGAAGGTGGTAGCGGGCAGGGTAGTGGCGGTAATGCGAGCGATTCGGGTGAAGGTATGGACGATTTTTCGTTCACCCTTTCGCAAGAAGAGTTTCTGGATTTTATGTTCGACGGTTTGGAATTGCCTAACCTGATTAAGCGGCAACTATCAGGCTTGGAAGAATTTAAAACGGTGCGCGCGGGCATTGCCAATGAAGGCCAGCCTGGGCGAATTAATATTGTTCGCTCGTTGCGCTCTGCCAATATGCGGCGTATCGCCTTGGCCTCAGGAAAACGGCGCCAATTAATTGAGTTGCAAGCCGAGTTGTCAGAGTTGGAGGCGAAACCCGAAGCCCAGCGCGATAAAGAGCGGATGCAATATTTGCTCGAAGCAATCGCCAAGTTGGAAAAAGCTATCGGCCGTATTCCGTGGTTGGATACGTTTGACCTCAAATATAATCTGCATATCAAACACCCTATCCCTCGTTCCAAAGCCGTAATGTTTTGCATTATGGATGTGTCTGGTTCTATGGATCAGGCTACCAAAGATATCGCCAAGCGTTTTTTCATTTTGTTGTATTTATTTTTACAGCGGAATTATGAAAAAACAGAAATCGTTTTTATCCGACACCATACCAGCGCTAAAGAAGTGGATGAGAATGAGTTTTTTCACTCGCGTGAAACTGGTGGTACCGTTGTATCTAGCGCGTTGAGGCTGATGCAGGAAATTATTCAGGATCGCTACTCGCCCGAGCAATGGAATATTTATGGTGCGCAAGCATCAGACGGTGATAACTGGGGTGAAGATTCCGATGTGTGCCGGGATATTCTGGTTGATGACCTTTTACCTAATTGCCAGTACTTTTCCTATATTGAAATCACCAACAATGAGCATCAGGCGCTCTGGACGACTTACGAAACTATTCAAGATGAATATCCGGATCATTTTGCACTGCAACATATCCGCGAAGTAAGTGACATCTATCCCGTATTTCGTGAACTTTTTCATAAGAAGGTTGCATGAATAAACCACTGTTTGTCACATCCGAATGGAATTTCGATTTGATTCGGGAGTGCGACCAAATTCTCGGCGAACTTGCCAAGGAATTTGGTCTGGATACTTACCCCAATCAAATCGAAGTCATTAGTTCAGAGCAAATGATGGATGCCTATTCATCCGTGGGCATGCCTATCGGCTACAGTCATTGGTCTTACGGTAAACAATTGCTTAGCACCGAGAATTCCTACAATCGCGGGCAAATGGGATTGGCCTACGAGATAGTCATTAACTCCAATCCTTGTATCGCGTATTTGATGGAAGAAAATACCATGACAATGCAAGCGTTGGTTATTGCGCATGCTTGTTATGGGCACAACTCTTTTTTTAAAGGCAATTATTTATTCCGCACTTGGACGGATGCCAGTTCGATTATCGATTATTTGGTGTTTGCCAAAAACTATATCAGCAAATGCGAGGAGCGTTACGGTATAGCGGCGGTGGAAGATGTTTTGGATTCCTGTCATGCCCTGATGAATTACGGGGTGGATCGCTATAAGCGGCCTTATCCAATTTCTGCACATGAAGAAGAGCGTCGCCAAAGCGAGCGGGAAGAGTATTTACAAAAACACGTAAATGATTTGTGGCGTACCATTCCTAAATCGGCGGCGGGTGATACGCAAAAAAATGCACCGCGGTTTCCCTCGGAGCCGCAGGAAAATATTTTGTATTTTCTGGAAAAAAATTCGCCTCTGCTGGAATCCTGGCAGCGTGAAGTGATTCGTATTGTACGTAAAATAGCCCAATATTTTTACCCGCAGCGCCAAACCCAAGTGATGAACGAAGGTTGGGCAACATTCTGGCATTACACGCTCCTGAATGAACTACATGCGCGTGGATATGTTAGCGATGGTTTTATGTTGGAGTTTTTGCAGTCTCACACCAGTGTGGTTGCACAACCCGCTTACGATAGTCCGTACTTCAGTGGTATCAATCCCTATACTTTGGGTTTTTCGATGATGAGCGATATTCGCCGCATCTGCGAAAAACCTACCGATGAAGATCGTGTCTGGTTTCCCGAAATTGCCGGTTCAGATTGGAAAGAAACCTTGCAGTTTGCGATGAAAAATTTTAAAGATGAAAGTTTTATCTTGCAGTTTTTATCGCCCAAAGTGATGCGTGATCTAAAACTGTTTAGCATTATTGATGACGATCAGCAGGAAAAAATCAACGTCAATGCAATCCATAACGAAACGGGATTTAAGCGGCTGCGCGAGACTCTGGCGGGCCAGTATAATCTCGGTAATCGTGAGCCTAATATTCAGGTTTATAATGTGGAGGTGCGTGGTGATAGGTCCTTAACCCTGCATCATTACATGCACAACCGTCGCCCTTTGAGCGATTCAACACCGGAAGTGTTAAAGCATTTGCATCGGCTGTGGGGATTTGATGTGCATTTGCACTCTGTCGATGGTGGTGAGGTTAAACAGAGTTATCACTGCACGCAAAACAAAACGAATTGATTCTGCTGCTAACCTTAGCGGCTATAGGTGAGAACCTGGCCGCTAAATTTTGCACTGCTCTTCATTGTGGTTTCTGCTTTGCGCTGGTTATGGGAATATCCAAGGGCAACCATTTTTTTGCTGAATTTGGCGTGATGCCCGCGTCCTGGATCAACTAAAATAATGTCGCAGTGCGTAGCGGCGTGTTGATTAATAAACTCCGATAACAAATCGACATGCTCACTTTCATATAAAAGATCGCTGCCAATAATCACATCAAAAATACCTAAATCAGTTACTGGGTCTTTCCATCCCGTACGAATAAACGGAATAGTTTTATCCTGATTAAGTGCTGTGTTTTTAATTAAAAATCCTTCTGCCTCGGGGTGATAATCAGTCGCGGTGATATTCGCTTGGCGATGATTCAGTACCAGACTCGCCAGTGCGATACCACAACCCACTTCCAAAATTCGTTTCTCACCGACTGCATAATCCACCATCAACTGTGCCAGTACCTCGCCGGAAGGCCATACAATTCCAAACAGTGGCCAGGATGCGGAAGAAATACCCAATTCTTCTGCATCCCCTTTATCGTCGGAGAATTCCTGATTGTCGCGCAGGCTGCGAATATGGATATCAGTAGTACCAAACTCAATGGTTTGATAGCGAACACGTAGCGTTGCCATAAAAGGCCTGGTTAGGAAAGGGTTGATACGAAGCTCGTATACATCGGGACTGCGCTGCTGCGTGTGTTCAACCAGTGTACGCCTTATGGATTTATAAAAATTGGATAATTTCAGGCGTCTGAACTTTCTGAATTCGACGGGGTCAGTAAAAAATCGCAATAACAGAAGAGTTGTAGCTATCTGTTTGAAAAATAGCCGATATGATGTTGGAATAAAACTTATAAGAATTGGACTACCATGAAAAATCTCCTGAGTTATCTTCCCGTTGTTTTATCGTTGCTTATTGCCCCCACACTTGCTGCACGTGAAATCGCCTTCACTTTTGATGATGCTCCAACACCGGATTCTGCGTTAATGACAGGGCAGGAACGCACCACACGGCTTATCGATGCGTTAATTGCGGCAAAGGTGCCGGACGCCTTATTGTTCGTGAAAGCGGACTACATCAATAACGATACTCAAAAACGATTGACGCAGTACACCGCCGCAGGTTTTCATCTGGCAAATCACAGTTACAGTCACAAATCGGCGAGCGAATTGGGGATACTGGATTATCCTGCCGATGTTTATAAAGCGCATTTGTTGTTGAAGTCATACAAGAATTTTCTACCCTATCATCGCTTTCCCTTTTTGCATTACGGCAAAGATGTTGCGGCAATTGCTTCATTGCAGCAATCACTTACAGAGCTAGGTTACAAAGATGGCTACGTCACAATTGATAACTTCGATTGGTATGTCAGCTCGCTGCTAACAAAAGCGGCCGAAGAGAAAAAGACTATTGATTATGATAAGGCACGTAAGTTTTATGTAGAGATGCTCTATGAGTCCATCGAGTTTTACGATGCGATGGCTAAAAAATCACTTGGCCGTTCGCCACAACATGTAATGTTGTTACATGAAAACGATGCTGCTGCATTATTTGTTGGTGATCTTATTGCGCACTTGCGTACTAAAGGTTGGAAGATTGTCAGTCCCCAGCAGGCCTATCAAGATCCTATTGCACGCAATTTTCCTAATGTTGCTTTTCATAAGCAGGGCAGAGTAGCGGCTATTGCTAACAGCAAAGGCGCCCCGGAATCCGAATTGCGTCACCCATCAGAAAATATTGAATACCTCGATAAAGCTTTTTCTGCAGCAAATATTATTAAGTAATCAAAGGAAGTTTTACATGAGAAAAGTGGTTTTTGGTTTGTTAATGTCATCGGCTATATTAACAAACACGGTTTATAGTGAAGACTTGCCAGCGTTTAGTCTGCCAAACTCTGAAGTGCGAACAATTCATGCCAATAGTAATAAAAAAGATTATGAGCTTTATATTCAGTTACCTTCATCCTATAAAAATTCAACTGCGTCTTATCCTCTTATTATCGTGAATGATGCAATCTATGCATTTCCCATGGCTAGCGGTGTAATGCAGTTTATGGGAGGGCAGGTTATTCAGGAGGCTGTCTTGGTAGGTATTTCCGCTTCCAAAGGGGACGATCGAGGTGTGAGTCGCACCCGCGATTACACGCCCACATTTTCGCCGATGGAAAAAAGTGGCCACTCAAGTGCGAGCCGATTGGCTTCTGGCCACGCTAAGGAATATGTGGACTTTATTGCAGATCAGGTTATTCCTTTGATGCAAAAAAAATATCGTATAGATTCAAATAATAAAATATTTGTTGGCCATTCTTTTGGTGGGTTGTTGGGAAGTTATATTTTGGTTAACCGACCTGAAGTTTTTGATCGTTACATTATTGGCAGTCCTTCACTTTGGTACGACAATAAAGTGATTTTTGAAATGGAGAAGAAATACGCTGAAAAACATAAAACGTTAAGAGCGCATGTAATGATTTATGCGGATCAAAATGATAGTAGTTTGAATAACAAACAAATGGCTGATGATGCATTGGCTTTTGAAAAAGCCTTGCGCTCGCGCAATTATACCGGCTTGAATTTGCAGGTCGAAATTATAAAAGACGAAAACCACCACAGTGTATTTCCTGGTCTACTGTCCCGTGGCTTGATGGCTGCCATTCCTCTTAAAAAATAGATTTACTCATAGTCAACCGATACACGCGCAGCGTCTTGCAGCTGCGCCAATTGGTATTAGTAAGCAGTGTTTTCCAGTTGCAGATCGCTATGTAGATAGCGGTTGTCACCCGCGCGACTCACTGACAACACCATGCGTGATCGCGTGCTTACCTTAAAGGGTATTTCTTTTGCGAGCCTTACCCCAGCGAAATCAATGCGAGCTTTATCAAGATATACCGAGCCCTCAACGGTGCTGCCAGTCATCATTACTACCGAATTTTTAATCGTCATTGATGTTTGCTTACTGATAAAAATGGAATTTTGAATTTCTATTACTGAATCTATGGTGATTAACTCGTCTGCCACAACACCATACAATAATACACCAGTACATTCTGTTAGCGTGATACGAGCATATTGTCCGCGCAGTGTTTCGCCACTGGAGTGATCGCAGTTGTAGTTTTGTTTAGTCACTATAGTTTCTATAGTAGGCTGTGCTAATGGTTTTGGCTTGCTATTTAAACTTGATATTAACCACGTGGATACATATTTCGGATGACTGGCCATTGGTACGTGGCCAGCTTCTGCAATTATGGTTAATTCACTTGCTGCCAGATTGGCGGCAAGCAATTGCCCTGTGCGCGGTGGCGCAACTAAATCTTTATTACCCCATAAAATGAAAACGGGTTTGGTTTGCTCAAATATCGCCGATGAAAAATCTTCTTCTGCCAAACTCAATGCGGCATTGATATTGGGATAACTTTGCAGTGTTGTTCCCCACGCAATTTCACTTTTACCTAACAGTGAGGTTGGGTCAGGTAGTCGTAACATTTTTTCAATCAGGTTGTTACTAAAATCCTGTAGGCCCACAGCATAGGTTAATAGTGCGTTGGGCATGGCATCGGGGTTTACGGGGATGCGGTCTGTTGCGCTGTGTTTTACAAATGCAGTCCGCTGTAAAATTCCCGCTGCATCGATAAGGGCAATTTGATTGATGTCAGCAGGGTAACGCTGCGCATAACGTAGCGTAACTGCACCGCCCATCGAGTGGCCGACTACACTAATCGGTTTATTACTGAAATAAGGTTTAACAAAGTGCAAAAGATCGGCGTAATGTGTGGGTGATAATTTTGCTTTGGGGCTAGGGGACTTAGCAAAGCCCGGCAGGTCGATCATGATCACGCGATAATGTTTTTCCAGCTCGGCTGCAANNCAGGCACAATGAGCAACCAATCGCGCAGGCCATTTTGCCCCAAGCCATGAATCAATAGAATTATTGGTGCGCTAGGTTTGCCTGTGTCTGCTAAAAATATACGTGTACCAAATTCCGGTTCATCCAGCCAATAGGTGCGCCAATGAGCGGGCAAGTTATGAGTGGTTGCAGTAGTTGCTACCAATGCTGATTTGACATTGTTTGTTGTGGGCGCTAAAGCAGTATCGAGCAGCGCGCCGACTTTATCTAACCAGTTGGCGCTTGCCGCGGGTGAGCATAGTGCAAAGATTATTAAGAAGTAAATTCGAGACATCATTAACGCATCAACTCATAAATACACATATTTACCGCTGACGCTAAATTCAGCGACTCAATCGCACCACAACCCTGAATGGTAAACGGTTGCGCGTTCATAGTTTGCAGATGGTCACGTGGTATACCGCGCGCTTCATTGCCGAACACATAGCAGTCGAAATGTTTAAAACTGCTATCACTCAGTGTTTTACCATCCATATCCAGAGTGGCGATGGATTTAAACCGTGACGTAATGGATTCGAGAGGTACATCCAATTCCATAGGAACATGGAAAATGGCGCCC
>DQHS01000223.1 GCA_003524365.1 Cellvibrio sp. | reverse complement strand
TCGTCATCCTCGCGAACGCGGGGATGCATAAACCGCGAAGGTTAGCGAAAAGCTGAACTCCTGCTTACGCGAGAGTGACAACAAATCCTTAAATGAACAACATTGTGGATATTACCCGGGCTTTTTAATAGGGTTATGACAGAGTTCTAGAGGATCAGAGGGTTTTTAACACCTCGATCATCGCCTGCATTTCTGCATCGGTACCGATAGTAATACGCAGGAACTGATTGATACGCGGTTTGTTAAAATAGCGCACCAGAATTTTATGATCGCGCAAATACTGCGCGACTTCCGCTGCATTTTTACCCACAGGCTCTGTGAACACAAAGTTGGCTTGCGATGGCAAACTCTTGAAGCCAAGTTTATTCAGTTCACTGACCGTCCAATCGCGTGTGGCAATAATTTTATCGCGACAGCTTTTAAAGTAGGTATCATCTTCAAAAGCAACCACAGTCGCTGCTTCCGCCAAACGATCAAGCGGATAAGAATTAAACGAATTTTTCACGCGATCAAGCGCATCGATCAAATCCTTATGGCCAACTGCAAAACCCACGCGCATGCCTGCTAGTGAACGGGATTTTGACAAGGTTTGTACAACTAATAAATTCGGATATTTATCCACTAACGCAATCGCCGTTTCCGCACCAAAATCTACATAGGCTTCATCAACTACGACGACGGATTCAGTATTGCGTTGCAGCAACGCTTCTATCTCCGTCAGCGGTTTGCCAATCGCCGTAGGTGCGTTGGGGTTGGGGAAAATAATGCCGCCATTGGCCGCTGGGTAATCCGCAAAATTAATAGTGTAATCATCGCGCAGTGGAATAGTTTGCGCGTCTATGCCAAATAATTTGCAGTAGACCGGATAAAAGCTGTAGCTGATGTCCGGAAAAAGCAGTGGTTTATCCTGCTGGAAAAAGGCCATAAACAACAGCGCCAGCACTTCATCCGAACCATTGCCGACAAACACTTGTTCCGCCGTTACAGCGTAATAATGGGCGATAGTATTTTTTAGTTTTCTGGAATTGGGGTCGGGGTAAAGGCGCAAGCGGTCGATGGCGTCATGGGTCATCATATCGATCACTCTAGGCGAGGGCGGGTAGGGGCTCTCGTTAGTGTTCAATTTGATTAAACCATCAATTTGCGGTTGCTCACCGGGCACATAGGGCTCCAGTTCGCGCACCACCTGACTCCAAAACTTCGACATGCTTGTTCCTCAACTGTTGCAGCAAAAAAGAGTGCGCAGTATACGCGTTGAGGTGCGCGGCTCACACCCAGCGTTTTAACAAAATACTGGCGTTTACTCCCCCAAAACCAAAGCCGTTAGAGATGGCATAGTTGAGCATTGCTGCGCGAGCACTGCCATGAACTATATCGACGCCTTCTGCAGCATCATCCTTATGTTCGAGATTCAACGTGGGCGGGATCATTTGATCGCGCAACGCCAGTGCAGTAAAAATAGTTTCTATCCCACCAGCAGCGCCGAGCAAATGACCGGTGGCGGATTTGGTTGAAGTCACGGCTATCTTGTCCTCGTCACCAAACACGCGTTTGATCGCAGCAAGTTCACCTTTGTCGCCCACGAGAGTTGAGGTTGCATGGGCATTTAAATGTTGGACTTGCTCAGGTTTTATACCTGCTTGTTTGATGGCCATTTCCATCGCGCGTTTGGCCCCATCGCCATCTTCCGGGCCAGATGTCAGGTGATAGGCATCGGCGCTGGTGCCNNCGCCCGCGCTGCCGCAAAACCGCCCAGGCTTACTGTGTGGATACAGGCTTCTGCACCACCACAAATCGCCACATCCACTTCACCCGCACGAATCATACGGGCCGCGTCCCCAATTGCTTGCACACCTGCCGCACAGGCAGTTACCGGCGCGCCTAATGGCCCTTTAAATCCGTATTTAATCGAGACATGCCCCGCTGCTAAATTGACGAGAAACGATGGGATGGTGAAAGGTGATAATTTGCGTGTGCCGCGTGTATCGACAGTGCGTACCGCATCAGCAATCGCTGGAAAACCGCCCACACCCGAGGCAATAATCGTCGCCGTCCGCTCTTGCTGTTCAGTAGTTTCCGGTTGCCACTTTGCTTGTTGCAACGCTTCTTCAGTGGCGGCCAGCGCCAGCAAAATAAAGCGATCCATTTTGCGCTGGTCTTTGGGGGTGACAAACGCATCTGGATTCAAACCGGCTTTAGCATCCTCTTCGATAGTGGGAACCACGCCGCCCACTTTGACGGGCAGGTCATTGGCCATGTCATCTGGCAGGCGGCGCAGGCCGGATTTACCCGCGAGCAACCTCTGCCATACTGGCTCAATGACGCAGCCGAGCGGTGATGCTATCCCCATTCCGGTAATTACAATGCGGGTCTGCTGGCTCATTGGATGTTTCCTCGCTAGAATTTATACATGACGATCATCATTTGTAATTATATGATGGTCGTCATGTATAAAGTCAATCAGATTTTTGTTGGGTTTAATTACAGTGCTTGAACGAGGCGTTTGATCAAGCACGAATAAGTAATAAGAGGAACACCATGAGAGTTAGCAGAGAGCAGGCCGCAGAGAACCGCGAAAAAATCTTGAGCACCGCCACCCGACTGTTTCGCGAGAAGGGTTTTGATGGCATAGGTATTGCCGATTTAATGAAAAGCGCCGGTTTAACTCACGGCGGATTTTATGGTCATTTTTCTTCCAAAGAGGATTTAATGGCGCAGACGTGTGACCGCGCAGTCGATGAGATTCTTGCCCACCATCAGGTGCGTTTTAATGAAGGCAAAGGCAGCTATTACCAACAATTCGTCGCCAACTATTTATCCTGCGAGCATCGCGATAATCCCGGCAGCGGTTGTTTGATGGCCGCATTGGGTGCAGATGCAGCGCGGCAATCACCGCTTATCAAGCGGGCGTTTACGCAAAGTTTTAATCGGTTATTGGCGTCGCTGATAAAAATATTGCCTACTAAAAATGAAACGGTAAAAAGTGAAGTGGTAAAACGCGAACAGGCCTTGGCGACCTTGGCCGCGCTGGTAGGAGCGCAAGTGATTGCACGTGCCGTGGATGACCCCGAACTTTCGCAGGAAGTGTTGCAGGCGGTGTTTAAAAAGCTGCATTGAAAATGTTGTTTATTTTTTCCAGCGCTACTCATACTGCATGCAATCCCCCACGGTTGTTGCAGGCTGGTGTGGTTATTGCGTAAGTATTTCCTGCCACGCATCTTGTCACAACTAGTGCCATCTCAAACGCGCGGCCGTTTTTATTGAGCGGCTCAAATACCGCTATAGTTGAATCATCACCTGTTAAAGGAGTTGGCCAATGCCTCAGCTTCCGCAATTGATTCTGCTCGATTTGGATGGAACTCTTTATATCGGCAATCAACCTATTCCCGGCGCTATTGCTGCGCTTGCGCAACTGCGCGAACGTGATATTGCGCTGCGTTTTATCACCAACACTACGACAAAATCACAAGGTGAACTTGTTGCGCAATTGCGGGTGATGGGGTTCCAGCTTGATGCTGATGAATTAATTAGCGCCGCTGTGGCGGCGACACTCGAGTTGCGCAATTTACAGCAGCAGGCTGGTCGCCCATTACGTATTTGGCCTTTGGTAGCAGATGCGATCAAAACGGATTTCACGGAATTTATATGGGACGAAAACAAGCCGGATTACATTGTGCTTGGCGATATAGGCGACAGCTGGGATTTAAGCCTGATCAATCGGTTGTTTAATGTAATGCACAACGGTGCCGAATTAATTGCGTTGCACAAAGGGCGTTTCTGGCAAACCAGTGAGGGTTTAAAAGCAGACATCGGTTTTTTTGTCGCCGGTTTTGAATATGTCACTAGCAAAACCGCGCGCATCATGGGTAAACCCAATCGCGATTTTTATCAGCGTGTATTGGATTCAGCCAATGTGAAAGCAGAAGATGCACTGATGGTTGGTGACGATATCGATAGCGATGTAGGCGGGGCACAGTTAATCGGAATAAAAGGTTGTTTAGTTAAAACTGGAAAATTTCGCCAACCCTATTTTGATCAGTCAGATGTTAAACCTGACTATGTCGTTGCCTCAATTGCTGAATTGTTGACTGCAATCGCTTAAATGATCAAGTTTTTTGTGGCCAGTATTTTGATGAGTTGTCGTCTAAATTTTCTCATTCTTACCTGTGAAGATTCATCTCAAATATTGCACCCACGCACACTTTTAATACATGAATGAATTCTTTCGTGCATTTATTTGATGCTTTCTGGTGCATTCAAAAAATTTCCACTAAGCTAAGTCGCAACGTTAAGAAAATATTATAAATAGATCTGGATTCTCGTCTCAATCATTACTCCCACGAAAACGTAGATTCTTACGCAAAATACAGTAGCAATTGGCTCGGCCTGTTAAATAGCAGCTAATTGGCATGAAAGCCGCAACTGTAAAAGTGATTTTTTTGATTGAAGTTGATCCTGCGTGTTCTGTGGTTGTGCAATAAAGAAATTGTTATATCTGGCTGTCCACCACCACTTTCTAATTGTGATTTTTAGTCAAGAATTGTGGGGCTTTTTCCGTGCGTATCATCTAGTGATTTTTCAATCGGTTATCCTTGGGGGTGAGTAAATGAATAAGAAACATCAGTTATCGTTAAGTATTCAGTTCATTACATTGGGTGTTGCGGGTTTGTTGTTGGGGGTGGCTGCCCCGGTTTATGCGCAGACAGAATCCGCTGACGACAATATTGAAGAAACCCTTGTAACTGGTTCGCGTATTAAACGGCCTGATTTAACGTCGAACAGCGCTATCGCTATTGTCAATGCAGCAGAGCTGAGGATGGCCAATACCATTAACCCGGAAGAATTCTTGCGCGATGACCCGCGTTTTGTTGCCGCTATTGGCAACAATACCAACAATGGTAATGAAGGTGGTGCAACCGTCAATTTGCGCAACCTCGGTGAAGAACGCACCCTGGTATTGGTCGATGGCAAACGGTTTGTCCCTTATGATTACAACGGCTTTGTCGATTTGGCGATGATTCCCACCGCCTTGATCGAGCGTGTTGAAGTGGTAACCGGGGGTGCATCCGCGGTTTATGGATCGGATGCGATCGGTGGTGTTGTTAACTTTGTCATGAAAAAAGATTTTAGTGGGGTGGAGCTTGATGTTGCGACATCTTCCAGTTTTGAAAATGATGCGCAGCGCGATGATTTCAGTTTGACCTTTGGTGGGAATTTGGATGATGGCAAAGGCAACGTGGTTGCCAGTTTGTCCTACAGTAAACAAGATGCGCTCTACCAAGGTGAGCGGGGATTTTCAGAGTTCTCACTGGACAATATGCTGGAGCCCGGTGGTAGTGAAACCCATCCTAATGGGACTATTTATACTGCCGTTGATATTCCGGCGTTTGGTGTGGGTGTTGATACAGGGGTGCAGTTTGACGATAACGGCAATCTCACCAGTGATGTTCAACCGTTTAATTTTAACCCCTACAACCTGTTAGTCACACCGCAAGAAAAATATACCGCAACCGTTATTGGTACTTACGAGATCAATGATGATACTGAATTTTTCTCACGTTTCTCGTTTGCAAATAGCCGTGTGGATACCATTATCGCGCCCACAGGCACTTTCTTTTTCCCCTATTCACTCAATATCGAAAACCCCTTTCTAAGTGCGCAAGATCAGGCAATTTTTGCGGAACTGGATGCGGTCGAAGAGGGTGCTGCACAAAATGATGGATTAGTGGATATCGCCTTCGGTCGACGTTTAAGCGAGTTGGGTACGCGCGATTCGCTTTATGAAAATACATCTATGCAATTTGTGGCAGGTCTGCGCGGCAAGTTATTTGACGATTATGATTGGGAAGTATTTGCGCAAAAAGGCCGCACGTCGCGCGCACAAAATTTCCGTAATGATGTGGACTACAATAAATCGCAGCAGGGTATGCTCGCCGTAGTAGATCCGGACACGGGCGATATTGTTTGTCAGGATCCCAGTGGTGGTTGTGTGCCGATAGATTATTTTGGCCCCAATACCATTACTCCTGAAATGGCGAATTTCATTCGCTTTAATTTGAATGAAAATAATAAGACTGATCAATTTATAGCAGGTGGTTCGGTCTCGGGTGCAACCGGTATTACTTTCCCATCAGCAGTGAGTCCAATCGAATTTGCTGCGGGTATAGAATACCGTGAAGAGGATGCAGAAAATTTACCGGATCAAAATCTTGCATCGGCCAACTCGGTTGGTTTTGGCGGTAGTTCTGCAGTAGATGCCGGATTAAAAGTAAATGAGCTGTTCGCCGAGGTGC
This sequence comes from Cellvibrio sp., assembly GCA_003524365.1. GTDB lineage: Bacteria > Pseudomonadota > Gammaproteobacteria > Pseudomonadales > Cellvibrionaceae > Cellvibrio. Next base: position 5,803 of record DQHS01000223.1, on the reverse strand, counting down.
GTGTGCCGCTGGTGGAAAATGTATCCTTCGCTGAAACGATTGCATTAGAAGCAGCAGTACGCGTTGCGGATTACGAAAATGAAGTGGTTATTGGTGATACGACCACCAATCAATTTGACAACACCAGTTATAAATTTGGTGGCGAATGGGCGGTGAATGATGCATTGCGTTTCCGTTCATTGTTCCAGCATGCCGTGCGTGCGCCGAACCTTGCGGAAATTGGATTGCCGCGTACGCCCTCAACGGGCGATCTTAATGTGGATTATTGCGCAGAAGATGAAGCGCTCAGTGACCCGGCCTTAGTGACGCTCTGTGAACAAACCGGAGTACCTGCGGGTAAAGTGGGTGGGTTCAATAGTATTCAGGCGGGCCAGACCAACAACTACATCGGCGGTAATCCGGACCTGACGCCGGAAGAGGCGGATACGCTGACAGTCGGTCTGGTTTACAGTGCTGAATCGCTTCCGTTTAATCTGTCGTTGGATTATTACGATATTGAAATCGAGAATGTTATTCTTGCTCTGTCTGAACAAAATATTATGGATGGTTGTTATTTATTGGATAAAGATGCGGACGGTTTGTTCTGTTCAAGAATTTATCGCAGTCCATTGACCGGTACCTTATTGTCGGGCACAGAAACGGGTGTTGATGCCTCCGTCGTCAATGCGGGCAAACGCAGCACCAAGGGTGTGGATATCACTGCGGATTACAGTTTTGACCTGGCATCCTTCGGTGTTTTGGATTATCGACTGAATGCCGTCCATGTCATGGAAAATATTCAGCAGGACGCAGCACTTTTCCCTTCAGTAGATTGTGTTGGGCTGGTGGGTAAATCTTGTTTGCGACCTGATCCTGAATGGCGCGTCGCGCAAACATTAAGTTGGTCGCTGGATGAGTTAACGCTCAGCCTGCGCTGGCAATATCTCGACAGTTTAACGCAGGATGCAGTCGCATTAGGTGCTGCAGACGCAAGCGAATATGCCTTGGTCACCATCCCTTCGTATAACTATTTCGATTTGTTTGCGAGTTATGCGTTAACTGAACAAATTGAGTTGCGTGCAGGTATTAACAATCTTATGGATAAAGAACCGCCGATCGTGGGTAATGAATACGGTGGTACGGCTGAGAATAGCGGTAATACCTATCCCGCAACCTATGATGCGGTTGGACGCTCCGGTTTTATCGGGGTTAATGCGCATTTTTAAGCAACGTTACTCTTTAAATGGTGCGACTTTTTAAACAGTGCGACTTTTTAGGCGGTGCGATAGGGACCACGCGCAGTGATAATGCGCGTGGTTTTTTTATGCCTGAAAGGCTAGAGTTGCACTATCGACAAACTAATAAGTAAAGATGTCCATTATGAGCAACACTAGCGGCGATTTTCTCGGCCATCCCAAAGGTCTGTACGTGTGCTTCGCAACCGAAATGTGGGAGCGATTTTCTTTTTACGGCATGAAATTTATCTTGCTGTTATATCTAACGAAATATCATCTGTTTTCCGATAATCAGGGTCTGGATATTCTTGGTGCCTACGCGGGACTGGTTTATGCCTTGCCGGTAATCGGCGGACTCATCGCGGATCGTTATCTGGGTTCACGTCGCGCCGTTTTATTCGGTGGCATTTTGTTGGCCATTGGCCATTTTTTAATGGCAGTGGAAGGGCAGCAGGCTGTGTATTACGCAGCAGGTACCGTGTTGACTGAGTCGCTGACCCTTGCAACAGGTGAAGTGTTAGCGGCGGGAACTGTGCTCGCGACTGAAGTGACCAAACAGGATACTGCCGCGCTCAACGTTTTCTATACGGCTATTGCGTTTATTGTTATCGGCGTTGGTTTTTTAAAGCCCAATATTTCGGTAATCGTCGGTAAGCTTTATCCCGAAAACGATCCGCGCCGTGATTCCGGTTTTACACTCTTTTATATGGGTATTAATGTTGGCGCGTTGGTAGCGACATTAGTATGCGGATGGTTAGGTGAAACCTATGGGTGGAAATACGGATTTGGTTTGGCCGGTGTAGGAATGATTCTCGGTTTGATCACTTTTTTATATGGCCAACGTTATTTAAAAGGTTTTGCGGAATCACCCAATCAGGAATGGCTGGCCACAAAACTTGCAGGTATTAAGCAAGAGTGGTGGATTTATATCGCCAGCATTGCTGCTTTGCCGTTGATCTGGTGGTTGGTGCAAAGTGAACCGGTTGTGCATATCACCCAAAATATTTTCTTGCTGTTAGGTGTAGTTGGCATACTCGCCTACGCCATGCTTCACTCCAATCCCTGGCAATCTAAAAAATCAGTATTCACTCTGACTGCGTTAGTTATTTTTGTTGGAATCGGCAGTGTGCTTACACAAAATCAGGTATTTCAGGTTTCCGATAATGCAACAGAATATTGGTTGTACGCCGCATTGCTTGCATTGCTAGTGTTTATTTTTTACGGATTCGCCCGTCATCGCAGCGTTGAATTTACGCGCACGCTGGTGTTGATGGTGCTAATTGTTTCCACCATTGTTTTCTGGTCGCTGTTCGAACAATCCGCTGCGTCAATGACGTTATTTGCAGACCGCGTACTGGATCGCGATGTATTTGGCGCAACCATCGGCGCCAGCCAATTTGCTGCACTTAATCCCGCCTTTATTATGCTGTTAGCCGTTCCCTTTGCGCTACTCTGGCCATGGCTGGATACGCGCGGCCTTAATCCCTCAACCCCCGTAAAATTTGCGATAGGAACTGTTTTCGCGGGCTTGGGTTTTGGCGCGTTGGTGTTGGGCGCGCAATTTCCCAATGACTTGGGCAAGGTTGCAACGCTCTGGTTTGTGCTCGCGTATTTTTGTCACAGCACAGGAGAGTTATGTTTGTCACCGATTGGTTTATCCGCAGTTACCAAATTGTCCATTCCTCGTGTTGTAGGCGTGAGCATGGGCACTTGGTTTGTCGCTACAGCGCTTTCAGAAACTCTCGCAACGCGTTTATCCAAATTAGCTTCAATCGACACCGCGGAAAAATCGGATGTCGCCGCCATGCTCGTCACTTACACCGGATTGTTTGAATATCTTGCGGTAGTGGGTGTTGGGTTTGGATTATTTTTGTTGGTAATTTCACCACTGCTGAAACGCGGTATGGGCGGAATTAATTAATTATTCACAGGATAATGTTATGAAACACAAAATTAACCTGCGCAACATTTTATTCTCCAGTATTGCGCTCTGTTGTTTAGGTGCTTGCAGTAAAGCGCCATCCAATAGTGATCAAGCTAGTGCGACGCCTACTAAACCCACTAAATCGGTAGATGAATTTATCGCTGGTGCAAACAAAACCTATCTCGATAATTATTATGAATACAACGCCGCGCAGTGGGTTTATGTCACTTACCTGAATGATGATTCTGCGATGCTTGCCACCAAATCCAATGAAAAATGGATGGCGATGGAAAAAGAATTATTAGCGGAGGCGCGTCTCTATAAAGATGCGCCTATGTCGGCTGAAACCCAAAAAGCCTACATCAATATGACCCAAGGCAAAACCTTATTGCCGCCCGACACCCCTGAGTCGCGCGCTGAACTTGCACGCCTCGGTACGCATATGGAAGGTGTTTACGGTGCAGGAAAATATTGCAAGCCCGAAGGTGATTCTGAAAAAGGCGCTGCGGAAAATTGCCGCGATTTAAACCAGCTCTCCGACGTGCTCGCCAAAAGCCGTGACTATAACGAACTGGTCGATGCCTGGGTGGGTTGGCATAGCATTGCACGCGCTTATCGCACCGACTATCAGCGCTATGTTGAAATCGCCAATAGCGGCGCGCGCGCTTATGGTTTTAGCGATATGGGCGCATCCTGGAAATCGGGCTACGATATGCCCGCGAATGACTTTGAAATCGAAGTGGAGCGGTTGTGGCAACAAGTAGAACCCTTGTACAAAGCATTGCATTGTAAGGTGCGCACAGATCTTTCCAAACAATACGGTGTTGATAAAGCGCCTCTGGATAAACCTATTCCCGCGCATTTGCTGGGCAATATGTGGAGCCAACAATGGGATAGTATTTATGATTTGGTAGAGCCTTATCCCGGTGTTGGCGATCTTGATATCACCGCTGCTTTGGTTAAACAAAAGAAAGATGCCATTGCGATTACCAAAATTGCAGAAAACTTTTTCACTTCTTTAGGTTTGCGTTCACTGCCAGATAGTTTCTGGAAAAACTCCATGCTCACCAAACCGCGTGACCGCGAAGTGGTGTGTCATGCAAGCGCCTGGACGATGGATGCCAAAGAAGACGTACGTATTAAACAATGCGTTGAACCCACAGATGAAGAATTTGAAACTATTCATCACGAGTTAGGCCACATTTATTATGATCTAGCCTATAACGACAAACCCATGTTATTTCAAAACGGCGCTAATGACGGCTTTCATGAAGCAATTGGCGATACGATTGTGTTATCCATTACCCCTGGCTATTTAAATGCAATCGGCTTAATTGAGAGTACGGAAAGCAGCGAGCAAACCGTTATCAACCAACAAATGAAGTTGGCGCTCGGAAAAATCGCATTTTTACCTTTCGGAAAATTAATTGACCAATGGCGTTGGAAAGTATTTTCCGGTGAAATAAAACCAGAAGATTATAATAAAACCTGGTGGGAGCTGCGCACAAAATATCAAGGCATAAGCGCTCCCGTTGAGCGTACGGAGCAGGATTTTGATGCGGGCGCAAAATATCATATAGCGGCGAATGTTCCTTACACACGCTATTTCATCGCGCATATTTTGCAATTCCAATTCCACAAAGCCCTGTGCGACGCGGCTGGTTTTAAAGGCCCGCTACACGAATGCTCTATCTACAACAGCAAAGAAGCCGGTGCCAAATTACAAACCATGCTCGCTGCCGGCGCCAGCAAACCCTGGCAAGATGTTTTGGAAGAAGCCATAGGCACCCGCCAAATGGATGCTTCAGCCATCATCGATTATTTTGCACCGCTGATGCAGTGGTTGGAAAAAGAAAATCAAGGGCAGAGGTGTGGTTGGTAAAAGAGGTTGAGTTAAATAAAAAACGGCTGATAATTTATCAGCCGTTTTTTATGGAGAGGAATATAAGTCGATTATTCAAATGTAACTTTCTGCAGGTGGGGATTTACCACCATAACCTCCAATATCTTAATCTCCTCCAAAACCACCAACTGCTTAACACCTTCTATATCAATTTTTATACATTCATCGCGTTGTTTATTGCGCTGTGTATCCAGCGCAACTCCTTGAATGATATCGCCCGATCTTAATGTGAGTTTAATCGGGTAGTGGTACATGCAGACGATTTCGATATAGTCGTGTTGGTTGCAGCTGATCATCTTGTTTATCCGCGCGAGTTAGTATTTGGATGCCGCTTTCTTGGTGCTCGATTGTACTTTCCGCATTGCACCGTCAACAAATAACAACATCAATATGAGCAGCATTCCGAGGTTCATAGATCCACCACTACCACTACTGTGGCTCGGTGCTGGTGTGTTGTATAAAGGCTGGTTACGATCAACACGGTGATCTTGAACGGCCGTGTTTTGGCGGTTCACTTGGGCTGCTTGTTCATCGGCTACTCGCTGGGCATTTTTTCGTTCAATCCCGCGCTTTGCAAATTCTTCCGTACGCATTACGACCATCGATGTATAGGGTGTAACTAAGCCTTTCTCAATAGCTAGGTCGGTAATGGCCTGTTTAATGTCCGCATCTTCGCCGTAATAATCCAACTGGTTTTGCATATCTTCTATTGTTGCAAACGCCCAGAGTCGCTCAAGTTCTGGATAAAGTTGCGATTCTTGT
>DQHS01000325.1 GCA_003524365.1 Cellvibrio sp. | reverse complement strand
AAAGGCATTCGGATTAACTCAATTATTCCCGGCCCAATCGATAATACGGAAGGCATGAAGCGGCTGGCGCCGAATGATGCGATTCGTGCTGCGGTAAAAAAATCCGTGCCGCTCCAGCGCATGGGCTCAACCGATGATATTGCCAATGCCTGTTTGTTTTTAGCATCAGATTTTGCCAGTTACATTACGGGTGCAGTCATTCCGGTGGATGGTGGTTGGGCCCAAGGTGGTGCAGCATTGGTGGGCGCAGGTTTAGCGGAGATGTTAAAAAGCACGCCAAAATAAATGCCGATTTATGAGCCACTTTTTATAGGAAAAAGTTTTAGTGAGAGCCGGCAGAAATTGTAGACTAATTCGCAATTCTGCTGGTTAAATAGATTTCAAATCGATTGCGTCTTAACCCTTGTCCATGCAAGCTTAGCCTCGCCAACAATAAATACCATCAATACCAAGTCATTACGTTTTCATACTAACAATAATTATCAGACGTTCTGTTCAACTATCAATAATTTTATTCAACGGTGAGAGAGCTGGGTCTCAACCATCATGCCACTGTGTTATTTGCTTTTTTGCCATAACGCATATCGTGATGGTGAATGACTTATAAAAAATCATAGATTTAATTCATCATCTGCTGTATTTCAAAAGGAAATGCTATGAAAAACTCTTCTCTCAGAAAGAAATTTTTTTTGAAAAAGGCGCTGGCTATTGCCAGCCTTGGCGTGTTCGCCGCGCCGGTACTTGCATTATCACCTCCTGCTAATCCTCTTTGGACTGTTCAGGACGGAAAATTACTGGACCCCAAGGGCAATCCGTTTATTTTCCGTGGCGTGACTATTGATCACACCTTGGCTCCGGAAAAAACATTACAAGCCATTAAAGACGTAGCTGCAATGGGCGCAAACTCGGCCCAGATTGAGTTGCCGATAAAACCTACATGGATTAGCGGAGAGTTTCCGCGTAAGGCTACGTTGGAAGTTCGCGACATTATTAAAGCTTGTAAAGATAACAAGCTGGTTTGCGTACTGGAGGCGAATGATGCCAGTGGTTATTCCCAAGGAGCAGGTTCGGTGAGTCCGACTGTTATAGCGACTTACTGGGGGCTGTCGGATATGCGCGATGCACTGAATGGCGCGCAGTCACATATTATTATTGGCTTTAGTAACCAAATATTTGATTCGAACTACACGAGTCAGGATTATGATCTGCGCATGAATACCTATTTAGGGCAACTGAGAGATGCCTTGCCGGGGGGATTCATGATTATGATTGATGGAAATAAATGGGGGCAGGATACCGATAAGGCCATGCTCCAATTTGCGCAAAAAAATAAAAATTCGGGCAGTTATCTGACGAGCAACCTTCTGTATTCCATCGATATGTTTGATGCCTACACTGACCCGTTAAAAGCACGGAATTATATCGCCAGTTTTGCGCAGTTGGGGGCGCCTTTGGTTATCGGCGGTTTTGGGCCTGTCCCTTATTATCATCCGCATAATACCGGACCTCGCCCCGCAGTTGTGTACAACTTGCCCGTACAATCAGTGATGCAGTATGCCGAGGAGTTTGGTACGGGCTATTTTGCGTGGAGTTGGAGTGGCAACCAAAACGCTTCGCTGGATCTGGCCAATAATTGGGATGTAACTAATTTGACCAATTGGGGCGAGTCGCTTTTCAATGACCCCAACGGAATTAAAGCGACCGCAAAAACTGCATCAATTTTCACAAATTCGAGCAGTTCGTCAAGTTCATCAAGCAGCTCCGCAAATAATCCTCCAGTGGCGGCAATAACGTTTTTTAAGCAGTCATCCGGCGGGTGCCCTGCAGGAGTTTATGGGAATGCGTCTGCACTGGAATCTTATGACCCGGATGGTGATGCGCTTACTTATCAATGGGAAGTCACCGGTAATTATTCGACGCTAAATGGAACCGGACCAGAGATACGTTTTAGTATGCAGCCACCACACTATTACACGATAAAACTCACGGTAAATGATGGTAGAGGTGGAATCGCAACAGACACAATTCAGCGTAATGATGCGTCGTCTGACAATTGCATCGGCTCCAGTTCAAACTCATCAATAATACGTTCATCGAGCTCATCAAAACCTTCCAGTATGTCTTCCAGTTCAATTAGGCCTTCCAGTTTGTCCAGTTCATCGCGCAGTTCCTCAAGCTCGCTGGCACCTACGGCTGTTTGCAGTTACGTTGTGAATAGCCAATGGCAAAATGGTTTTACGGCGGCGATCCGCATTAAAAACATGGGTACCCGCGCAATTAATCGCTGGTCGATTAATTGGCAGTATAGCGATGGATCCAAAGTGACTAATTTATGGAATGCCCAGCTTTGGTATAGCGGAATTCCCGGCAGTTACGCGGCGGGCAATTTGGATTGGAATGCAATGATTCAACCGGGTCAGACGGTAGAGTTTGGTTTCCAGGGAACCAAACCCGCTAGCGCGGCTCAGGTTCCTGTTGTACGTGGTAGTCCTTGCTTGTAGATTAAAAATTGCCCCGCATCAAGCGGGGTAATTTTTTTGGTTCACGGTCTTATCCGAAGTAAAAACATTTTCGGCCAGTTTTTCCCCGTTATCCAAAAAGCATTTCGTTTTTCATCCCATGCGATACCATTTAAAACCTGCTCGCTATTGTTGAGCTGAAGTTTTTGCTTGACGCCAGATAAATCCATCTCGCCTAGTACCTTGCCTGTTGCTGGGTCAATTTTAAGAATGCGGTCTTGGTGCCAGATGTTGGCCCAAATAAATCCTTCCACGAATTCCAATTCATTCAGCTGTGCAACGGCTTTTCCTTCATCGGTTATTTTTAGCGTTTTTGTAACGGTAAAATCATCTGCAGTGTGAAAGTATAGTGTGTCACTGCCATCGCTGCGGATCAGTTGTTTGCCATCGGTGGTTAAACCCCAGCCTTCGCCTTTGTAGCTCAGACTTTTTTGATAATTGAGTGTGGTTTTATCGTAGATCAGTAGCGTTTGTTCTTGCCATGTGAGTAGATAGAGTTTGTCACCCAGAAGTGCCAGAACTTCAGCAAAATAGCGTGCTGGAACAGGTTGTTTTTTGGTAAAGGGCGCTGAAATTTTTGCCCATGTGCCTGCCGGTTCTGCGATAGGGTAGGTCACCAATAATGATTGATTGTAAAGCCCGCTGCTTTCATAAAAATGATCGCCATCGACCAACAACCCTTGGGTAAACAAGGTTGGTTTATGGGTGCGTTCGGCTAGTATTTCAAAAGAAATCGGTGCGGCGGCATAGACTGTGACCGGTAGCAGGTTCGCTAAACAAAGCAGGCTGATGCACAATAGTGCGCTAAAAAACTGTTTCACTCAGTTAATCCATCTTTATTAGAAAGGCTCTAATCATGAAGCGTTTGCGTTCGTTTGTCAGCATTACCCTGATCGGTGGATTTATGGTAATCCTGCCAATTGCGATTTTTTTGTGGCTGGTCGAATGGCTGCTCGGATTAGTTCGCTCTATCATCCAACCGCTGAGCCATTGGCTGGTTGAGCAAACAGCATTTACCAATCATATGGCCGATGTGCTGGGGGTTCTCTTACTGCTGTGCGCGTTTTTTCTGATTGGTTTATTCATTAAGACCAGCGTGGGCGAGTGGGTGCATGATCAACTCGACGCATGGTTAACACGCCTTGCACCGGGTTATAAAACGATTCGCGAAGTGGTCTCGCAATTATTGGGCGGCGAAGGAAATACCTCGCTGCTGAAGGGCGAAGTGTGCCGAGCCTATATTATGGGGCGTGCGGCTGGTGTTTCGGTGACAGCAATTGTCACGGCGAAACATGGCAACGGCGATTACACGGTTTACGTACCCACTGCCCCCATTCCGACATCCGGATTTGTCTATCACTTGTCGGCCGAGTGTGTTGAACTTCTGCCTCATATAAGCGTGGAAGCGGCCATGCGCACTGTAATTGCCTGCGGTAGTGGCTCCCAAGTGATTTCAGAAATACCGTCGGATGCGGCCAAATTGGAGTACACCAATAACGAAAAAGGCCAGTAATTGGCCTTTTTGTTTGGGGTCTTGTGTGTTGTTGAATGTTACTTTTTCTTGGGCGTTTTAGGTTTGGCTGGCGCCTTGCCCGGTTTGGATTCTTCGGTTTTTTCTGCTGCAACCGCTTTGCCTGCTTTGGTGGGTTTATCCCCACGGGTGGAAATCAGCGAGACCTCAACGGGCGGCAATTTAGGGCTTTCGCCGCGCTCCCGGCTCTCTACATAATTCAGCGCATCGGTCACCGCTTGGCTGACTTTGCGTTCGATCTCCACCATATCCTGTGGCGACATAAAAAAAGTCATATCCACATCGTGGCGAATATAGCGGGGCGGCATGCGGTTCAAAGCAACGCAGGCTACATCGGCAAGGAAATCCCGGTCACCCTGTTGGACCCGCTCGCTTTGGTCGTGCACTTCCTGCACGACCAGCCGCTCATAATAGTTATGCAGAAAATCGACTTCATCGTCCAAAACATAGGGGCGGTTGGTCAGCATGGCATTACCTCTCTTTATGGAATGCTAAGGAGTATAGACAATTACCGGCAAAGTGCAGGGTGCGGCGTTATTCACCGACTATTTTCGCCAGTGGCCGATAAGCGCGCGACAGGGCAAAAGGTTTGCTCTAAGGTCGCAACATCACCGTCAATATCCTAAAGGAGTTTATTATGGCTAACACGAATCCCCAGCAGCGCGTTGTGATTGGCGCTTTTATATTGATCATTGGCTTGCTCGCCTTAATCGATAAATTGAATATTTTTGAGTCCCTGCATTTCTTTCAGTTCTGGCCCACGGTTTTTATTGCTGTCGGTATTCTGAAAATACTCCATTCCAAGGGGCGCTCCAGCATTTTTATCGGCGGCGGTCTGATTTTTGTCGGCGTGGTANNATGGTTTTGACGCTGAAACATCTCGGTCTCCTGAATATCAATTTGTGGGATTGGTGGCCGGCAATATTGATCGCGGTGGGTGCCTACATCATGTTTAAAGACAAGTGGCAAGACGGTACTGGCTCATTGGCCTTTGGATCGGGTGAACAAGGTTCATCGGATAATGCCTGCCTCGATATCAGTGTCGTCATGGGCGGCAATAAAACGGTGAGCAACGCGCAGGATTTTAAAGGCGGTGATATCACCGCGGTGATGGGCGGTGTTGAGCTGGATTTGCGCGG
>DQHS01000027.1 GCA_003524365.1 Cellvibrio sp. | reverse complement strand
TGAATGCAACCGGTGCAAATCCTTTTATGAATGGTGATACCAAACCTGAAGAATTTTTCAAAAACTGGTACACTCAACAAATGACAGGAATTAAACAACTGACTGATTTTAATCAAAGTATTTACAATTCAATGATCAACTTTGGTAAAAATGCTAATGACTATAATACTAGCTTCTCAAGCATGAACAATGCCTGGACTAATATTTTTAATAGCTGGATGGGTACGATGAATACATCTTACGATACATTCTCTAAAAACATCAACAATCCTTTTAATGCAGATATGTTTAAAAACATGTTTGAAGGTGGTTTAATGTATGCTAAAGTACAAGAGATGTTCCAACCAATGATGAAAGCGATCCAAAATCAGGATTTCAGCATGGAAACTTGGAAAAACATTTATAATACTGAGAATTACAAAAAAATGACTGAACAAATCTTTGGTTCATTTTTCCATAACGCCAGCTTAAAAGACGTTTATGATAATTCAATGAAACAAGTTCAGAATTTCTTTGTAAGCCAAAATGGTTTAGGAAAAGAATACTATGCACAAATGCAAAACATGCAAGCTCAATTTCCTGAAATGTTTTCCGGTAACTCAGAAAAAATGAAAGAATTGTATGCTAACATAAACAATGTGTTTGGTAAAACGTTTGAACCTTTATTGAATATGGTAAATCCAGGTAAAGAAAAAGAAAACGTAGAAGCAACTATTGCTTTAATGGATAAAGTAGCTGAATTCAGCATTAAACAATCTGAATTACAATCGCACTTATACAAAACAATGCAAGCCTCTATGGAAGCTTTAACTGAAGAAACTAAAGAGAAATATAAAAACATGCAAGCTGGTAGCTTTACAATGCCAACTGCAACTGAATTATATAATGAGTGGGTTAAAACCAACGAAAAATTATTCTCTGAATTATTTGCAACAGACGAATTTTNNGAGAAACATTTCGAAAATGTATTTGAGCAATTTCCAATTATGTTTAAAAGTGAAATGGAAGAAGTTTACCAAACCATTCACGATCTAAAGAAAACAGTAAAAGAATTACAAACTAAATTAGCAATGCAAAATGCCGCTTCAGTTGAATTATTTGACGAAGAAAAAGCAGCTAAAGCTAAAAAGAAATAAATCCCCACTTGTGTTCATAGCACAATAATAAGAGAGGCTGCCGATGTGTTTGTGGGCAGCCTTTTTTTGTTACCTTACTACTACATTGTTCGTTTATGTACTTTGCCTGGTTAAAAAACACATACAATAAAATCTATATGGGATTTTTCATCTCCATTGCCTTAGTGTTTTTTTATACACGCCCTCTCAATTCTGATTACCACAAGTTTNNAAAGTTTATTTACCATGACAGCAATTATGAATTTAAATGGTTTAATAAAGTTCATGATGCTAATTATGTGTATTGCGCCTTTGCAGTACCTGATGAGAATTTCTTAGTTCATTACGAAAACAGAAAGATCAACAAGTATTACCAGGGCTTGTCGTTTTTGTGGATGCCTTTTTTTATGCTTTCGCATGTATCTGCAAAAGTGTTCCACTATCCGGCTGATGGCTTTTCTTTGCCTTATCAATTAGGGATTGGCTTTGCCAGTATGTGCTATCTGTTTTTAGGTTTATTTTATTTACGAAAATTATTGCGAGCTATTTTCAAAAACGAACTGGCGGCCACCCTCACCCCCATTGCTATTTTTTATGGCACCTATTTATTCTACTATGCGATCAACATCAATTCCCAATCGCACATTTATTCGTTTACATTCATAACGATCTTTCTCTATTATACATATTGTTTTTTTAATCAAAATACTAAGCGCGCTACTCATTTATTACTGGCTGCATTTTGTTTCATCATCATTGTTTGTATCCGACCTTTGAATGGACTCATCTTATTGAGCATCCCTGCATTTATACCAAAAGGGTTTTTCAATGAATTAAAACAAGGATGGGATCTTAAAAAAATACACATCTTAGCCTTAGCTTGTTTAGCATTACCACTTATCTGGCAACTACATATTCTTTACACACAAACCGGATCTTTTATCCCCTACACCTACTCCGACGAAAAATTTTATTTTAATAAGCCACGATTAGCTGATGTGTTATTTAGCTACCACGCCGGGTTATTTGTGTATGTGCCCTTGGCCCTATTATCATTAATTGGCGTAACTTGTTTAAACTCATTGAAACAAAAAATAATTTTTCCAGCCTTATTTTTTTTAGTGATCTATATTTATAGCTCGTGGTGGTACTGGCCAATTACAACCAGAACTATCATTGATTTTTATCCCTTGTTAGCTATTTTATTGGCTGCTCTCATTACAAAATCTGCCACCAATAAATTCCTTAAAATAAGCTTGATCGCTTTAATCCTTTTATTAGTAGGCTATCACCAATTAAAAAATAAGCAATTACACAGCGGCATATTGGATGAAAACTACACCTACAAAGAATTATTCTGGAAAAACTTTTTCAGACTGCATAAAACAAATATGTATGTGGTTCCTCCCAGCACTATCATTAAACATAAAACCTATTTGGAAAATTTGGAAAATAATCTTTACTCAGGTTCAACTACCGAAGAGAAACAACACTCCGGTAAGCGCTCAGCACTATTAGATAAACAAAATCCTTTTTCNNATTAAAGACGAGTTTATGATGAAAAACTCCTGGGATTACAAGGAGTTTGGTTATGAATTAAATGGCGAACAATTCAAAAACTGGAAGGATATAGATCATGTAAGCTTATTTATTTGGAACAATGAAAATAAAGGGAAACTCTATATTGACGACGTAAGAACCGAATTTATTTTAGGAGATAATTCATATGAAATCATCAAATAATTTTTTAATCGAACGATAATAAATTGTAAATTTAAACGATAAACCCTGCGACTATGGAAAATAAACTTGTGGAAGAACTTAATAACATGAGTTCTAAATTGCTGAAAAGCTACGAAACCTTAAATCAGATTGATGACGTAGAAATTGCTACGACTCCTAAAACAGCTGTGTATAACGAAGATAAATTAACCTTATNNATTTAATTGATTGGGGCTATCCAACAAAGGTTGATCGTTTTTTAAGCATTGATGATTATGTAAATGGATACATCAACAACTGTGTGGATTTTGTACGCAAGAAAAACCGCGTTGAAAAAATAAATATTTTAAGTATTTGTCAGGGTGGAACGTTGAGTGTGATCTATTCATCTTTGTATCCAAACAAAATAAAAAACTTAGTAACGCATGTTACACCCATTGATTTTAGCACCAACGATGGTTTATTGTTCCGTTGGAGCAAGGACATGGACATGGATAAAATAGTTGCAGGTTTTAACGGCATCATCCCGGGCGACTTTTTAAATCAAGGCTTTGATATGCTGAAGCCAATGATGAAATTTCAAAAGCAACAAACTTTATCAAACTCTTTAGATGATAAAGATAAATTGCTGAACTTTTTACGCATGGAAAAATGGATCAGCGAAAGCCCTGACCAAGCCGGAGAATGCTTTAAATTNNAAACAATTTATGAAAGACTTATATCAGGATAATAAATTGGTGAAAGGCGAATTAGAAGTTGGTGGCAAAAAAGTAAACCTAAAAAACTTAACCAGTAACTTACTAAACATTTACGCAACCGAAGATCATTTAGTACCACCGGCTGCAACCATTCCGTTAAACGACCATGTAGGAAGTACCGATAAAGAATTATACAGCTTTAAAGGCGGACACATTGGTGTGTTTGTTGGAGGTAAATCTCAAAAAGAATTAGCGCCTGCTGTGAGTGAGTGGTTAAAGAAACGAGATAAGTAGATTGAATTATATTATTAAAAGCCCCAACTTAGTTGAGGCTTTTTTGTTTTGAAAAGGGTTATATTTGCATAATTCTATAAGCCTAAATGACAGCTGTGATTTTTTAAAATGAACGAGAAATTTCAACAAAAAGACAACCACTTTAATAAATTTGATTTTACACTACATGAAAATTACGTTTAGGTAAAACAAAAAAATTTATTTAAATCTACTCAATACAATATTGATTATGAATTTATAGGTTTTAAAACAATTAAAACAAAAAAACCAAACACAGGTTGGCTAATAGCATCAAGCATTTTATTGTTTTTCGCTGTCTTTTTTTTCTTAATGCGTTTTAGTCCTGTCCAAATGGAAAAAAACATTGATTTGTTTTACTTTTCTTTATCATTAGCCTGTGGGACAATCTATTTTTTTTTATACAGAGACACTTTTTTTATTACTCAACAAAATAATAATGGTATTGAATTTCTAGAAGAAAAACCAAGTTTTGAGGAGCTTAATTCATTTATAAAAACACTTAAATCTAAAAGAAATTCTGTATTACTAATTAAATATGGTCAAATAAACAAACACTTAAATTACGAACTTCAATTTACCAATTTAGGCCACTTAAGAGATTTGGAGGTAATTAATTTAGATGAATATCAAGCCAAACTTCAGGAGTTAAACAAGATTTTCAATAAACAAGAAGTTGAAATTGGATTTAATATAAAGAGAGGACAATAACTTTTTATTTCAAAGAAGCTACTATGCTCCACCTCAACTCTATACACCACATTGCCATCATCAGTTCGGATTATGAGCAGTCTAAAAAATTCTATACAGAAGTTTTAGGTTTTACGATCATTAAAGAAACTTACCGTGCCGAGAGAGCCTCTTATAAATTAGATCTGGCATTAAATGGCAAGTATTGTATTGAATTATTTTCTTTTCCTGATCCACCAAAACGTGTATCGCGCCCGGAAGCCTGTGGATTAAGGCATTTGGCATTTGGGGTGGATGATCTTACAGCAACTTTAAATGAGCTTGAAAAACTCAACATCAAACACGAAGGTGTGAGGTTGGATGATCTCACCAACAAACGTTTTACGTTTATTGAAGATCCGGATGGATTGCCTATTGAGTTTTATGAGAGGTAACATCCTCCGTCCTGCGGACACCTCCTTCAAAGGAGGAATTTATTTACATCATTTAATAAAGTTACAATTTCATTTTTGCATTTAACTAATTCCCTCTTTGAAGAGGGTGCCTGAAAGGCGGGAGATGTCTTGACATCTCGACAAGCTCGATGTGACACAAAAAATGAAAGATTCTAAAAAATTCCTCCCCCTGCCCCCTCCAAAGGGGGATATAAAATGTATTACTTTAATTCTGCCTTAGCCGCTTCGATCACAGCTTTGCTGTTACCAACAAATACTTTTTTACCAATAAAAATAACCGGACGTTTTAAAAAAGTGTATTCTTCTAAAATGTAGTTTTTATAATCAGTCTCAGTTAATTGTTTTGATGCTAAATTCAATTCTTTATATTTCCTTGCTATACGGCTAAATAAGGCTTCATAACTACCAACGGCTTTCTGCATTTCTTCTAGCTGTGTTGCAGTCATTTTTTCTGTTTTAATATCCTGAAAAATGAATTTCTTTTCTTTTAATTCCAGATCAGAGATAATACGTTTGCAAGTATCGCAGGTTGAGAGGTAATAGATTTTTTTCATGGTAGTTTAGTGTTTAAACGCAAAGTACGCAAAGTTTTTTTGCAAAGAGCGCAGAGTTTATTTTCAAATATACTAAAGAAGAGATGCTGAATCAAGTTCAGCATGACAATAAAAAAGAGATATACATTTCTGCATATCTCTCCTTATTATTTGTCTTCGACTACCACTTCGACTACGCTCAGTGTGACAGCTCAGACTGACAAGCTCATCACTCATAACTTATAACTAAGTTCTATCCTAACATCTTCAAAAAACTAATTTCTTTTTCAGTTAAGAAACGGAATTTACCGCGAGGTAGATCTTTTTTAGTTAAACCTGCAAATGCAACACGGTCTAATTTAACCACTTCGTAACCCAAGTGTTCAAACATACGACGTACAATTCGGTTTTTACCACTATGAATTTCAATACCTAATTCAAATTTTCCTGTTCCAACAAATTCAGCTGCATCCGGTTTAATAAATCCATCTGCTAACTCAACACCTTCACATAAAGTTCTGTAATCTTCTGTAGACATTTTTTTATCTAAAGACACGTGATACACTTTACGAACTTCAAATTTAGGATGCGTTAATTTAGCTGTCATATCACCATCATTGGTAAACAACAATAAGCCGCTGGTATTAAAGTCCAAACGCCCCACTGAAATCCAGCGCTCACCTTTTAAAGGTGGCAGATGTCCATAGACGGTTGGACGACCCTCTGGATCAGAGCGCGAACAAATTTCGCCTTCAGGCTTGTTGTATAGAATCACACGACGACGCGTCAATTCGCTACGCAATACGACTCGCTGGCCGTTCACAAAAATTTTGTCTTGCGCCATGACTCTATCGCCTAATTTAGCGATTTTATCATTGACTTTTACTTGGCCCGCTTCAATTGCTCGCTCCATTTCACGGCGCGAACCAATACCAGCACGAGCGAGCACTTTTTGTAATTTTTCATCGACAGGTGCTGCTGGCGCTAATTTTTTTTCATCGGCGACTTGTGTCGCTTTTGGTTTGGGTGAAGATGCTGACTTATACGCAGGCTTCCCCGATGTTGCTTTAGCAGGTCGATCACTCACATCTCGTTTGTGAGTCGCATTAGATTTTGCTGATTTACCCGCAACTGCTTTTTTCTCAGCGGATTTAGGTTTGCCAGCAACTACTGGCTTCACAGCCTTGGTAGGTTTTTCAGGTTTATCACGGTTGATTTTCTTCACCATAGATTATTGAGCAGCTACTCGCTGCGGGGTTCTTCTTCATTTTCTATTGCCGTTGCAAGTGGAGCTTCAGCGGACACTGTCACTTCATCTGCATCGACAAAAGCTTCTTCACCATCAACAAAACCATCTTCAAAGAAAGTGGTTTTTGCATCAGCCGGTACCGCGTCAAGTTGATCCAGTATCACCGGAGGATTTTCATCGGGGATAGGCGGATCTGTATCTTTTTCGCCCAACCCTGCTTCACCCAAGTCCAACACCGGATTTAATTCATCCAAGTCGCGAAGTTCACTAAGCGAAGGTAATTCATCCAAACTTTTTAAATTGAAATAATCCAGAAATTGCCGCGTCGTAGCAAAAAGTGATGGCCGGCCGGGAACATCGCGATGCCCCACTACCTTGACCCAATCGCGCTCCAACAAGGTTTTCATGATGTGCGAACTCACCGCCACACCGCGAATTTCTTCGATATCACCGCGCGTGATAGGTTGACGATAAGCAACCAACGCGAGGGTTTCGAGCAAAGCGCGTGAATATTTTTGCGGCTTTTCATCCCATAAACGATTCACCCAAGGGCCAAGATTGTCGCGCACTTGAAAACGCCAGCCGGAAGCCACTTCTTTTAATTCAAATCCACGATCCGCGCTTGCTGCTTGAATATCAATTAGCGCCGCAGCGATCTCGTCTTTACTCGGTGCAACTTCTGCATCAAACAATTCCAACAGCCGTGCAATCGTCATCGGCTGACCGGCGGCCAATATGGCGCCCTCAATAATCTTACGCAGTAATTCGGCGTCGACCGGCATTTGGGTTACCGGTACAGTCGCAGATTCCTCAGTGTCGGATTCTTCAAACAAGGCGCGAGGCTCTTCGCCAACGCCTGCTGATTGATCGAGATCTTGATCGACAAGAGAATCTTCGGTGATATCAATTTCGTTTGTCATTGTGTTCTGGCTTTCACGTGAATAGGTGCAAAGGATTCGCTTTGAACAATTTCCACCAGCGATTCTTTAATCAATTCCATCACCGCAAGAAAGGTGACGACAACGCCAAGGCGCCCCTCTTCTGCCTTGAACAGGCTAACAAAAGGGACAAAATGGTTATGTGCCAAGGTGTCCAGTACCTGCGCCATGCGCTCGCGGGTTGACAGTTTTTCCTTGGACACATGATGACTTTCAAACATATCAGCGCGCCGCAACACTTCCGATAGCGCCAGCAGTAACTCTTGTAGCTCTACGTCGGGGTCGAGCCGCGTTAAACTGCGATCCGGACCCGCAACAGTTACCGGAAAAACATCGCGGGATACGCGCGGTACATGATCCAAATCGACTGCTGCTTGCTTAAATCGCTCGTATTCCTGCAAACGACGAATCAGCGATGCACGCGGATCTTCCTCTTCCTCATGCTCTTCCGAGGAACGCGGTAATAACATGCGCGATTTAATTTCGGCGAGCATAGCAGCCATCACCAAATACTCTGCCGCCAGCTCGAATTGATGCGTTTCCATCAAATCGACGTAGGCCATGTACTGGGAGGTGATTTCCGAGACATTGATATCGAGAATATCGATGTTTTGACGGCGAATCAGGTACAGCAATAAATCCAATGGCCCTTCAAATGCTTCCAGAAATACTTCCAGTGCATCGGGGGGAATGTATAAATCCTGTGGTAGCTGGGTGTAAGCCTTTCCGTGAACCATCGCAAAAGGCATTTCGCCCTGTTGGGGTCCTTTTTGCACATGGGCAACCGGCTCGACGACTGCACCTTCTTCGCTGATTGCACTAGCTTCAGCGGCGATAGGAGTTTCATCAGACGGTTTGGCAAGATCCGCAGATGCCTCCGAAGATGTAATAGTGTCAAGGGTTTCACTCACGCAAGATAGCTCACAGTTTGGTCAATAGAATCAGCGGCCTCAGCTCTAGCACCGGGCAACAAGGGCGGCATTATAGCCATTTAGCGATGCGCCGGACAGCGCGTAGATCATAGAAGTAACTTCTATATAGATCAATTAGTTAGGATCGAACGGTGAGAAGTCACCTTTGCCTTGGCGAACCAGCTGCGGAGTGTTGTCAGTCAAATCGATTACCGTGGTCGGCTCAAGCCCACAGTAACCACCATCAATCACCAATTCGACAAAATGTTCGAGGGTATCGCGGATGTCGTAGGGATCCGTCATCGGTAGCTCTTCACCCGGCAAGAGCAAACTGCTGGTCATTAGGGGTTCACCCAGCTCCTCGAGCAATGCCAAAGCAATCGGGTTATCAGGTACACGTAGACCAATGGTTTTGCGCTTTGGATGCATCAAGCGCCGTGGAACATCGGCGGTCGCCTCCAGAATGAAAGTGTAGGCACCTGGGGTGTGGTTTTTAATCAAGCGATAGGCTTGATTATCAACCCGTGCATAGGTAGCGATCTCGGAAAGATCACGGCACATAAGGGTAAAGTTGTGGTTTTTATCAAGTTTCCGCAGTGCGCGGATGCGTTCCAGCGCATCCTTATCGCCTATATGGCAGCCAAGCGCATAGGCAGAATCTGTTGGATATACGACTAAACCACCTTTGCGGATAATATCCGCCGCTTGGACAATCAAGCGATGCTGGGGGTTTTCGGCATGGATTTGAAAAAACTGGGCCATTGTAGTGACTCCTTGCGGCACTCTCCCATCACATTGAGGAACTGGGCAGAGAAGAAAATATTTTATAATGTTACTGGTTAAAGCCCAATAATTCCCAGACTGGCTTGGCGTGAGCTGGCAGCTTGCCAAAACTACCCAACTCTTGCCAGGCTTGATCAGGAAAATGGAAGTCGGAACCGCAGGATGCGTGCAGTGAGCGCGCATTTGCGATACGCAGCAAGTCCTCAGTCAACGCCGCTGGCTGCAATCCGCTAATCACCTCCAGCGCATCACCTCCAGCTGCTACAAATGAATCGACCAGTGCGCACATCTTGGTACGCGTCAGCTCATATTTGGCAGGATGCGCAAGCACTGCCACACCACCGGCTGCATGAATCCATCCAATTACCTGATCCATCACTGGCCATTGGTATTTCACATCGGCCGGCTTGCCTGTACCCAGATATTTTTTAAAGGCCGCATTGATGTTTTTTACAGCACCCACCGCTACCAGATATTGTGCAAAGTGTGGTCGCCCCAAAGTCGCATTACCTGCAATTTCCTGTGCACCGAGCAACGCACCTGGAAATCCGGCTTTGCATAAGCGCTCTGCAATCGCCAGCGCGCGCGCATTACGCGCTTGCTCCTGAAACTCCACCGCAGCAATCAGCTCAGGGGAATTTACATCAACCCCCAAGCCAACAATGTGCACGCCGCCCTTACCCCATTGACTGGAAAACTCTATCCCCGAGATCAAGGTGATACCCGCATCCAATGCGGCTTTTTGTGCAATCCCAAGGGCAGCTATGGTATCGTGATCCGTAATCGCCAGCACCGCAACGCCACGCTCTTTTGCGCGCGCAACCACAGCCTCAGGGCTAAGTAGTCCGTCAGAAAAATAGGTATGGCAATGCAGATCAAAAATCACTCAAACTCCAAACAACAAATACATCACCAGGATTGGTCATGACCGACAATAACACTGAAAAGAATGTGAGCATGTTAGCCGATAAACCACCTGCAGAACCCACAAATTCGCAGCCAAAACCCAAAAAAGAAAGTTTTTTCGCCAATCTATTAATGAATATTGTTATCCCTACGCTGATTTTAACCAAGCTCAGCGGGGATGAATATTTGGGCGCGACCTGGGGATTAATCGTTGCTCTGGCTTTTCCCATTAGTTACGGGCTGCGTGATTTTCTGACCAACAAAAAAATTAACGTATTTTCAGCATTGGGCATCGTGAGCGTGTTACTTACCGGTGGTCTCAGTTTGTTGCAACTAGCGCCCAAATATTTTGCGATAAAAGAAGCGGCCATCCCCGGTATTCTTGGGATTGTTACGCTCTTCTCGATCAGAACCCGCTACCCGCTGGTAAAAACATTTATCTACAACGATAAGGTGCTAAAAATTCACAAGGTCGATGCAGCACTCCATCAATACGGGACACAAAAGCCTTTCGAGCAAACATTAACCAATGCGTCATTGATGATTGCCGCATCTTTCTTTTTATCATCCGCGTTAAATTATATTTTGGCCAAAATTATTCTGGTGAGCCAACCGGGAACTGCGGAATTCAACGCGGAGTTAGGTAAAATGACAGCCCTAAGCTACCCGGTAATTGCCTTACCTATGATGATCATTATGATGGGCACGCTGTTTTACGTATTTCGCAGCATTCGTCTTCTGACGCATTTGACATTAGAAGATGTGATTAACGATGGCAGCGAGGATTAACCGCCAGCTTTGTTTCTTTAATATCTGAAAAATCCTTTATAAATTTTTAGCAAAGAGAATACTGAATGCTTTACGCTATTATTAGTGACGACATTTCAAATAGCCTGGAAAAACGCAAGTTAGCACGCCCTGCTCACCTCGCACGCCTACAGCAATTAAATGATGAAGGTCGCCTTTTTGTCGCTGGCCCGCACCCAACAATTGATAATAATGATCCAGGTGAAGCAGGCTTTACCGGCAGTCTTGTCATTGCGGAATTTGCCTCCCTTGCGCAAGCACAATCATGGGCGGACGCTGACCCTTATGTAGCCGCAGGGATTTACGCCAAGGTTATCGTAAAGCCATTTAAAAAAGTTTTGCCTTAAGGCTTATTTCTTTTAATTTTAAGGATCGGAGCAACTGTGAAAAAAATATTCCTCTCTGGCTGTACGCTGTCGCTGCTCACATTGTCGCTAGTGAGTGCACCAAGTATTGCAGCAGACAAATATGTTTCTGACGTTATCTACATCCCGGTACGTAGCGACAAAAATCCACAGGCCAGCATTCTACAACGAGGTGTGGCAAGCGGTACGAAACTTAAGTTTATCCGCGAGGAAACAGGTACGGATAATTATCTCTGGTCGCTAGTTACCACACCAGACGGCACAGAAGGTTGGGTACGCAGCCAGAATGTCACCGATAAGCCAACAGCGGCACTGCAGTTAGCAGCTTTATCTGGTTCATCTCGTGACGTGCTGACACTGCAAACCGAAAATGCACAACTTAAAGAACAGCTCGCAAAAGTACAGCAAGAGCACCAGCAGTTGCTGACGGACACTGAAGATATGCGTCAAGCCGCAACCACTGCTTTTAACTTGGAGGAAGAGCATCAGCGCATGCTGAAAGATAATCAGCTCTTACAAACTCACGCCGATGTTCTTAAAGCAGAGAATGAAAAACTTAAAAACACGGACCGTTTTAATCACTGGATTTATGGTGGCGGCTTAGTCTTTGGCGGTGTTTTCCTATCCTTTATTTTGCAAGCTTTTGGGCGCCGCAAACGCCGATCAGAATGGCGCTAAGAGTAATCAACATGTTTAACAAAATGATTAATGTATTATTCGGGCTTTGTATCACTGTCAGTACGTATGTATACGCAGATGAAAATACACTGGTTGCGGTAAAAACGGATTTAGGCACTTTTGTAATAGAGGTATATCCAAAATCAGCACCAGCGACCGTACAAAATTTTCTTGGTTATGTTGATTCAAAATTTTATGACGGCACTATCTTCCACCGCGTAGTCCCCGGATTTGTTGTACAGGGCGGAGGAATGACATTTGATTTTGCTGAAAAAGAAACTCGCAAACCTATCGCTAATGAATCATTAAACGGTTTGAAAAATGACTACAGAAGCGTTGCTATGGCGAGACAACAAGATCCCAACAGTGCGACAGCACAGTTTTATGTCAATCTGCAAAACAACCCTGGATTAAATGCTACCGAAACAAAACCGGGTTACACCGTATTTGGCAAAGTAGTAGCAGGAATGGAAGTAATTGAAAAAATTGCACAAGAACCGCGCGGAATGTTTAAGGCCTTTCCTGAAGCACCAAATTATGCCGTACGCGTTCTGAGCGCCGCCCGCACTGACGCAAGCAGTGTAAATGCGCTGATTGAATCGCAAAATACGCCCAAACCATCCAGCTTTAAAGATGCATTGGTACCCATTAATGAACCCCAGCAATAACACGGCACTCAGCGTCAATTTAAATAAAATTGCACTGATACGAAACTCTCGCCCAGGTAATTATCCTAATGTAGTTAGTCACGGGGAAGTTTGTATTAAAGCGGGGGCGGATGGACTTACTGTGCACCCTCGTCCCGATCAGCGTCATATTCGGCCGCACGATGTCTACGAGCTCAGTGAACTGGTCAAATCCCACGCGGGCATCGAGTTTAATATCGAAGGAAACCCCTACGCAGAATCACTAGGTAATTTTCCCGGTTTTATTAAATTAGTACATGACGCGCGCCCGCATCAATGTACGCTTGTGCCGGACGCGAACGACCAGCTCACATCTGATCACGGTTTCGATTTAAAAATTGCAGGCAAAAGACTGCGCCCACTAATTCGTGAATTACAGGATATAGGTGTGCGTGTCAGTTTGTTTATGGATCCAGATATAGAGCAAATATCGCTTGCTAAGGAGTTAGGCGCTGACCGCATAGAGCTATACACGGGCCCCTATGCTGAAGCGTATAAACACAGGGACGAAAATTTTTTAACACTTTTTCAAACTTATCTTGATGCGGCAATTCATGCTCACAAAATAGGTATTGGCCTTAATGCCGGGCACGATTTAAATCTGGAAAATCTTACGCACTTCCGCCAAGTGCCTGCTCTATTGGAAGTATCCATCGGTCATGCATTAACAGTTGATGCAATCGCGATGGGCTTGCCTGCAGCGGTGCAAGCATACAAAAAACTCTGCACGATATAATCCTCATCACTATCCTACTAACGCAAGAAGTTCAGTATGAATAAATCCCGCGATGACAGCCCAGCCTATTTGGAAAAAAAGCGCTTTTTTGATTCGCTAATGACCGTTTATGGGCGAAAAACTGTTCTAGAAGCACTGCAAGATTCGGCGACGTTTATTTATCGCTTGCATCTAGCTAGCAGTAATAAATCAGCGGATATTCTTGACGAGATTATTTCGCTGGCGAAAAAGAAAGGTGCTGAAATTATTTATCATGAACGGCAGGCATTATCGCGCATATCGAAAAATGCGTCACAGGACCAAGGAGTTGCCGCCGATTTACAATTGCGCGGCTATAAACTTTACGATGAATTTCTCTCAGAGAATGGCAAAAAAAACTACACGTTACTGGCGCTTGACGGCGTACAGAATCCACAAAACCTGGGCATGATTATTAGATCGGCCTGCGCTGGTAATATCGATGGAATTTTGTTGCCACAAAAAGGGAACGCACAAATTGACCCACTCGTTATCAAAGCGAGTGCAGGCACCGTATTTCGCGCCCCCTTATTGCGCTGTAAAGATCTCCCCCAAGCCTTATGTGAATTTAAGCAGGCCGGTGCAATTGTTTGCGCCCTATCCTCTCATGCACCCACAGAACTAAAAAATTTTACTCCTAATGCACCATGTGTTTACGTGCTAGGCAATGAATCCGAAGGGGTTTCACATGAAGTTACGAAACTTTGTAACGAACAAATCTGTATTCCAATGAATAATGGAGTAGAGTCATTAAACGTTGCAGTCACAGCAGCATTAATTGCTTTTAAATGATCGCTTTTCGATTTTTATATTGCGAAAATGAAAAGAGGAGCTGATGCTCCTCTTTTCTATTGGACTTTTCCCTTGCAAATTAAAGCTTGTAACCGTCCTCTTCATGCAAGCTCAAATCTAAACCAATACTTTCCTCTTCTGGCGTTACGCGTAAGCCAGACGTGAATACGCCTGTCACTTTGAGCAGGATATAAGTCACTACAGCGGTATAAACAAAAGTAACTACAACACCTAGTAATTGCACACCCAATTGCTCGCCCATAGAGCTAATGCCGCTCGCAAAACCTTGACCGCTAAACACACCAAGTTCGGTAGACGCAAATATGCCAGCGAGAATGGTACCCAATACACCACCAACGCCATGTACAGGGAAAACATCAAGAGAATCATCAATTTTCCATACACGTTTTATCAGTTGAGTCATCACAAAGCAAACAACACCTGCCGCCAAACCAATCACTAAGGCACCGCCTGGACCAACATATCCCGATGCAGGCGTAATAGTTCCAAGACCCGCCACCATACCGGTAACAATACCCAGTGCGCTCGGCTTTCTAAAGCGGACCCACTCAATAGTCATCCATGCCAGCGCCCCGGCCGCCGCCGATATATGCGTCACAAGCATCGCCATGGCAGCATTACCATTGGCAGCTAACGCACTACCGGCGTTAAACCCAAACCACCCAACCCAAAGCATGCCAGCACCCGTAACCGTCATAGTCATATTATGTGGAGGCATTGCCGTTGTTGGAAAACCGTTACGCTTGCCAATAACAACAGCTGCAACCAGAGCTGCAACGCCTGCAGTGATATGTACGACGGTACCACCTGCGAAATCTAATAGCCCCTTTTCAAATAGCCAACCTGAGCCGGCCCAAACCCAATGACACACGGGAATATAAACTGCAAATAGCCATAGTGCAGAAAAAATAAGCATTGATGAAAACTTCATTCGCTCAGCAAATGCACCGACAATCAGCGCCGGCGTGATAATTGCGAAGGTCATTTGATACATTGCATGCAAACTAAGTGGAATATCACCCGCCAAAGCGTCCTCGGTAATATTAGCCATGAAGGCCATGCTCAAATCGCCGATCCAAGCATTACCTGTTCCGAACGCCAAACTGTAACCCGCAATTAACCATAAAATCGACACGAGACAGGCGATAGCAAAACATTGCATGAGTACTGACAGGATATTCTTTACACGCACCAAGCCGCCGTAGAACAATGCAAGCCCTGGTAATGTCATGAAAAGAACCAACGCTGTTGAGGTCAAAATCCAGGCCGTATTAGCGCCATTAATTGTCGTTTCTTGGGCAAAGGCGCTTTGACCATAAACAGTCGTCAGCCCCCCTAATAGCGCCAAAAGTTTGAAATGTAGCTTTTTCATAGTGACCTCACGATGGTTCTTCTAGTTAATAGGATGGTATCCAATAGCACCTTAACTCCTATGGTGCAGCTTGCTCTTTTTTGATACAAAACAGATCTGCTAGCTGCACAAGGCGGAGGAAATTTTGTCAGCGAATGAATGCTATCGCACCACATCAAGGCAAAAATGCCTATTTATTAGATAACAATCCAAGCGAACAGCGGTATAGCAATATTCAAACCAAAATTATTTTTTTTATTATTTTCATATACCTATAGTTTTTACCGCCCTAACACCAAGGATATATTGCACCACATAAATACACCCCAATATTTATGGCTACATTTTGGTGCGCAAAATGATCTGGCGCCATATCACCGCTGTGTAGGATACAATTCACAATTCAAAATACTCGCCAGAGGATAAATCGTTGATCAAGTGGCTCGCCCTGTGTGTACTACCCCTACTTATCTCTCTGATCATGTCCAGATTAATAATCCACTATTTTGGTCGTCGCTTGCTCGACGAACCCAACATTCGTAGCTCACATCAAATTCCGACACCAAGAGGTGGCGGTATAGCATTAGCTGGCGGAGTGGTTATCACGGTACTGATAGCATTGTGGCTTGNNTTGCGCACATAGAACCTGCTCCGATTTACTGGCTGCTACTTCCCTCTGGATTAATAGCAATTCTTGGAATCTGCGATGACTTATTTAATTTAAACGTGGGAATACGCCTAGCCATGCAGTTTTTGCTTGCTGGTTTGGGTATTTATTTTATTGGAATGAACAATGAATGGCCGCCGTCAATTCGGCTGTTAATTTCAGGTCTTATGATTTTGTTTATTGTGTGGATAACAAACTTATACAATTTTATGGATGGGATTAACGGCTTGGCTGCGCTTGAGGCGATAAGCGTTTGTGTTGCCATGGCTTTCATCTATTGGATGCAAGCAATGAACACGGACGTGATTTATTTGTTAATAGTCATCACCTCAAGCGCATGCGGATTTTTATTCTGGAATTTCCCTAAAGCTAAACTTTTTATGGGGGATGCAGGGAGTCTTTTTCTTGGGCTCAGCTTTGGGTTGCTGATCGTAGGGAGCGCCAACGAAAACTTCCGCCTTGTTGTAGGTTGGTTAATTATGCTCGGCGTATTCATTGTGGATGCAAGCTATACGCTCACCTACCGATTCATTACCAGACAGTTGGTGCATCAGGCCCACCGAACCCACGCTTACCAAAAAATCGCCACGAGATTTAATTCGCACACAAAAACCACACTCGCAATTGTTGCTATTAACTTTTTTTGGCTGCTACCTATTGCTCTTGCAGTTACTATCACGCAATTAAATTCGGCTGCAGCATTACTGATTGCCTATGCGCCACTGTTATTACTCGCGCAAAAAATTCAGGCAGGTCGAGCTGAATAATCAGCCAACAAGCAAGACTTTATTTTCATCAACGAGCGCTGGAGTATTCATTAAATACCCTGTCGGCACCTCAAATAACAGTGACTTAATCAGGGCGCTGTTATTTGAGGCACAAGCATCAGCCAAACGATTTAGGAATAACTCCATTTCTTGCCAGGAGATAAACTGCTCCATTGCACGAAAAATTCTAATATGCTCGGTGGGTGCGACATTATCGCCAATAAGAAGCTCTTCAAATAATTTTTCACCGGGGCGCAATCCAGTGTAACTAATCGCAATATCTCCATCGCGATCATGTTCGTTGCGAACAGTGAGCCCTGACAGGTTTATCATACGCCGCGCCAAATCAACAATTTTCACCGGCTCTCCCATATCAAGCACAAAAACATCACCACCGTGCCCCATGGCGCCAGCTTGAATCACCAGCTGCGCCGCCTCGCGAATCGTCATAAAATAACGAATAATATCGGGATGAGTTACTGTTACTGGCCCCCCCTCTTTAATCTGTTTACGAAAGAGCGGAACCACTGAGCCGGATGACCCGAGCACATTACCAAAGCGAACCATCACAAAACGAGTTGTTGACCCTTTTTGTGCGAGGCTTTGTAAAATCAACTCAGCGAGTCGTTTTGATGCCCCCATAAGATTAGTGGGACGCACAGCCTTGTCAGTAGAAATAAGTACGAACAACTCTACACCTGCTTTCGTAGCCGCCTCGGCGCAAAACTGTGTTCCAAATACATTATTCTTCATTCCCTCCACACAGTTGCTTTCGACGAGCGGGACATGTTTATACGCAGCGGCGTGATAAACCGTTTGAACCCTATGCTCAACCATGATCGAATCAAGCAGCCGAGAGTTTTGGACCGAACCAAGCAATGCCAATAGATCAACTTGATCTATATTTTTTCCTGACAGCTCACGCTCGATGCTATAAAGACTAAATTCGTTGTGATCAATCAATATGAGTTTGCGCGGTTTTAGCTCAATAATTTGCCGACAAAGTTCACCACCTATCGATCCTCCCGCACCTGTAACCAAGACAACCTTACCCAAGACTGAAGCTTCCATTAAATGCTGCATTGGCTGAACTGAATCTCGCCCGAGCAGGTCATCTATATCTACATCACGAATATTTTCAATTCTCGCTTTCCCGGACAAGATGTCGGAAAACTCGGGAATGGTTTGAACATTGATGTGATATTTTTCCAGCTTTTTAATAATATCCAGTCGAGCACTGTGTGATGTGCGGCCAAGTGCCAGCAGCAGCTTACTCGCGCCTGTTGATGAGATTAATTTTGGAATTGATTTGGGCGAGTAGATTTTAATATTCGAGAGAAGGGTCCCGTGTAAAAATTTATTGTCATCGACAAACGCAGCAACACGGTACCCGGTATCCTGAAGGGCCTGTAATAGCTGGTGGCCAGTCCTGCCCGCTCCGTACACAATAACGGGGATAGCCTCTCTTGTTGGCAAGGCCCCTAGCATTAAGATAATGTGGCGCACCAACAACCTGGGCCCACCTATCAGCAAAATCATCAGCGCAATATAAATAAAAGGCACTGAGCGCGGAATTTTCGAATAGGTCATAAAGCCGGAAATGGCTAACGTTGCGCCAGACAAAAATACACAGATTGCAATGGTTACTATTGCTGGCTGAGTCATATACCTGAGAATGGCCCTGTACATCCCCATGCGTATGAAAATAAATAGACTGGAACAGATAGTTATCAATAGTGCTGCCAGTTCTTTTGAGGTAATTGCTATGTCAAATGTACCCAAACGAAGACAAATAGAAAGGTATACACCAAGTGTAATGGCAAAGGCATCATAAGATAATGATATCAAGCGTTTTGCAGGCCTTGATGCTTCAAACAATTTCGTGAACATAGATGGTAACTCAGCGGATCACAAAGGGATCGCAAGGAACAATTTAAAGCGAAGAAGAATATCGAAAGGGAGGGAATAAAAACAGTAATGTTTTGGCAAACATTGTCAGCAACAAAATGCGGACTTACAATTTTGTAATACTTTCGTTGACACGGTCGCGCATTTCCTTACCTGGCTTAAAATGCGGCACATACTTTCCCTCAAGGACAACAGCATCACCAGTTTTAGGATTTCTACCCGTGCGAGGAGCACGATAGTGTAATGAAAAGCTCCCAAAACCGCGAATCTCAATACGCTCACCGGATGCGAGAATATCAGACATATAATCAAGCAAAAGCTTTACAGACATTTCAACGTCTTTGATAGTTAGTTGATTCTGTTTTTCAGTAATATATTCAATCAATTCTGACTTTGTCATAACCTGATCTCTGTTATTAAAAAACGTTCAAGCAACACAACTAGACAAAACCACAAAAAATCCAAGAAAGAGGCGTACTTTAACAGCATTAGTGACCAGCAAAGCTGGTCACTAAATCACAAGAAAGATTACTCTTTACTTTGCATTTGCGCCTTAATCAAATCACCCAAAGTGGTTGGAGAAGCTTGATCAGATTGCTTGGTAGAAAGCTCTTTCATCGCAGTCTTTTCTTCTTCAACATCTTTAGATTTAACTGACAGGCTGATGCTACGATTTTTGCGATCTACTGCAATAATCTTGGCCTCAACTTCGTCACCCACTTTAAGCAGGTTGCGTGCATCTTCTACTTTCTCACGGCTCAACTCAGAAGCTTTGAGAACAGCTTCAACGTCATCCGCCAAGGTAATTACAGCAGCTTTAGCTTCAACTTCTTTAACAATACCTTTTACAACAGCACCTTTATCATTCACAGACACGTATTCTGAGAAGGGGTCGGTTTCAAGTTGTTTGATACCCAAAGAAATGCGCTCACGCTCTGGATCGATAGCCAATACAACAGTTTCCAGCTCGTCACCTTTCTTGTACTTGCGAACGGCTTCTTCGCCAG
>DQHS01000028.1 GCA_003524365.1 Cellvibrio sp. | reverse complement strand
AAAGATCACAATTGTCCTGTATGCGGCCAACCTGCGTCTTCATAAAGGGTAGGTCTGAGTAAAGGGCTTGTTTTTTAACATCGCGTCTCTATATTGGCGCCAACAAAATTCTATTTAACTGTTATTGACATTAAAGGTGTAAAAATGAACGACCTTCCTCCTGTATTCAAAACCGGTTTTTTCCCCACACTAATTTTTGGTTCGCGCTGGTTACAGTTGCCCTTGTATTTGGGATTGATCATTGCCCAGTGCGCCTATGTGTACTTGTTCTTGCATGAATTATGGNNATGGCGATTATCGGTATATCGTCCATCCACTTATTAAAAACATTCATTGAGGCTGGCAATATTGGTATGCCGGGCGCGAAATTTACTGAAGCTGGCGTAATGTGGCAAACCATTATCCACATGACATTTATCTTCTCTGCGATTGGTATTGCTTACACCGATTTGTTAATGCAGCGAGTGAGCTCTGCCAATAAAGCCGCACATTAATGTTAGTTTTTGGGTAAAGGGATAATGACCACTACAGATAACCTTGTTTATCATGTTGGAAGTTTTAAGGTTAATGTCATCCAGCGGCAAGTGGTCACGCCGGAACAGACGATTAATGTTCGGCCCAAAACATTCTCCCTGCTTTTAGTATTCCTGCAAAATCCCTCCCTGGTTTTACAAAAAGAATTTTTGCTAAATCAGGTGTGGGATGATGTCTGCGTCGAAGATCAGGTATTGGTGCAATCGATACGTGAGTTGCGCCAATTATTTGCACCATTGGATGTGATTCATACCTACCCCCGAAAAGGTTATGCATGGGTCTTCTCAGTTGAAAAAGTAGATCAGAACTCTGAAATACTACCCGCTCAAAAGCCAGCTGGTTTTTTGTCAATAACATCAAAAGCTGCTGTGGCGTTGAGTGTTATTGTGTTGTGCGCGTTGGGTGTCTTTTTATTCAAGCATGGCGCTAGCGAGTCTGGTGGAAAAAATATTATTACAGTATTGCCGGTTGAGAATCGCACCGAAGGCTCTACGTTAATGTGGGTTCGCTTGGGAATGATGGATCAATTGATTCAGTCGTTACAGTCGTCGCCCCACGTTCAAGTGTTTGATGTCCCCTATGTGTTGCATTTGCTGGATGTGGCCGGTGGGAATATGAACGATCGCGTTCAGCTCGCCAACCGGATTTTTGAAATTTCCGGTTCGAGTGTGGTGGTCGATTTGGAATTGGCGGGTTCAGTGAATGATTACCGCTTGTTGTATCGGCTGTTCACACCAACAGGTCAAACGTCCGGTGTGATTATGGAAAACCAGCTGGATAAGGTGGTTGAAGATCTGGCCAAAGTAATTGCTGCTAAAACCGATGCGCGTTTGGATCTGTCACATCTGAATAAAGAATTTAATTCTAACCTTGTGGCGGAAGCTTGGGATAAGTGGGGCCTGGGGCAAACGGATGCGGCTATTGTGCTGTTAAAAACCGCAGTTACGCTGGAGCCGGATAACTTTCTTGCCTATCAACTGCTGATTGAATCGGAGCAGATTCAAGAGCGTTGGGCGCGGTCAATAAATGATGCGAAAAACATCATCGCCACAGCAGGGCAGCAGCAAAATGACAGGGCTCATGTGTTTTATTATTTGTTAGCCAGAGCTGAATTTGCTCTCGGTGATATCGAGCAGGCGCAGAAAAATTTATTGATCGCTAAAGACTTGGCTGAACGTGAATTTGATAGCTTGTACCAGGCGTATATCACCAGTTTGCGGGGTGATATTGCACAACAACGCGGCAGCTTGGATGAAGCAGAGGAGCTATATAGGAAAGCAATGGGGCATCATCATTCTATTGCTTGTCCTATCGGCGTAAGTGTAATTCGCTTGAAATTAATAGATCTTTACAGTCGTCAAAAACGAAACGACTTATTGGTTGAGCAAATGAACCAGCTAAAAGAGTTGATAGCAAAACATAAACTACCCATTGAGCTGCCAAATTTTTTAATGAATTAATCAATTTTCGGCGGTAAACCGCCAGTTTCATAAAATTTCATAAAGTTTCATTGGTGTGAAACGCTATTGGTTAGCGAAAGTGGCCCGACAATATCTAAAGGGTTCACTTTATGGCTTCTAATCNNAGTGCAGGCTTGTTTGTGGTGTTACTGGTTTCGGTATACCAGCAGCTCCAACCGTTTATGCAGTTTTATCAGTGGGGGCAGACCCTACGTGCGGCGTCGGCGGGTGTTGTTGATGAACAGCAGCAAGTGTTTCAATTGCGGCTCAACCAGCCTGAGGCGGCCTCAGGGCCAGCCTTTACCATTCAATTCCAGAAAGGGCCATTTTTAATGTGGCCACAGTATGCGATATGGTTGGAAACCATGGACGGAAAGTTTATCCAACCGCTTTATATCACCTCCAAACTTGCCAANNCTGGCCTCATCCCACTGATACTCAATAATTTTGCCAATAAAGTCATCCGCAAACATCCAGAGCGAGTATTTACGGAGAACCCCTTCACCACAGGTGAGGATGATGCGGAAATTTTTGAGTATCAGTGGGATGAGGCCAGTAAGAATGAGCGTATACGCCCGGAGTCTTTGCCAGTATTTTTACATGCACTGGGTGTGCGGTCTGCAACCGGCATGATGGTTCCTGAAACATCTACGCCAACTTTGGACGCATACGCAGGCGCAACCATGACGGAAAATTTTCTGCTAACTACTCAAGCTCTCAGTGATTTGCCAATGCAATTCAAAATTCGTTTTGAAATTAATCAGTCGTTTGATTTCAACGAATACTATTCAAGCAATCGCTTTCCGGAAGATGCTATCTATTCCGGTAATGGTTTTTCTGCACAGCCCTCGGTGGTGTACGAAGCCGCTGTTGATCGCCGAAATGATCAGCAGCTCTACCGCCTGACATTGATTGGACAGGGCCATCACTCCGGGAAAGATGGAAAAATAAATCCGGATACCAGTAAACTGACAACCGCGAAACAGATAGTGGACAGAGTGATTGTGGAGTTTCACGAACCTCCAATACCTAATACTTAGTTGTTCAGGGCAAATGCATGGCAGAAATTACCAAAATTATTGACCATTGGAATGACCAGAAAGGCTTTGGTTTTATATCCACAGCGGAAGGGGAAAAGTACTTTTTCCATATCCCGGTGGTGCGTGGGGCATTTCGTCCCCAGCAAGGTGAATGAAAATTCCTTGGTTAAGGTTGCTGTTGTTGTTGATTCTTCCGTTAATCGCCGCACTGAGTCTGTTTAAAGATTATGGTACGCTCTGGGTTCTTTCTGCTTATATCGGCGCGAGTTTCGTTACTTATTATTTTTATTGGGACGATAAACGTCGCGCTCGGTTAGGCGGTTGGCGAATACCCGAGACAAATTTACATTTTTGGGCTTTCGTTGGAGGGTGGCCAGGCGCTTTTATAGCGCAGCAGCAATTTCGACATAAAACCAAAAAAATCTCATTTCAGTTTATGTTTTGGTTGATCGTTATCGCCCATCAACTATTGTGGTTTGATTGGTTGATTCTGGATGGTAAATGGCTTATGTCGGTGTTAGGTTGATTCACGATAGTTATCGCACCATAAACTTGCAGAAAAGGAACATAGTATGAATATTGAAGTGGGTGGAATTTTAGGTCTTATTTTGCTGATTTGCGTGATTTACGCCATTGTAAAAACAACGCAAAGCAGTGCAAGTACGGGAACCAAAGTGATTTGGATTGTAGTGCTCCTGTTGCTACCCTTCCTTGGTTTTATTTTATGGTTTTTGTTTGGCCCTAAATAGATCAGCTGTTGGTAGGGTGGGTGGAGCGCAAGCGATACCCGCCGTTTCCCCTTGCAAGATCGGTATCGCTACCGCTCCGCCCATCCTATGTTTGCAATCTGCTTAGTTAAAAAATCCTTTCTTTAATTCTTCATGCTGTTCTGCTTTTAAACGCGGGCCAAATTGCGATACGACTTTGGCGGCCGCGATATTGGCAAATTCCGCCGCTGTTTTAAAATCTTTGTTCTGGCTGATCGCATACAAAAATGCACCGGCAAACATATCGCCTGCGCCGTTGGTGTCGAGTGGTTTGATTGGTTGTGCGGCCACTTGTGTTAACTGTTCTCCGTCGAATACCAATGCACCATCGCCACCGCAGGTGATCGCAAATTGTTTGCAATATTTTTTTAGCGCGGTGATGGCTTCTTCAATTGAATGGGTTTGGGTGAAGCCGATAGCCTCGTCGCGGTTGCAGAAAATTAAATCCACACCATTGCCAATCATTTCCACTAAACCATCGCGGAAAAATTGCACCATCGCCGGGTCAGATAAGCTCAATGCGGTTTTGGTATTGTTGGCTTCAGCTTGTTTGCGCAATTCAATTGCGGCAGCGCGGCCGGTGGGAGAGGTCACCAAATAACCTTCGATGTAAGCGTAGTGCGATTGTGCAATGGCAGTCACATCCAATTCATTCACCGACAGTGTTTCGCTGATGCCGAGAAAGGTGTTCATGGTGCGTTCGGCATCGGGAGTGATCATCACCAGGCATTTTCCGGTGATACCAGCAGGTGGAGTGATGTGCGCGGGCGTGGCAACACCTGCCGCGTGAATATCATTTAAATAAAATGCACCGTTTTCATCGTTGGCAACTTTGCAGGAATAAAAATTATCACAACCAAAATAGCTCGCGGCGATGATGCTATTAGCCGCTGAGCCGCCGCTTGCACGATGTGATGCAACCAAATGGTTTTGTAGATAATCGATCAGCGCATCTTGACGCGCTTCATCCACCAGCGTCATCACGCCCTTGGCGACGGCCATGGTGGTGAGATCAGTATCGGTGAGGGTGATTTCGGTATCGACCAGTGCCGCGCCTATGCCATAAATGTGATATTGCTTGCTCATAAGCCGGTTTGCCTTTCGCTTGGAGGTGATAGTGGATGTGTTGGTTAGCGTGATGATGAGTGTGAACTTGCGCGGCATTATGCAAAATTCGTCGCGCTCGATAAAGCACAACAGTGAGATCTGAACCGATTCGCACTTATTTTGCCTCGCATTCAAAGGGTGTGGCGGTTAAACTGGCGCCCGAATTTTTGCACTTGGTGCAACCCTCCGTTTGCTTCCTTTATTACTAAGATTTGTCTATGACTAAACGCCGTCCTGCTGTTCGTCGCCCCAAATCCACCAGTTCTGCCCCCCGTAGCGGCTGGGCCTTAGCGCGGCTGTGGATATTTTATGGCTTGCTGTTGGTGGTGGCGTTGATGGGGATCTGGACGTTGTATCTGGATTCGGTGGTTCGCAACAAATTTGAGGGCAAAAAATGGTCGCTGCCCGCACGCGTTTATGCGCGGCCGCTGGAATTGTACCAAGGGGTATCGCTCACTCCCGCGCTGTTTGAGCAGGAGCTGCGTGCGCTGGGTTATCGTTTTGAGGGCAATGCTAATACGCCCGGTCAGGTGCTGAAAAAAGTCAGTGCGGGTTCCAACGAAGTGGTTTATCACATCCACAGTCGTGGTTTTGATTTTTGGGATAAAAAAGAAATCTCGCGCAAATTTATGCTGCGTGTAGCCAACGGCAGTGTGCAGGGCTTGATCGATTTGGCTGGCGCCGATTTACCGCTGGTGCGTTTGGAACCGGAGGAGATAGGTGGATTTTATCCTGCCGATAAAGAGGATCGTCTGTTGGTGCGCCTCTCTGATTTACCGCCACTGCTCGGTGAAACCTTATTAGCGGTGGAGGATAAACATTTTCTCGATCATCACGGTGTATCGCCACTGGCGATTTTGCGCGCGGCTTGGGTGAATGCCAGCAGCGGGGGTGTGAGGCAGGGTGGCAGTACGATTACGCAACAGTTGGTGAAGAATTTTTATCTCACCAATGAGCAAAGTATTTTGCGTCGCAAAATTCCGGAAGCGATTATGGCGGTATTGCTGGAAGTGCATTACAGCAAATCGGAAATTCTGGAAACCTACATTAACGAAGTCTTTCTTGGTCAGAGCGGCGCGCGTTCGATTAATGGTTTTGCGCTTGGGGCACAGCATTATTTCCGTCAGCCGCTGCGCGAACTGGATATCCATGAATTAGCCTTGCTGGTAGGTTTAGTGAAAGGTGCTTCTTATTACAACCCTTGGCGCAACCCCGAGCGTGCAAAAGAGCGGCGCAATGTGGTGCTGGCAGTAATGAAGCAGGAAGGATTAATTGATGAGAAGCAGCTTAAACGCGCGCAGGCCGCTCCGCTCGGTATAGTTGCAGAGGGTGAATCGCGCTCAACTACTTATCCCGCGTTTATGGAATTGGTGAAGCGTCAATTAAACCAGGACTACAACGAAAGTGATTTGCGCAGCGAGGGTTTGCGCATTTTCACCACCCTCTCGCCCATGGTGCAGCGCCAGGCCGAAAAATCCATGCAGTCTCGTGTCGATCAGCTTGAGAAGCAGTTTAAAATCAAAAACGTGCAGGGCAGTATGGTCGTCACCTCGGTTGGCGGTGGCGAAATTCTCGCGCTGCTCGGCGACCGCAATCCGCGCTTCTCCGGATTCAATCGTGCGCTCGATGCCAAACGTCCCGTTGGTTCGCTGTTGAAACCCTTTGTGTATTTAACGGCGCTGGAAATTCCCCAGCAATACAATCTCGGCACCATCATCAGCGATGCGCCGGTGAGTTATAAATCCGGTGGTAAGTGGTGGGCGCCGCAAAACTATGACAAAAAAGACTATGGCGATATTCCGCTCTACAAAGGTCTCGCCTACTCATACAACCAATCCACCGCGCGGTTGGGGATGACGCTAGGATTAAGTGCGGTCGCCAAAACCGTGAAGCGCGCGGNNGGTTATCAGGGCAATGTGCCGGAATTGCCTGCGATGTTGCTAGGGTCGGTTGATATGTCGCCGCTGGAAGTGGCGGGTTTGTATCACACCATCGCCGCCGAAGGTGTGTACACACCACTGCATGCGATCCGCGAGGTGCTTGCTGCCGATGGAAAACCGCTAAGACGCTATCCTCTTGAACTGGAGCAGCGCTTCTCCAACGAAGCGATTTTCCAACTGCAATACGCCTTGCAACGCACAATGCGTGAAGGCACCGGGCGCAGTGCCTATAACCAGATTCCATCGCAC
Organism: Cellvibrio sp.; assembly: GCA_003524365.1. GTDB lineage: Bacteria > Pseudomonadota > Gammaproteobacteria > Pseudomonadales > Cellvibrionaceae > Cellvibrio. The sequence continues at coordinate 6,136 of DQHS01000028.1, read as the reverse complement.
ATTGATCTCGCGGGTAAAACCGGTACTACCAACGATCAACGCGATAGTTGGTTCGCAGGTTTCAGTGGCGAGCACTTGGCGATTGTATGGCTCGGGCGTGATGACAACAGCGCGACCCCCTTGAGTGGTGGCGGTGGTGCATTGCAAGTCTGGGCCGACTTTATGAAGCAGTTGCCGACCCGCAGCCTTGATCAGGAGCCGCCAGCAGGTGTGAGTTTTGATTGGTTGGATGCAACCACCGGCAAACTCGGCGCCGAGACCTGCGAAGGCTCAATCTGGCTGCCGCTGCGCGATGATTTCCGCCCACTGGAATCGGCCGACTGCAATATCGGGGGCAGAAACCCGCTCAAAAATCTGTGGCAGAAGTTGGTGAACTAGCTGGCTTCTCGCCCCGCGCAAAAATAAACCGCTCAGGTGAATCCGAAGCTCACTAGACTGTGTCTTAGCTTGTGAGTTGGGGGCAATATTGATGTAATCCTGCCCGGATTTTTCCTGAGAGGCTTTTCCCATGACATTATTCCTAAGCTTACCGCGTCGCTTGATGAGTGCCTTCGGCCTCGCGCTGGTCTGCACTTTTCCTGTTGCCTACAGCCTGTCTGCCTATGCTGCAGAATTGGAGGGCACGGTGGTACCGGTTGATGCCGCCGTGCCAATTCAAGTCCCAGTTGACGCGCCTGCGCCCATCGCCCCCGAAAACCCGGATGCTGCATCGCCTGAACAAGCGCCACAACCGCCCGGCGCCGATGATAATGAGCGCTGGAAGCAGGATAACGAACGTTGGAAACAAGACAATGAACGCTGGGCGCGCGACAACCAGAATTGGGAGCGAGATTGGGAAAAAAATCTGAGCAATGCGTTTGGTGGCGATCATGAAGATAGCGGCGATTTTCATCCCGCGCTGTTGATTCCCTTATTTGCCATCGTCTTTATTTTTGGTGGCCCGGTCATTTTACTGATCTTGATTCTGGTGTTTTTCTTCGGTGCCAAGCGCCGCCGTCAGCAAGATATCAATATGAATATCGACAAATTGCTCGCCGCCGGGCGCGACATTCCGGTTGAGCTGCTGCGTGGTGATGAACCCAAAGTTGCCGATGACACCGGCAATCAGGCCAAAGGTATCCGCAATATTTGTTTGGGTGCAGGTTGGTTGGTCTTTTTGACTATCGCCTTTGATATAGAGATTGGTGCGATTGGTTTCATCTGGATTGGATTGGGGTTATCGCAGGTACTCATCTGGTATCTGAATAAACCGGCGGAGAGTACTCAGGCTGGGCAGCAGGACTAACCAGCATGTCCCTTTCCGATCAGGAATTGATTGCGCGGGTGGTTAGCCGCAAGGATCAGCACGCCTTTGCGCAGCTGGTCTTGCGCTACCAGTCGCCGTTGCGCATCTGGGCAAGACGCCTGTGCAACGGCGACACGCACCTCGCGGACGATCTGGCGCAGGAGGCTTTTATGAAGGCCTACGCTGCGCTGGGCGCGTTTCGTGCAGAGGCCAAGTTCTCTACCTGGCTGTATCGCATCGCTTTTAATATTGCCGCCAATCGCTGGCGGGCGAAAAAAATCGAATGGTGTGAACTCGACGAGAATGAAGAGATCGAAGCTGAGCAGTGCAGCGTAACCCAATACCATGCGCAAAAAGATGTAGAAGCTGCTATGCAATCCCTGAGCGCAGGCCAGCAGCTGGCTATTCGGCTATGCTATGAAGATGGCTTCTCCCACGAAGAAGCGGCGACGATTATGGGAATCCCGCTCGGCACTGTGAAAACGCACATAGCGCGCGGTAAACAAAAACTGCAAACGCAACTGGCCTCCTGGCGGGATGCGCTACCGCAATGAAACTCTGGCTAAACGAAATGCTAGTTAAAAGAAACTGTGGTTAAACGAGGTCGCTCTATGAACGACAAACATTTTGATGATTTCCTGCGGTTGCAGCTGCAGGGTTCAAGCCCCTACCTTGATGACGGCGATTTTAGCGCGCGCTTGCTGGCAAGTTTGCCCGCGCAACAACGTTTGAATCCCTGGTTGGAAAAATTGATTGTACTGTTACCCGTCACCTTGATTGCGGCCTTGGTCTTGAGGCAATTTTCGGTGCGCGAGCTGATTCAACCGGCGTATGGCTGGGTGCTTACATTGGATATGCACAGCATTGTGATGCTCGCCGTGGTCATGACTGCGTGCTTGTTAATCGCGCCGGTAGTGTTCATCTTCAAACCAAAATTTCTGTTTTAGTTTCATAACGCAAAGATTGTTGTGCGTTAAACAACATCAAATCTTCCGCATCACCCTATCGCCTAATTGCCGTTGGTAATTAGGCGATTTTTTTTAAGCGTCATAGATGCTTGTAAGTAATTTCACTCAGGCGTTTATGTCGCTAACCCCCTTATCGCGTTTGCGCATTCTGTGAGCGACTGCTATACCCAAATGACTATTAAAACCCAGAGTTTATTGAGGCACGGATAATGCTCCGCTTGACCATCGCTAAAAAATTGATGCTGTTGGTAACTATTGCGTTATTGGGGTTTGTTATTAGCCAAGGCTATTCAATGTGGGTAGAGCGAGCCAATAGCGCGCGTTTAGCAGACGTTGAACAGCGTATTTACCCAACGTTGGAATTAACCACAATTAATTTAGGTTCGCTGTTGTTAATGGAGCAACTCATTAACAGCTCGGTGACAACCGGTGACGAACAGGCACTCGCCGATGCGGATAAACATTATCAAGAAATTCGCCAGAATTTGGATAAATTATCCAGCTTGAGCGGTGATCTGTCTGTGCAAGTAAAAAATATAGATACGCAATTGCAAGATTGGTACACCACTGCAATACGCATCGCCAAAAGTTTTATTGCGGGCACTGTAGATTTTAATCAAGTCGGTGCAGAAGCAGCAGCCAATGCTGATAAGTTAAAAGAATTGCGCCAATCCTTATCCAGCATGAAAACAGAAACCGCTAAACGGTTTAATGAATCGATTAGCGAAACGGTTGATTCCTCCAAAAGTGCAGCGCGGATTATTTTAATTATTTCAATTTGCGCTGTAGTGGCACTGCTTGTGGTGAGCACAATTATCAGCCGTTCAATTACTTCCAGTATCAATGAAGTGACTGAATCGCTAAAAGAAATGGCCTCAGGTGCCGGGGATTTAACCAAGCGAATTCATTATCCCGGGCACGATGAAATTCGCTATCTGGTGAAATATTTCAATGCATTTGTGGAAAAGTTACACGGCTCGTTCGCTAATGTTAGCCAAGACGTAGGCGGCCTTGCGCAGGTTGCCGTGCGCCTGACTAACTCCAGCAGCGAAAATATGGGGCGCATCACTGAGCAGGCGAAAGCTATTTCCAGTATGCGCTCATCGATAGAAGACTTGATGAAAGTTGTGAGTGAAATTGCTGAGTTTGCTGGTCATGCATCGCAACAAGCGCATGATGCGAGCACGGCGGCTGCGCGCGGTAAAGAAACTCTAGCGGCTAATGTATCTACTATCAGCACACTGGCAGAAGAAGTACGCAGTGCCGCGGCTGTGGTGAATCGCTTTGAAGAGTTTTCATCGGATGTTGGACAATTGCTTAACACCATCCAAAACGTCGCCGAGCAAACGAATCTACTGGCCCTCAATGCTGCAATTGAAGCGGCGCGCGCGGGCGAGCATGGGCGCGGTTTTGCGGTAGTAGCCGATGAAGTGCGCGGCCTTGCAGTGCGCACTCGCCAAGCAACGGAGGAGATTCATAAAGTCATTGGTGAATTGCGCTCGGTTTCTGCCAGTGCTGTGACTGCCATGCAGGGCAGTGTAGAGCGCGCGAATCGCGGTGTGGAAGCAACCGTAGCGTCCGGTGAAGTGCTCAACTCTATTTTAAATAATGTGGAAACCATCAGCAGTATTAATGAGCGTATCGCTGCTGCTACTCATGAGCAGACAGTCACGTTTACCCATGTTTCTGAGAACGTGAACGGTATTTACAACAGCACCCAATTAGTGACTAGCAGCACCAACGAGCTGAATGAAATTAGCCACGATATCGGGCACATCAGTCAGGAACTGCGCAACGTCGCCAGTCAGTTCCGCGTTTAGTTTTTTGTTTTTATTGCATCGCGTGGTTGCGCCGCTGAATTTTTTCAGGGAGTTCAGGCACAGGTAGTGCTAAACATTAGGAGTGACACAGCAAATGAAAAGAATTAGCTCAAATCGTAAAAAACACAGCTTAGCACTGGCAATCGCGCTTTGTATGATGGCGCCATTAACACAAGCCGGCGATATTAACTTCTCTGGTTTTTTATCGGTTGGCGGCGGTTTTGTCGACGATGAAAACAACCCGGGCTACAACGGTTATGATGAGGAAGACTTTACCTTCGATAAAAATCTTTTAGGCTTGCAGGTAACTGGGCAGGTTAATGAAAAAATCACAGCGACTGCTCAATTAATTGCCCGCAGTGAAAATGATTATGAAGTGAATGCTGAGTGGGCTTATTTAACCTGGCAAGCTTCTGATTCGATTAAAGTGCGCGCGGGGCGTTTGCGTACCCCTTTCTATATGTATTCTGATTTTCTTGACGTAGGCTATGCCTATGCTTGGATTACACCACCAAGTGAAGTGTATTACTTGCCATTTAATAACGTCGATGGCATTGATTTTTATGCGACCAAAACACTGGGTATATTCGATACCAGCATCCAAGCTTATTTCGGTAGTTTCGATGATGAATTAACGCTGGGCAGCACACCTTCTGAAGCCAAAACCCGCAATCAGATGGGATTGGCCGGCACCCTCGGTAAAGATTGGTGGACACTGCGGGCTGCCTATCACCAAGCGGATTTATCGATTGATGTAAGCCCCATCGCCATTAGCCCAACAATGACTCTCGGTAGTTTTTCGACCACCCTGACTGCGCTTGGTTACGCCGACAACGCGGGGCGTTTGTTAGTGGAAGATGACGATGCTGTGTTCACTGAGTTTGGGATCAATATTGACACCGGGCGCTTTGTTGCGGCGGCGGAGTATGTCGAGTTTGATCCGGGCGACGCGGTGTTGTCTAAAAATATCCGCCAATTTGTGATGGCGGGTGTGCGCGCAGGCAGCTGGTTGTTTCATGTGACTGGATCCCAAGCCAAAGATGAGGCCTCCAACCCGGCAGCGGGCATTCCAGCAAATCAGGTAATGCCGGTATTTGGCAACACCAGTGTGCTGATTGGAACCCTTGATGCGATTGCTGAATCACAAGTCACTGAGCGCGAGGTAGTGTCATTAGGTGCTCGTTGGGATGTCGCATCCAGCACTGCACTGAAGTTTCAGATAGATGATGTGGATAACAAAAGTGGAGGCGACCAGAAGGTTTTCTCTGTTGCCTTGCAAACCGTGTTTTAACAGGAGCTGCCATCATGAAAAACTGTATTCGTTTGTTGGCGGCAGCATTGACACTCTGTGTGGCTAGTTTTACTTGGGCAGAGGTTGCGGTGATTGTGCATCCCTCCGCAAGCTTTGATTCACTAACAGAGGACGATGTTTCGCGCCTGTTTCTGGGGAAAAGCAAAAGCTTTCCTGGCGGTGCACAGGCAGTACCGGTAAATCAAAATGAAGGTGCTGCTGCGCGCGATAAATTCAATGAGGGCATCTGCAAGAAAAACGCTAGTCAGTACAAAGCCTATTGGTCACAGCTAGTATTTACCGGTAAGGGCACTCCCCCCAAAGATGCTGGCGATGATGCCGCAGTCAAAGCTCTGGTAGCGGCTAATCCCAATATGATCGGGTATGTTGATGCGAGTGCGGTTGATGCGAGCGTTAAAGTGGTATTCAAGCTGCCCTGATCTGCCTGATTAATCCAACGAGGATTAAGTGGGTGAACCAAGTGTTAAAACATCCCCCTCCTTCCTCGGGGGGGGATTGGCCAAAAATGTATACCTAAGCACATTTTTGGCATGCAAATATGCATGCGTGAAATCCTTATGCCAAACTTCGTCCATCTATTTAAATGTGACATATGCGACAGTTATCATCCGCACCGATATCTAGCTCCCTCGTTTCCCTCACTCTAATAATAACTCTACGAATCCATGCCTCGGCGCACCCCAGCAATATTGCTGACGGGAGCAATTTTCATGGATTGTTGCTAGCGATAAAGTCTTATTGATCAAAAAAG
>DQHS01000031.1 GCA_003524365.1 Cellvibrio sp. | reverse complement strand
GCGCATTTGCAGTATCCGCTCCGCTTGGCTAAGGTTGAAGTTTTGTGCGTATCCGCATTTGTAATCCGCTGTAATTGCCTTTTGTATAAGAAGCCCATGATTACTTGCATCGCGCCTACAGCGTGAGTCACTGTAGGTTTCGGGTGAGTTTACGAACCCCAACACGATTTTTATAGTTTTAACACTCCTGTCTGCGCGTGTTCCACAATAAATAACACGCAAGTACGCAAAACCAGATGGTGATGACTAACACAAATATGCTCATTCCCCTCACATCCCAATGCCACTTGCCGGTGATTATGCCGAGCAAGCATGGGGATTGTTAAAGATACAAAGGCCAATGTATTTTTTCCAACATTCCCGACATTAAAAAATAACCTGGTAAATAATTATTTTCATGAGATTTAGCATTGACGAAAAAGTAATTTCAGGAAAATTTTCTATAACAGAGTATGTTGTTATTTTCGATAATGCTTTATTTTTAACCCTGCAATCCGCACTTTTGTCGAGATGTTTTACAGTTTTGTTCTCTATATCTCTTTGATTTATAAAATGTATTTATGTGGCACAGCTATTGCTATTCAGGTCTTGCTCAATTCAGTTTTAAGCTGACCTGAAACTTACACTTTTTAATTCACGGAGAAAGATTATGTCTAAACATGTAGGTATTGCCGCAATTGCTTTAAGTGTTTCGCTTGCGATGTCCGCCAATGCGGGGACTATTCCATATCCAAATGTCGGTACCATCGCACCAGCAAATACCTTTACAGCTATGGCCGATGGAGCGGTGTACGCTTACTTTTTTTCATCCAATGCAGGCTACAAAAGTAGAATTGGTCTTTGGGCTGATGGAACTCAGATTGGCGATTATGGATTGATTAATCACTCATCATCCTACGGTGACTCTTATCTTTTTGGTGATGTGTCGGCTGGTAGCGATTTAGTGTTTGAATTACAGGTACTCAGCACAGGTGGTTCGTGGTATTCAGTCGCTTCCAGTAATTCAGATAGTTTAAATCACACCTACGCTACTGATTACACCGGAGACGCTTCTATTCCTGCTGGCACTTACGTTTCTTTCGAGGATTTACCATATTTGGGTGATATTGATTACAATGATCACCAATTTGTATTTACCAATGTGACAGCCAAGGTTCCTGAACCTTTCATTNNGCTATTTGGGCTGGGTCTTGCTGCATTAGGCTTTGCGCGCAAACGCACTGTTTAGTTATTTGTAGGAACAAAAAAACCGCACAATTGCGCGGTTTTTTTGGGGTCTTTAAAAAATCATATATAGATCACGCGTTTATCAATCTTGAATATTTAGCCAATACTATTGGATGTTGATATTAGCGGGAGTAAGTTCGCCGCTGTTTGCTTTAAGGCTAATCCCTTCTAACGAATCACCAATCTCAATTAATGCGGTTGCAATACCACCACTGGTGCTGATTTCAGCAGGACTGATCAGTTTTGCAGTGCCGCTGATATTAAATGTCACAGGAACATTATTCGAATGCACCGCGTTACCTTTGCTGTCAACTAACTGTGCATACGCAAACACTGTGTCTTTAACGCCAGCTTGAGGTGCTTTTCCGCTGGTATCTACCGTCAAGCGTATATTTGTTGCTGCGCCAGTGGTTACGACTTTGTGTTCTGCAACAGCCTTTCCATCAATGTAACCAGTAGCTTTTAATTCACCAGCGGCAAATTTTTCTACCTTGAAGGTAAAGGGCGGGTGTTTCAGGTTTTTGGTATTTTCATTCTGATCCGGTGTTTGCTTGGCGATAATTTTCCCGTTGAGTATTAATTCAACTGAGTCTGCGTTGCTGAATATACGTACATTGGTATCTGATTTTTCATTCCATTCGCTGGCGATAAATATCATAGGGCCGGAGCTGAATTTATCGGATACTTCACTGGCATCGCGTTGGCTTTGATAAAAGTAGTAACTGTATTTAGGCAAGCGTTCGATGCTCATAATGCCGGATGATTCCAAATCCGGTGAGTAACCACGGTTGTAGTCAAACATTACCCAATAGCCGTCAGCAAATGCCGGGGTGTTGAGGTTATCGTTATGCGCCTCTTGAATGTTTGAGGCTTGTTGCAATAGACGTGTTTCACCATCACTCAATAATTGGCGGCTGGAGCGGTCAGCTTGCAGTAAGTTTGCCCAGGCAGTTTGGTTCAAGCCGGCATTCATTGCGTAGTATTCCCAATCGCCATATTCACTGACGATGTAAGGTTTGTTTGGCTCTTTGTAGTGTTCCAAGCGATGTTGGCGCGCTTGCAAATAAATATCGTAACCGTATTCCTGCCAGCCGGCCGACATTGCCCCTGGGTATTCTTCATCGATAATTTTGGTGAGTGAATCGATAAAAGGTTCGGTCATCCAGGATTCATTAAGCGAGCACTCCCAAGCGAGTACCGATGGATGATTGCGGTCGCGGCGAATTAAATCACGGCAGGTTTGTTGGATTTGCGCTTGGAATGCCGGGTCTTCTGAAAAATATTGCCAACCTAAAATAGAATCCAGCAGCACTAAACCTAACTCGTCGGCAGCAGCCATAAAAGCGGGCGAGTGCGGGTAGTGCGATAGGCGCACATAATCAAATCCGGCGGATTTTATTTTGACTGCATCGCGATAATCTACTGCATCGGAAGTTGCGTATCCCACATAAGGATATTCTTGATGGCGATTTACCCCGCGCAAGAATGTTGCCTCACCGTTGATTAACAGTTGATTCTTTACCCATTTGAATTCGCGAATACCAATTCGAGTGGTTTGCTCATCAACTACAGTATTACCTTCGTATATACGCGTAACCAAATTATAGAGATTGGGTGTTTTTGGTGACCATAGTTGTGGCGTTTCTACGTGCAGTTGCGTTGTGTTTTCTATATCGGCGTTGCCGTTGATAGTTTGTTGTTCGCTAGTTTGATTAATAACAACTGTATCGCCATCCAATAATGTTTGTTCAACGCGGAATTTTTTTGCGTCGCTATGACTGTTAACAAGGTGGGTTTTAACTTGGATTGTGGCTTGCTTTTTGGTGACCTGAGGGTAGCTTACAAAAATTCCACCGCTTGCCGTTTTGCCTGCAGCGACCGCATCGGTAATGTGCAGATCATTATTGATCTGTAAATGCACATGGCGATAAATTCCGCCGTAGGTATTAAAGTCCAAATCCTTTAGTGGTTTTGGACCGGTGATCGGGTTATCACGGTTGTCCAAGCGCACCATCAATTCATTGGGTGCATCCCACTTTAATTTTTCGGTGAGGTTGACGGTGAAGGGTAAGTAGCCGCCCACGTGAGTGACAAGTTTTTCGCCGTTTAACCAAACGTCGGCAACATTCATGGCCGCTTCGAACTTCAAAGATATTTGCTTTCCTTTCCAGCTCTCTTCAGTCGAAATAGTTTTTTTATACCAGGCATCGCCTTGAAATTGTTCGTTTACTACGAGCGGTTCGATTTTGGGTGTGTGCGGGATTTGTACTGGCTCCCATTCTTTTTGTTGTTGCGCAGCAGCCAAATCGAGTGCGTTAGTGCTGCTAAAAAACTGCCAGTCTTTATCGTAATGGCTGTCAGCTATCGGGCTGGTTTTGGCTGAGTTGGGTGATGGAGAGCATGCGGCGATTAAGCTGCAGAGTGCCAAGGTAAAAACGTAAATTTTGGTGCGGTGGTAATTTTTGTTGTTCATCATATTATCTCTCACTCGTGTTCTTTTTGAACTGCGGGGGTATTTAATTACTCGGTATAGTCTGCCGCAAAAAATAAAAAGGCGGGCAGGGCATTGTTGTGGCGCGTCGCGTCAAAAAAGCTGGCGTTTTCCCAGTGTGAGCCTTTACCCCACAGGGTTTTGCAGCGGGTGCTTACCCATGCTGGCTCCCAGTAAATTACACCTAACCCGCCCGAGGCTTTTACCAATTGGGTTAAGGTTAGCAGATAAAGCAGTTGGCCTTTCGCGCTGGCAGGATATTCGGGTTGTACTGCTTTTTTATCCAATACATTGCCGGCTTTGTCGAAATTTTCCAGTGTCCATGGGTAGGCGGTTTCGACAATCATCACGTCTTTGTGATAAGTGTTTTTTAATTCTTTAATCGCGTCGGGCAATTCTGGCAGTTTATAGGTAGACCACTGTGGATAATAAGACAGGCCGATAATATCGTAATCACTCACACCATGTTCACTCGCTTGTTTAAACCACCAGAGTGCATTCTCCGGTTGGGCGATATGCAACACAATCTGGATTGGTTTATTGGATTTTTTGCTGTAATCGCGCACGGCCTTAATGCCGCTGTTGAGTAATGCAGCATTGCGTTGCCAATTGGGTATGCCGTGTACTATGGATTTTTCTTGCTGCAAAATTTCGATATTGGTTTCGTTGCCGATTTGCACCATATCTGGCAACAGATTTTTTGCATCGAGTGCGGCAAGTGTTGCTGTTGTGTAATCGTAAAGCGCTCTGGCCAATTCATTGGTGTCGGTGATATGCGCCCAGGCTTTGGGAATAAATTGTTTTTCCGGATCAGTCCAGGTATCGGAATAATGAAAATCCAGCAGGGTCTTCATTTTGTTTTCTTTCGCGCGCTGCAGTGTTTTACTCACATCGGCGAGGTCAGAGTATTTTGTCCAGTCAGCGTCATGCCATAAGCGTACCCGCACAATATCGGCACTTTTTTTGGCAAAGAGTACAAAGGGATCTTGTTTTTTGCCTTTGTCGTAATAGGTTGCACCGCAGTCTTCCATTTCGTTGACGTACGATAAATCGGCGCCGACATAAAAGGGTTTTTCGGCCCAGCTGTGCATAGCAAACAGGGTGCATAAAGTAACAATGGATTTTTTTAGCCAATCTTTCATAAGTATTTCGCTCACAAATCCCCAAAAAAACACGGCTGCCGAAGCAGCCGCACAATAAGGGAGAGTTCCATTAACAAGTTACAGCAAAAACAGGTATTACAGTTTCCAGTTCAAACCAACAGAGTAGCGAGTGCCAAACTCTTCATACTTGTTGATGTGATTTGGATTGTTGGATTCCAAACCGTAGGTTTTGTACGGCTCGTCGGTGAGGTTTTGTACCTGGAAGTAGACTTTGTAGTGGTCGTTGAATTCGTAAGACAAACTTAAATCCCAGTAGCCTTCCGCATCGTTCATGCCTTCTTCGCCCATCACCAGATTGATATCGCGTTGGAATGCGCTGCGATAGCTGTAAGAAGTGCGCGCTTCAAAACCATCCAAGTAATACCAGAGCGTGAAGTTGGCAACATCTTCTGACAAGCCAGTCAAACCTGCTTTGTAATCGCTGTTGAGCGGTACAAATTGTTCAACGTTAGATTCGTTGTGCGAGTAATTGGTGTAAACACCTAAACCATTAAAAGGTGCGGGCAAGAAATCAAACGATTGTTGCCACAATAATTCGTAACCGCGAATGTAACCGCCGCTGCCGTTGATTGGGCGCGACACTTTATACTCTTTGCCGTTGCTCACGACTGTTTCCGCATCTGCTGCGCGGGCGATAAAACTTTCCAAATCTTTGTAGAAAAGTGTAGCGGCAAATTGTGAACCTTCGGCGTAGTACCACTCGTAAGAAAGGTCAGCCTGGTCCGCGCGGAACGGATTCAGTTTTGGATTGCCGGAGGTGGATTCGCCCGGGTTTGAGCCCCACAAATCTTCATTTAGATTCAGGCTTGGGCTCATCATATTGACCGGTGCGCGCGCCATAGTTTTGGCTGCAGCGAAACGAAGCAATTGTTCATCGTTCAGGTTTAATGTCCAGTTAGTGCTCGGTAATACATCGCTGTAATCGTGATCAACTGATATAGCATCAACGACTTGCTGTGGCTGCCAGTTACCTGGAGTTACCTCTACCCAAACATCTTCACCTTGTTGATATCCGCTGGAAGTGGTTTCAGTTTCTACATTACGCACGCCAAGGTTACCGGTGAGCGCCAAACCAAACACTTCAGTGCCCATATCCAACTGAATATATTGCGCGCTTATGTCTTCATTCACATCCCAACTGGAAATCAAATCATCCGCATCGCCCGGTGCCGGGTTTTCCAAACCGCCGAAATAATTGTTGATAACGGCATCGCGATCAATCGCCAGATAGTCGGGTAGATCGCTCCAATAGCTTGCACTTTTTGCATCGATAATCATGTTGGCTGGAATAGCAGCGCCGGAATTTTGTGTAACGGTCTGCGACCAGATTTGACCGTGTTCAAATTTATCGCGGCTGGAGATAGCAGCACCAAATTTAACGGCTTGCAAAAACCCCGCATCCAAATCGCGTTGGAAATCCAATTTGAATGAGCTGAGTTCATCGCCGCCTTCTGCTTGTGGTTGTACTTGAATATTGGCGACATTATTGGTGCTGGTATCGGTGAGCGATGTGTCCAACAGTTTGAATGTCATGCGACCATCATTCGTTGCACCAAATGTCGCGCGGCCTGGATTACTGTTTTCAGTGCGCACTGTAGCCCAGCGTTTGTCGCGACTGGTTTCAGAGATGGCGGTGTCAGCAGCGACGGTCCATAAATCCTGTGTCCATTTAACATTCACACCGTGGCTGGTGAGTTCGTCGTTCTGCACATATTCTTCGTTCAGGTTGCGCAGTGAATTGAGATTGACGGTGCCAGACAACAAGTCCACCGCGCCAGTGCCCAAGTCGCTNNCTCGCCCAAGTCGCTGTTGTTATAAGCGGTAGGGGCGGTGTCGATCAGATCCCATTGGTCGGCATAAGTGTTAGAGATTCCAAAATCAAAACCACGTTGGTTTTCGCGGATATCAAATGAGGACCAGAAGCCGTCATAGGATATTTCAAGGTTGTCATTTGGTTGCCATTGGATTGCACCCATTACGCCCTGACGCTCGTCTTCACCGCCGCGCACCAGCGCAGAACCGCCCCATGGCGCAATCACGTTTGCGCCGAGTTCTTCGTTCCATTGCGTGTTGTGCCAGGTATCACCGTAGTTCCACAGTTCAGCGCGTTGGGTCGCAATAGATTCGGAGCGACCTGAATAGCCAATCGCTACGCCGAGGGTATCGTCGAGGAACTGGTCGATGTAGGAAATGCTAACGCGCTGGCCGATGCCATTATTCGCTGCGTCATCAATATCGCTGCCCAATTCAGATGAGGTTGCACGCAGATCGACGACCACTTTGGTGGAGTCGTAATCCAGCGGTTTGATGGTGTCCAGATTTACTGTGCCCGATACGCCACCTTCAGGAATCCACGCCTGTGGGGTTTTGTACACTTGCGCGCCGTTGATTAATTCCGATGGGAACTGGTCGTAGCGGATGTTGCGTGTCTCTTCCAGAATCGCCACTTCGCGGCCATTCAGGGTAGTAAAGCCGAGCATACCGCCCATACCGCGGATCGAAATCTGGCTGCCGTTGCCGCGGTCGCGGTCTTGGGCCAAGCCGGGCAGGCGTTTTAATGAATCACTAATCGAAACATCGGGTAGTTGGCCAATATCTTCAGCAGAAATCGCTTCTATCACGCTGGCAGAGTTGCGCTTGATTTCCGCCGCTGACTGCAAGCTTTTGAGGAATTTGCCGGTAACGACAACCTCTTCAACCAGATCGTCTTGAGCATTCTGAGCGTTAGCGAAGGGCGCCAACAGGCTAATTGCCAGAAACAGGCTGGTACGCGTAAAAGGGGTGGATGGTACGTATTTCATGGTGTTTTCTCTCGTTTGTTATATATATCATATTTATAAGTTATTTTCGCTTGAGCGTTAAGATAAGTCAATACTGGGGCAAACATTTGTATGATGAATCCTGGTTGCTACCAATAATAGGTGCTGTAAATAGCGGTGGGGTTGGCGCCCAACTCTGTTTACAATCGCTGCTGATGGTGACTGTTTTCGGGTCTTTTATTAGTGCCTCAATCCGAACACTTACATCAACAAACAGTCACCTTAAAAAATAGTCATCTCCAGAGCGTCTCCGGAAACAATAACGACAGAAACAATATAAAAAGGAATAGGGTTAAAAATGATTATAGTTCCCACGGAAAAGCAGCTCGATTGGCGCAATGCCCCCATCATCTTATGTGTGCTGGTATTCCTTAATGTGATGGTCTTTTNNTTGTTCTACCAAAGTGGCGATACCAAAAAAATCATTGAGGTGATGACTGCCTATGAGAAGCAGGATTATTTTGCGCAGGAATGGCCAGTATTTGAAAAATATCTGGAAGAAAAAAACGAGCAGGATTTACTGCGCGATTATCGGAAGCAATATGAGCGCGATGAAACGGAGTTAATTTTGGGCGATATGCTGATGAGGGAAGATTTTTACACTTACCTTCAGCAAAATGCGCACAACTATTTTAAGCCAGACTTTCATGACCAATGGGCACCCGAGCGGGAGCGCATGCACAAACAACTGCAATCGCTCAGCTATATCGCCAACGGTTTGCGCGCGAGCGATGTGCGGGTGTGGACTTTTTTCAGTCATCAGTTTTTGCACGGCGATATTATGCATTTGCTGGGCAATATGTTCTTTTTAATTATCTGCGGGTTTGCCGTAGAAGCGGCGATAGGACATTGGCGGTTTTTATTGTTTTATCTGCTCTCGGGTTTGGCCGCCGGTTTTGCGCAAGTTGCCTCTGATTGGAATAGCACTACACCACTAGTGGGCGCATCCGGTGCTATCTCGGGTGTGATGGCTATGTACCTCGCTGTTTTCCGATTAAAGAAAATTGAATTTTTTTACTGGTTTTTCTTTTTTGTCGGTTACTTCCGTGCGCCTGCGCTACTTATTTTGCCGTTTTATATCGGCAAGGAAGTTTACAGTTATCACAGCGACAGCGAATCCAATGTGGCTTTTATGGCGCACGCCGGTGGTTTTGTTGCGGGAGCACTCTTGATTGGCATCGCATGGTTGCTCAACCGCAATATGCTCAACACCCAATATATTGAAACGGACCAAACGATTGATCTACGCCAACAGCAGTTGGCCGATATTTACAGCGCAATTGAAATGCATCGTTTTGACCAAGCGCTCGCGCTGGTGGATGCGCTCATTCAGGAAAAAGGGCTGACGTTTGATGTGGCGATGATTCGCTATAATATTTTAAAAATTTCACGTGGTGATGCCTATCTGCCAGCGACACTAAATTTGTTGACGGTACCTTTGTTGGCGCCGGACGAAGTGAAAAAATTGGATAAGGTGTGGAAAGATAATCCCGATATTCATCCGCAGTTGTCCGATCAGGCTGCATTAAAATTGGGGATGCAGTTTACGGCCCTGGAAAGTCCGCAATCGGCTGAGCAATTGTTTTTGCAGCTACTGGAGCGCGGCTGTAAAAATCCCGCGCTTTCGGTCTATGCCAGCAAATTAGCGGCGGCGTTCCTGCGCTTGCGCGACACTGGAAAAAAATCCCATTACGATGGATTAGCCAAGCAACTCGCACAAGGAGCTGAACGTGGATTACTGTAAATATCACCCATTAGATGGTGCCACCTACGCGTGCCGCGCGTGCAACAGTCGCCAGTGTGATAAATGTGTGGATGACGAACACAATGCCGCGCACTGTTTTGTTTGCGGTGCAGTACTGGAAAGCCTTGGCTCTGCCAATACAGTAGAGCCCTTCTGGCGCAGGTTAAAAGAGGCATTTAAGTATCCGGTCAATAGCAACTCTATGAGCCTGATTGTAATCACGTCGATTATTTCGGTGCTTGCGACATTGATGCCATTTTTATGGATTCTATCGCTGGTGATGTATCTCTTCGCCGCTGGCGCCATCATGAAATACAGCTTTACTTGCCTTGAGCGCACTGCGATGGGCGAAATGAAAGCACCGGATGTGATGGATGCTTATCAGGGCGGAATAAAACTGTTATTGCAGTTGGTACTAATGACAATTGTGTTAGCGGTGATTGTCGGGTTTGCCTATTATTATCTTGGTTATGCCTTGGGTGGGCTCTTAGGTTTTATTGCTGTTTTTTCCTATCCGGCAATTTTGATTCGTTTTGCGCAAACAGAAAATATGTTGGAGGCGATGAATCCTTTTGCTGCGATTGCATTGATGGCGGCGATTGGTTTGCCCTACGGTCTGCTGATTGTATTTATGCTGATCATGATGACCTCAGTCGGTGTATTGCATGAATGGATAGGCGCAGTGTTTCCGGCTGGATCTTATTTATTGCAATCGATTATTTCCAATTACTACACGGTGGTGATGTTTCACTTGATGGGCTATATGCTCTTTCAATATCAAGAACAGTTAGGTTACAGCGCCCGCTCCGACGAAGACGATGACACATCTCGTCGCAGTGAACAGGAACGGCTCGCTGCAAAAATTGAAGTCTTGCTTAAAGAGGGCGATTACGAGCAGGTGGTTAAACTTTATTACCAGGCGTTCAAACAATATCCTGGTGAACCAGTTTTTTTTGAAAAGTTTTTTGATTTACTTTATGTGTGCAAAAAAAACGCATTGATGGCGGATTACGGACTGATCTATTTGGAATTTCTTAATCGCCGTAAACGTTTCGATAAACTGACACCGACATTGAAACAAATATTATTTGTCGCACCGGATTATCTGCCTGATTCACCGACGATGCGCGTGCAGTTAGCGACTTTGTTGAAGCAGCAGGGCGATTTGAAATTGGCAGTGAAGTTGCTCAATGGTATGCATAAGTTGTATCCCGAATTTACAGGGTTGCCGGATGCTTACCATTTATTAGCAGACACTCTGGCAGATATACCGAATATGCAAGCCCAGTCAGATAAGTGCAGGCAGATGGCTGTGCAGTTAAAACGCAAAGCGGATGAGCGACAAGCAGCGCTGGTATTACAGGCAGAACAAAAACGTAAGGCAGATGCGCAAGTGCAACATAAACCCACCGGCGTCAAAGCTATGCGCAAAGGCCCACCACCGGGAACGACATTGAGTGGGCTTACGTTGGAATTGGTGCCGATTGAACCTGTTGTTGCTAAAGCTGAGACAGGTAGTGCAGAAGCCTAGCCAATCTCTGAAAATACACTTTTCGAACGCGGGTGTCTATAAAGTTAAACAGTCTGGATACCCGCGTTCGCGGGTAT
>DQHS01000317.1 GCA_003524365.1 Cellvibrio sp. | reverse complement strand
TAGGCTCCGTGTAATGCGCTGTAATATTCCTCGGCGCAGCAAGTGCATAGTCTTTACCGCACCAGTCAAAGGAATGACCAGCAGCAGTACCAGCAGGGCAGGGTTGCACTAAGGAAACCTGGATCAGCCCTGCTTGGTAACTATGGAATTAGGGATGCCAATAAAACGCCTCGCTTTTGTCTTTCATTGATTCTCTCATTGCCACTATCACAGGTGCAGCAAATAAATTTGGCTGCGATTGCCAAGGCAGCACATTATCTGCAACACTTCATGATATTCGCGCGCGCAACAATTCCATAGAAAGTGTAGGTTGCTGTGACCGACGTAGACTAAGTTTAGAGTCTCGACAAATTAATGTCGTGAAATGCCCAAAGCGGTCCTTTGTTCACCACAAAATAGCGCATTAATTCTGCTTAAAATTCATCTCAAGTTTCTGGTTGCTCAGCGACTTCCAGCGCGTCGTCCACATCGATACCGCTATAGCGCACTATTGTGGTTTCCTTCAAGCTTACGCAAGCAGTGGATTTAACTTGCTGTAATTAACGGTTTTGGAAGTGCGTTAGGGAAGTGAGCACAATTCCATAGCTTGTATCAATCCATTTTTGATCGTAAAACGATGGCATACGTGTTCATCGGAAATTATATGACCCTCCAAATTACGTACTACTTGATGTACATCTACTAGAATATTCGAATCATTTTGTGGATAGAAAGCAATCGGTTCAACTCTTGGATTTATCTCACTCCATTGTTCGGTCCAATAGGCGCGAATTTCGTTTGGGCCATTGACAACTCCACCTTTGAAAGCTTTGGGCCAAGTCACGTCAGGGCTCATGAGCATAACAGCAGCATCAATGTCACGTGCATTAAATGCTGAATATGCCGCGCTCAATAATTGAGTTGTGGATGTACTGTTATTTTTCATATCACTAGAAATTGTTTTTGCACCAGTATTCATAACGAATCCTCCAAAAAGAAAACTAATAAAAAAGAAAAACAAATAAGTTTATGTTGTCGCATCATTGTGCACCTCAAATTTGAAGCCACTACCTTGTCCGTTAACTTGACGCCTGCGCGCCGAATGTCTCGCTGGCGCAATTATGACAACATGAGTAGAATCCATTTTGGTGATATATATGTGCATATGTTTTTGCATGTGAATATATATGCACATATATATTTGTCAAGCTTTATTGAAAGGATGGTGTGATATGAATGAAGATGTACTTAGTACGCCAGGGCATCTCATCAGCCTAGCGGCGAGGAGTTTTGCGCGTCTTAGTGAAGTTCGTCTTAAGCCATTAGGTTTTGGTGTTGGGCAACTGCCTGTATTGATTGCACTACAAAACGGGCAGGCAAGTACCCAGCGTGACCGCGCTCGGTTCGCAAAAGTTGAGCAACCGCCGATGGCGCAAATGCTTACGCGCATGGAGCGTGATGGGCTGATCGAGCGCACACGCGATCCGGCTGACGGACGAAGCAGTCACGTAGTGCTTACGAAAACCGCAAAGGAGCGCATGCCAGAGGCAATATCAACTTTGCTTAAGGGAAATTGTGAAGCATTGGCGGGATTTACAGATTCGGAAGCGTTACAACTCGTCGATTTTCTTACACGATTAATCTCTAATCTCGATCAAATTTCAAGCGCTGATACATCGTTAAATTAGATCTACTGATTCGAAGTCCGTTCCTAGCCGATTGTGGCCTTTAAAAAAATCAATTATATAATCCAACCATATATTTAAAGAAAACCTGGGCGCAGCAAGCAGCGCCCCTACATCTAATTGCGCTGGCAGTTTAATGCAAATACTCAGGCGCACACGTTTCGCGCCGTAATTTCTCTCTCCTTGTTTTTCCACTAGCTTGCGGTGGTTTCGATGTTGCGGGCATCTGTTTTTTTCCTTGTGATATCACCAACTGGTTATTTGTTCTTCTTGATGCGGTGGCTGTTTTTATATACAGTAATTGGCTTCGCAGGCTAATAATCAAGGGATGACGCGATGAATAACAAACTACAGGTATTAGACCAGGAAATAGGTACGTCGCAAGTTAACGGTATTGAGTACATTTGCATTACCGACATTGCGCGGTATAAAAATTCTACCAACACAGATGATCTGATCCGTAATTGGTTGCGGAACCGCAATACCGTCGAGTTTTTAGGTCTTTGGGAGCAACTCAATAACCCTGGTTTTAAACCCGTGGAATTCGACGGGTTTAAAAAATTGGCGGGTCTCAATAGTTTTACCCTTACCCCCAAGCAGTGGATTGAGTCCACCAATGCTATCGGCATAATCTCTAAAGCAGGCCGATACGGGGGCACCTATGCACAGAAGGATATAGCGTTCGAATTCGCCAGTTGGATCTCGGTCGAGTTCAAGCTGTATCTCATCAAAGAATTTCAGCGGTTGAAAGAGCAGGAATTTGTTCAACTAGGGTGGGACATTCGTCGAAATCTCGCCAAAGTTAACTATCAAATTCATACCGATGCCATTAAAGAAAATCTGATTCCCGACACGCTAACTAAACAGCAGATTAATGCTGTTTACGCATCGGAAGCAGATCTATTGAATATGGCGTTGTTCGGTATTACCGCTAAGCAGTGGCGAGAATAGAACCCGGCTGTGAAAGGAAATATGCGGGATTATGCAAACATCCATCAATTGGTGTGTTTGGCGAATTTGGAATCAATGAATGCACACTACATTGCAGAGGGTGTGGCTCAATCGGAGCGGTTGTCTAAATTGAATGCGCTGGCGATATCGCAAATGAAGGTGTTATTGAAGTGCGTCTCCCCAATTCCCTTAAAATAATTCAATAATTACTGTCCTCAGACCGTTAAAAAATACCCTTCAAAACCCCCCTTAAAAATCAAAATAGTTTGCGAGAAAAAGGGAGGAGAGCTCTGGTGATAGTATCTGCGCGAGCCACATAGGTTTCGGTAATGGTTGTAATAGTGCAGAGCGATTAAATTGTACGGGCAGCTGCTTGCTGCGCCCGATTTACCGGATAAAAGAAAAACCTGGGCGCGGCAAGCAGCGCCCCTATATCTAATCATGTTATTTTGTCTTTTGTCTTGACCGCGTAACCTTTTGGCTAGGAGTCGGAATGATTTATTTAATTCTTGGAACGGTGTTGCTTTTTACAGCATCACTTTTTTTATTGGGCGCCAAAGGGCAGAAGCGTACTGCTTACATAACTAGCTACCAATTTCCCCGCTATATACAAGAAAAACTTGGGCAGAAGCACCCGCATCTTAACCCCACCCAATTGTCTGTTGTGCAAAAGGGGATGCGACAATATTTTTTAATGTGTTTGAATGCTAATAAGCGCATGGTGGCCATGCCGTCACAAGCTGTTGATGATTTTTGGCATGAATTTATTTTGAATACCAAAGCCTATCGCGATTTTTGTAATGGTGCCTTTGGGCGCTATTTGGACCATGTGCCTGCGGAAGCTATGAGCAATAGAACTCGTGCGCAAGATGGAATTAAGCGCGCCTGGCGCTTGGCTTGTGCGCTCGAACATATTAACCCCCAAAGCCCAAAACGATTGCCGTTGATTTTTGTGTTGGATTCGCTTTTGTCTATTCCCGGTGGTTTTCGTTACTCGTTGGATTGCGAAAAAAAGGGGGATGATGGTGGAGGAGCAGGTGGCGGGTTTTGCGCGAGTCATATAGGTTGCGGCGGTGGTTGTAGTGGTTCGAGCGGAGGCTGTGGTAGTGATGGTGGTGGTTGTGGCGGTGGGGGCGACTAGGATCCTCACAAAATTCACGGACGCGATACAACAATTCCGCTAGGCCGCACACGGCTTGCTCTGGAGAATAAATTGTAGGGGCGCCGCTTGCTGCGCCCGATTTGTCGGATAGGAGAAAAGCCTGGGCGCGGCAAGCAGCGCCCCTACGTGTAATCATTTTATGTGGTTTGGTTTCGCGCCGGTTGGCGAGCGGATTGCTCTGGTAATTTAATGTAAATACTCAAACTCGTATTCACAAGTTTCCCGCTTTAATTTTTTCTCTTCCCATTTTTCTTCTAACTTGCGCCGGCACTCCATGTTGCGGCGTATTTGCTGTCTTTTACCTTTTGATACCACCACATCGGCGATGAAAATTGCCATCGCATTTTCGATTAGTTCCAGATCGCTCAGTACGCTCATGTCGCTCATGAAAAAAACTCCTTGATGGATTGAATTGCAGCCCGATGTTAATCGTGCTGAATGACAAATCGGTGAAGGATCTGCGACAAATTGATTAACTCCTGAGCTAAGTAAGGCAAGCCTTTGCCGGGCGGCAAAGGTTGGCCTGTTTTGTGCAAAATCTCCTGCAAAGACGGATTGGGCGGCGGTAATGCCAAATTATTGTCACTGTGCATTGCGTAAATGAAATTGGTTTTTGGATTGTTTGAGCTTGTTTTGAGAGGGTCACATCATGACTGATCGCGTAGATATCAACCGGTTATTGGGTGATATGCGTAGTTTGAAGGCGCAAACCCAGGTGTTTCAGCGTCCGCAGGGCGTTGGCGATACCCCCCAAGGTATGCGCAACCTCGGCGCTTTGCCGGTTGAAGGGACGACTAAGGCTCCCAGCTTCGGCGATTTAATGACGCAGGCAGTTAATAAAGTGAATGATGTGCAGAAGACATCCAGCTCTATGGCTGACGCTTACGAGCGTGGGGTGGCGGGCGTGGATATTACCGATGTGATGATCGCCTCGCAAAAAGCCTCGGTGTCATTTCAGGCGATGGTGCAGGTGCGTAATAAGTTGGTTGATGCCTATCGCGATGTAATGAATATGCCGATTTAGCGGCTGCTTTTTTAGGGTTACGCGCACAAATAATCGTGTTTAAAAACTGTTTAAGGTGTTGAGATTATGGCTACTTCTGCCGCTTCCGAATCTGAAAATTTGCCCGCGCAGCCTAAACTTGGCGGCGACTTTTTGGAGGGCTTGAGCAACCTCAATTTGCTACGCCAAATAGGTTTGATGATTACGCTCGCCGCGAGTGTGGCGATTGGTTTTGCGATTGTGATGTGGATGCAAGGTGATGATTACCGCCCGCTTTACGGCCGCATGGACAACCTTGATGCTGCCAATGTGGTGGATGTGCTCGAACAAAATCAAATCAAATTTAAGGTAGATGAAAACAGCGGTGCGATTTTAGTTGCCAGTGAAGATGTGCATATGGCGCGCCTGAAATTAGCTGAATTCGGTTTGCCATCCAGCCCGACCCAGGGCTTTGAATTGATGGATAAAGAGCAGCCCTTGGGCACCAGTCAGTTTGTAGAAAACACCCGCTATCAACGCAGTATTGAAGGTGAATTAGCGCGCACCATCACCAGCATTACCAGTATTCGCAGTGCGCGCGTGCACCTGGCCATTCCGAAAAAAACCGTGTTTGTGCGCGATGTTGCCAACCCAACTGCATCCGTTTTTGTAGAGGTTTTTGCAGGCAGAGGCGTTGAGCCATCGCAGGTAAAAGCCATTATGAATTTGGTGGCGTCTTCAGTCCCCGGTATGAAAATGGCGGATGTGACGGTGGTGGATCAGCACGGCAATTTGATTTCTACCGGTGAGGACAGTGCCGATTTGTTGATGGCGGCAAAACAACATCAATATTCCAAAGAAGTAGAAAGCAGCGTAATCAAGCGCATAAACGGTATTTTGGAGCCGGTGGTGGGCGGTGGTAAATTCCGTGCAGAAGTGAGTGCTGATATCGATTTTACGGCGGTCGAACAAGCGGCTGAAACCTTTAATCCTGATCTACCTGCCATTCGTTCCGAGCAAACACTTAATGAATCGCGCCGTGCAGGTGACGCGGCGGCGGGTATTCCCGGCGCACTGACCAATCAGCCACCTGGTATGGCGCAGGCGCCTGAACAAATTGATCCGGCTACGGGCCAACCAGTTGCTGCGGCGACGCCAACCAATAATCGTGAGCAGGCAACCCGCAACTATGAATTGGATCGTACGGTCAGTTATACCAAACACCAGCAGGGAACTCTTAAGCGTCTGACTGTTGCCGTCGTAGTAGACGATAAAGTCGTCAAAAATGCTGACGGCACTGAAACTATGTTGCCCTGGACTGAAAACGAATTGGAACGCTTGTCTATACTGGTACGGGACGCGGTGGGTTTTAGTGCGGTTCGCGGCGATAGTGTCAATGTGCTGAACTCTGCTTTTGCCAATCGTGTGGTAGACACAGATGTGGGTCTGGAACTGCCTTGGTGGGAAGTGTGGGTTATGCCCCACATAAAACACATCGCCAGCGTGTTGATTATGTTGTTGATCGTATTTGGTTTGCTGCGCCCGATGTTTAAGGGTTTATCCAAACAAGGCGGAGCATTTGCAGAGCAAGAAGAGGCGCGTCAATTGGCGGCACTGGAAGCGGCTGGTGGGCTGGATGGCATGTCAGATGAAACCGTGACGCTCACCGGTGGCTCGGCGTTGTTGTTGCCTAGTCCTGAGCAGGGTTATGAAGAACAACTCAATGCAATTAAAGGCTTGATTGCCGATGACCCGGGCCGTGTAGCTCAGGTAGTGAAACAGTGGATAAATCGCGATGACTGATGCCAACGACAAAGCTGTTGAAAAATCTAAAATTAAATTGCGCCATGTTGATCAGGCGGCGATTCTATTGATGTCGCTCGGAGAAGCTGATGCAGCAGAAATTCTTAAGCATATGGGCCCTAAAGAAGTGCAGCGCATAGGCGGTGCTATGACCCAGTTACAAAATGTGCAGCAGTCAGAAGTGCAGGCAGTGCTAGGCAATTTCTTGGATGAAGTTCGTACTCTTACTGGCTTGGGTGTGGGTGCCGATAATTACATTCGTAAAATGTTGGTGACTGCCTTGGGCGAAGATAAGGCCAACAGTTTGATCGACCGTATTTTAATTGGCGGTAATACTACGGGGTTGGATACGTTGAAGTGGATGGAGGCACGTTCTGTTGCCGATATTATCCGCAACGAACATCCGCAGATTCAGGCGATTGTCATCGCTTATTTGGATTCCGATCAATCTGCCGAAATCCTTGCTTATTTTCCGGAAAAGGTGCGCCTCGATATCATGATGCGTGTTGCCTCACTTGACACTGTACAGCCAAGTGCTTTGCAAGAATTAAACGATATTCTGGAAAAACAATTCTCCGGCAATGCGGCATCGCAAACCAAAGCCATGGGCGGTTATAAAGTGGCTGCGGAAATTATGAACAATTTGGATGGTTCTATCGAAGCCGAGTTGATGGAAGGTATTAAAGAAATCGACGAGGACATGGGCAATCAAATTCAAGATCTTATGTTTGTCTTTGATAATCTTAAAGAAGTGGATGATCGCGGTATCCAATCGCTGCTGCGCGAAGTATCTTCCGATGTATTAGTAGTTGCACTCAAAGGTGCGGACGACGAGCTCAAAGAAAAAATCTTCAAAAATATGTCCAAGCGCGCCGCTGAATTGCTGCGTGACGATCTGGAAACCAAGCCACCAATGCGCTTGGCGGATGTGGAGGCAGCGCAAAAAGAAATTCTTATCACCGCGCGCCGCATGGCCGATGCTGGCGAAATTATGCTGGGTGGCAGTGGCGACCAAATGGTTTAATTAGAACGTCTCTAAAGAAATGCTCGTCATACCCGCGTACGCGGGTATCCATATTGAGATAGAACATCCATGTCGGATAACAGTTTACAGAATCGTATTCCCGCAGAAGCGGTGGAAAATGCCGCGACTTGGGTGATTCCTCCTATCACTGAACACGGCAAAATTTTGTCGTCTGCAGAAAAAGAAGCGCGCGAACGGCGCGAGCGGTTATTGCGCCGTGAAAAAGAAACGATTGAAACCGTAGAAATTCCTGAACCTGAGCAGCCGCCACAATTGGGTATGACGGCTGAAGAAATGCAGGTAATTTTTGATTCGGCGGAAAAAGACGGTTTTGAACAAGGGCATAAAGAAGGTTTCGCCAAAGGCAATGCTGAAGGTTACGAGGCAGGGCGCCAGCAGGGGTTAATGGAAATGCGTGCGCAACTTGTTGCAGAACAGCAGCGGTTTCATAAATTGGCCGATGCGCTGCTTGATCCGATTAATGCACAAGACAATGATGTTGAACACTTATTATTGGATGTGATTTGCACACTCACTCAAAGCGTTGTGCAACGCGAACTGCTTACTGATTCATCGCATATTGTTTCTCTGGTAAAAAGTGCGGTACAAGTATTGCCGATTGGCAGTAAAAATATTCGCGTTTGTTTAAATCCCGATGACTTGGCGGCAGTTGAAACTTATGCTGCAGACCAGCAATTAGCCTGGAGTTTTTTTGGCGATGGCGAATTATTGCCCGGTGGTTGCCGCATTGAAACACCTGAAAGCCGTGTAGATTTTTCCGTATCATCGCGTTTACAAACCGTGCTGGAACAATTCATCTCCAAACAATTGGCGAGCGGCGACAACGAGGATGGCGAAGATGAGGATTCATTTTCCCAAGTAGCGGTACCGCTCAAGGCGGAGCCTGGAAACGAGAAAATAACGGAAAAAAAATCCGACGCGAACCCTGATCAACAGGATGAGGAATAATAATGTCCGAGCGCCAATCCATTAGTTCACGTCTGCGCACTTATGCACCGCGCAAATTAGTGGTGGTTGAACCGCAAGCAGAAGGCCGTATTACCCGGTCGGTTGGTTTAACGCTGGAAGCCGTTGGTTTAAATGTGTCGGTTGGTCGCCAGTGTGAAATTATCAATAATGACAACCGTCGTATCGAAGCAGAAGTGGTTGGATTTTCGGGCGACAAAGTCTTTTTAATGCCCATCAAACGCGTCGAAGGTTTGCAGCCGGGCGCGCGCGTTATTCCTGTCGCCACCCAAATGGGGATGCGTGTGGGTCCGCATTTACTAGGCCGTGTTGTGAATGGTATAGGCCAGCCGCTCGATGGCAAAGGCCCGCTTATTGGCGATGAATTCCTCGATTTTACCCCGCACGAAATAAATCCCCTGCAGCGTCATCCCATCAGCGAACCACTCGATGTGGGTGTGCGTGCAATCAATGCATTAATTACCGTTGGTCGCGGTCAGCGGCTTGGTTTGTTTGCTGGTTCGGGTGTGGGTAAAAGGGTACTAATGGGTATGATGACCCGCTTTACCACCGCCGATGTGGTCGTGGTGGGGTTAATTGGAGAACGAGGCAGGGAAGTAAAAGAGTTCATTGATCATATTCTTGGTGAAGAAGGTCTGCGTCGTGCGGTAGTTGTTGCATCGCCCGCTGATGATGCGCCTCTGATGCGTTTACGCGCTTCCCAGTTGTCGAGTCGCATCGCAGAATATTATCGCGATCAAGGATTAAATGTTCTTTTACTAATGGATTCGCTAACTCGTTTTGCACAAGCTCAGCGTGAAATTGCGTTGGCGATTGGCGAGCCGCCAGCGACTAAAGGTTATCCGCCATCGGTGTTTGCCAAAATTCCGCAGTTAGTGGAGCGTGCCGGTAATGCGGCGGAAGGTGAAGGTTCTATTACAGCATTTTATACAGTGTTGACGGAAGGTGATGATTTGCAAGACCCGATTGCTGACGCGGCGCGGGCGATTTTGGACGGCCACGTGGTGTTATCGCGGCGCTTGGCGGAGGAGGGGGTTTATCCGGCGATTGATGTGGAGGCCTCTATTAGCCGGGCGATGCAAAATATCGTTGATGATGACCATCTAAAAATGATGCAGCGCTTCAAGCAATTATTGGCGCGCTACCAACAGAACCGCGATCTGATTGCGATCGGTGCCTACACACCCGGCGCTGATCCGGACACTGATGCGGCCATTGAGCGCTTCCCGCATTTGCGGGCATTTATTCAGCAGGGCCTTAAACAGGGTGTTCGCTTTCCGGAATCGGTTGCTAATCTCAAGTCACTACTTAAGCCACCGGCTAATGCCAAGGCCAATAGCCCTTTAGCGGCCCAACACAGGCACAAATAAGTTGTATGAAGCAGTGGTTTAGATGAAACATGTGTCGTAACAAGTGAGTGCCAAATGGCTGTATCCCGCGCTAAACGTATGCAAGTCGTACTTACTCTCGCCGTGCGTCAGGAGGATGAGTCCGCCAAAAAGTTGAGCCAGTTCCGCGATCAACTGGCGCAGGAGCAGCGTCAGCTGGAGGAGTTACGCGATTATGCAGCCCAGTACCTGCAAGCGCAGGGCGCCTTGCGCCAAGGGGTGCTTGCCCATGAATTGATCAACTACAGCAGTTTTATTAATCGCTTGAATGAGGCGTGCCGCGAGCAAGANNTTGGAGCGTGAGGACAACCTGCTGCTGGAGAAGCGCTTACAAAAGGAGCTGGATGAACTGACCTCGCAGCAGTTGCAACGTCAATCGGATGCAATTCCCTAATTACGGTTTTTTTTGCTGATATGCTGCTTGTGCGTTTGAGTTGCTATTTATACTTATGCAAGCCTGAGCAACTCCAGTTTTATAGGCTATCCTTAGGGTGTGTTGCGGGTGCAGTGTCTCTAGCGAACCCGTTTTGGGAATGTTTAGAAGTTTTTTGATGAGGTAAGACATGGCGATCACGTCAACAGTATCCCCTGATGGCAATCAAGTCACTATATACATACAGGGGCGTTTCGATTTCAGTTCCCATCAGGAATTCCGCGGCGCTTACGAAAAGCTGGCTCAGGCACCTACTCGCTACCGTGTCGATTTGCAGGGAACCTCCTATCTGGACAGTTCCGCTCTAGGTATGTTGTTGTTGTTGCGTGATTATGCGGGTGGTGAGCAATCCAGCATCCAAATAGTGAATTGCACGCCCGATGTGAAAAAGATTTTATTAATCTCCAACTTCGAGCAATTGTTTGATATCCAATAGTTCTGTCAGCGCGAGAGGATTCGTTCCTGTATTTTGCGGACTCGGCGCGCGCGCGTTGTGAGGCCCATTTGTCGATCTGCGAGCGATTGATGTACAAGTGAGGTATGGAAGCGATCTTATGAATGATGTCCGCCGCTTAAAAATCCTGGTCGCTGATGATACAGATACTGACAGGTTGATACTCGAAAGCATTGTACGCAAAGAGGGGCACAGCGTAGTTTCTGCTTGCAACGGGCTGGAAGCAATTGAGGTATTCAGTGCAGAGCGCCCTGATATTGTATTGCTCGATGCGCTTATGCCCGAACTTGATGGTTTTGGTGCGGCGCGCCGAATTAAAGAGCTCGCTGGCGATGAGTTAGTGCCGATTATTTTTCTTACTTCTCTGTCTGATACCGAATCACTCGTGCAATGCCTTGATGCGGGGGGCGACGATTTTCTCTCCAAGCCTTACAACCGGATTATCCTGCAAGCCAAAATAAAGTCTTTCAATCGCATGCGTGAAATGCATAGCACCATGCTTACCCAGCGCAATCAAATCGTACAGTACAACAATCGTTTGCTGCAGGAGCAAACAGTAGCCAAGCACGTATTTGATAATGTCGCCCACAGCGGCTGCCTGAATGCGGGTAATGTGCGGTATTTTTTATCGTCACTTGCGGTATTTAATGGTGATGTATTGGTTGCTGCTATGCGCCCCAATGGCAGCATGATGGTGTTGCTAGGCGATTTTACTGGCCACGGTTTACCTGCAGCGATTGGCGCTATGCCTTTGGCATCAACCTTCTACGGAATGGTGCCAAAAGGTTTTTCTATGACTGATATTCTGCGCGAGATTAACGGCAAGTTAAAAAATATTTTACCGGTCGGTATTTTTTGTTGCGCAACGATGATTGACATTAATTTTCGTAAAAAGCGTTTAAAAATCTGGAACGGTGGCTTACCTGATTGTTTTATTTATCACCACAACGATGTCCGGATTACACCCATTAAATCGACCCATTTGCCGCTGGGAGTATTATCGAACCGCGCGTTTAAAGACAATTGCGAGTATTTTGAGTTAGACAAAGACGACAGAATTTTTGTTTGGTCAGATGGTATTCACGAGGCGCGTAATACGGAAGGAGAAATGTTTGGTGACGAGCGACTCAAGCAAGTATTTAGTCGCAACCATAACCCCGCTCAGTTATTCACCGACATTATCGAAGCTGTACAACAATTTGTTGGCAGTGGTGAAAAAGATGATGATTTGTCGCTGTTGGAAATCCGTATGGATGAGCCGGCGCGGGTGAATAATTTTTCTAAAGAAGCCAGTGATCGCTACGGTAACTCTGACATTGAATGGACAATGAGTTTTGAGGTAAAACCTACCAGCTTTAAGGTGTTTGATCCTTTGCCAATGCTGTTGAATGTACTGATGGAAGTGCCGAGCTTGCGCGCGTTTAGCAGTACGCTCTACACCATTCTCGCCGAGCTATACACCAATGCCTTGGAGCATGGTGTATTAAAATTGGACTCTGAACTTAAAAAAACACCCGATGGGTTTTCAGACTATTATGCTTTGCGCGAGCAGCGAATTAATGCAGTGACCGAAGGTTTTGTACGTATTTATATTTCCCACAAAAACAATGAAGATGGCGGCCTGTTGAATGTGCGCATTGAAGACAGTGGCGCAGGGTTTGATCACGTTGGGCGCACAACTGATAACCTGACGAGTTTTGGTTACAGTGGTCGCGGCATTGCGTTGGTTGAAAAACTTTGTGGCACTGTAACCTATCTTGGCTGTGGGAATATTGTTGAAGTTGATTTTTCCTGGATCAGCGATGATTAACTCAATAGGGTTCCATAATCCGCGTGTGAACACTAAACTCTATCATCAATAATATCCTTCTAAATATCACGGAGATGCCGACCCATGGAACACCTGGATTTCGACACCCTGAACACACTTAAGCAAGTGATGGAGGATGATTTCTCGTTGTTAATCGATACCTTTGTGCAAGACTCTTCTGATCGCATAGCCAGTCTGCGTCAGCTTATTGAGGGCGCCGATGCTAACTTGATCCGCCGTGCAGCCCACAGCTTTAAAGGCAGTAGTAGCAACATAGGTGCATTACAACTTTCTGACCTCTGCTCTGCTGTGGAAAAAAAAGCATTGGCTGGTAACCTCGATGGTTTGGCCTTAGACCTAACCCGGATTGAAAACGAGTTTGCCAAAGTAGAGGCGTCCTTACGCGCCCTTGATTAGCTGTGTTGGCATTTGCTTTGCAGATATCCTCCTGAACCCAGTGATTAACGGTCAAACGGCAAGAGCTTGCCGTGGTCCGGAACAGGAGTAGTAGATGAATAATGGTAATCTTTTGAGCAGTTTATTGGGCGCAACTGGCGCCGGTTCATCGGCTGCAAAATCAGTAGCTCCCAAAAGCCGGCCGGACACCTCCGAAAAATTCCAACAAGCCTTTGATCGAGTGCGGCCAGAAGTTGCCGCCCGCAAACCTGCCGCAGGCAAAGCGCCCGAACGCAACAGCGCAACTGAACGCCCTCAGGCAGCCGCTAAATCATATCCTCACCCGGAACCCGCAGCTAACCGTCCTTCAGTGGAAGGAAAAAAAACAGCCAAAACCCATGAAGTCCCTGAAGCTCATGTCACAGAATCGTCCTCCACAACTGCGGAAGATAAAGCCATCAGCGAGGAGATAACTTCAGTCGCAGAAGGTGCTGTGGCGAAAGAGGAGCTGACTGCTGTTGATAATGCTGGTGATGAGACTCTGTTGCTATCTGACCCAGTGCTATTGATCGCTACAAGCAAGGATACATTGCAACAGCCTACGCAAGTTGGCATCCTTCCAGAGCCAGCCACTGCCTCGACTGAGAATATGGTGTTGGCCGAAAACCCTGATCCACTTTTACTTGGCGTCGAGGGCGAGCTGGAAGAGGGTAGTGCTGAGATTGATCCGGTAAGTTTAAATCCAGAGAGCGATGAAGCGTCTACTGATCCGCTGCTGGAGCTGGGTGCTTCATCAGTAGCGGCGGTATCCGTTCAATCAACCCCTGTATTACCTGAGGCAGAAAATGCTGATGCTGAACTGATGAGCAGTATTGAGTCGAACGCGGCAACCCACTCTGCTCAGGTGGCGCAGGGCACTGCCGCTATAACTCAGGCTGTAACGGTCAAAACCCCAGAGCAATTATTAGCTGATGAAACCCAGATGTCACAGTCTGTTGCGGGCCAACCGGCTTCATCGAGCACTGCATCACCTACTGTTACTGAAACCAATGCGGCAATGAATTTTGCAGATAATCCAGATTTTGTCTTGCTGAATACCAAGGCTGGTTTGGACAAAATGGCGGAAGCTAATCTCACCAGTATGGATAAAGCTTTGCCTGCCGCTGAGGTAGCTAAACCTGCAGTTCCGGCTAGTGTACTCGAGGCTTTAGCGCGCCCACTGGAAACCCAATCCCCGGCGGCACGTGCTTTTGTTGTTCAGACTGGAGTTCCTGTGACTGTGGGGTCACCGCAGTGGAGTCAGGCCGTGGGCGATAAAGTGCTGTGGCTTGCGGCGCAAAATGTCAGCGCAGCAGAAATACGCCTGGACCCACCCGAGCTTGGCCCTATGCAAGTCAAAGTCAGCATCACCAATGATCAGGCTAGTGTCAGTTTTACCAGCCACAATCCTATGGTGCGTGATGCACTTGACCAGCAATTAAACCGGCTGCGTGAAATGTTCTCTGAGCAGGGGCTTAATTTAGTTAACGTAGACGTGTCCGATAAATCGTTTGCCCAACAAGAACGCGAGCGGGAAGATGCCAATAAATCCCGCGCGAGTACAGGTGTTGATGAGGAAGAATTAACGCCGGTTGCGATAACACAAGTAGTGTCTATGCGTTTGGTGGACCATTACGCCTGACCGACTCGTTAAACATCCCACCTTCTGTAGAAAAGCCGCTCAATTTGGTCGGCTTTTCTACAGCTTTGTTTTGTATTGGATTTATTTCCCGTTTCTGTATTTCATCCTCGCAAAGCCCCTATCCGCTGCTAAGCTTTTAAGGGTGATACTGGCATAGGTATTGCTCAAATCCTTTTAGCCTTTGAAAGTGACGGAGTTTTGACATGGCGGTAGCCCCAAAAAAAGATGCAGACAACGCAGTTGCGGATGGCGGCAGTAAAAAGAAAAAGCTATTCATGATTATCGGTCTAGCGGTAGCGCTTATTGCTATCTCGATCGGAGGCACTGTGGTCGCATTGAAAATGCTGTCTCCTGCACCGGCTCCAGGTGAGGCAACAGCCGAAGAAGAGCACGAAGAAACTGCTGTACTTGCGCCGGCGATTTATTTTGAAATGAAGCCTAACTTCACCATTAATTTCAACGTCAACGGTCGCCAACGTTACTTACAGGCAGCGATTACACTTTTATACCGTGACCCACAATTGGAAAGCTTGCTGACCTTGCACATGCCTGCTATTCGCAACGGCTTGGTGATGCTGCTGAGCGGTAAAAGTTTTGATGAGCTGCAAACCGAAGAGGGTAAAGAAAGTCTGCGTGCAGAAGCGCTGGACATTATCAACGGACAGTTGCTAAAAGAGCAGGAAGCACTGATTGCTAAAAATGATGATGGCGAAGACGTTTCTGCAACCAAGGTCGAACAAGTATTGTTTACTAATTTTGTAATGCAATAAGGAAACTTCTGTGCAAGATTTACTCTCGCAGGACGAAATTGACGCGCTCCTCCATGGCGTTGATGACGGCGACATAGATACCGAAGGCGATGCTGAACCTGGCACGGTAAGGAACTATGATCTCACTAGTCAGGATCGTATCGTACGTGGGCGTATGCCCACGCTCGAAATGATCAATGAACGTTTTGCCCGCTATACCCGCGTCAGCATGTTTAATTTATTGCGCCGTACCGCCGATGTGTCGGTGGGGGGGGTGCAAATCCAAAAGTTTGGCGAATACGTTCACACCCTTTATGTGCCCACCAGTTTGAATATGGTGAAATTTCGCCCGCTGCGCGGCACTGCATTAATTATTCTCGATGCACGCCTGGTGTTTAAACTAGTCGATAATTTTTTTGGTGGTGATGGCCGTCACGCAAAAATCGAAGGGCGTGAATTTACCCCAACCGAATTGCGTGTTGTGCAAATGGTATTGAATCAGGCGTTTCTCGATTTAACTGAAGCCTGGAAAGCGGTGTTCCCTATTAATTTCGAATATGTACATTCAGAGGTAAACCCCTCACTCGCCAATATTGTTAGCCCCAGTGAGGTGGTGGTAGTCAGCACGTTTCACATCGAGCTGGATGGTGGTGGCGGTGAAATGCATATCACCATTCCTTACTCAATGATCGAACCCATCCGCGAAGTATTGGATGCGGGTTTGCAAAGTGATAGCGATGAACACGATGAGCGTTGGGAAAAGGCGCTGCGTGAAGATGTGCTCTCTGCCAGTGTCGATTTGGAGTGCGATATTGTGCGGCGCGACATTACCTTGCGCGATATTGTTGAACTAAAAGCGGGTGACATTATCCCGATTGAATTCCCTGATTATCATGTGTTGACTGCAAATGGTGTCCCCATGTTCAGAACACAGCTAGGGCAAAGCAACGGGTTTCTTAGCTTAAAAATTCGAGAATTTATCGACCGTCGCAGTGCTTACAACATCACCGGTACTAAAGGCGATAGCACAAAAACGAATGCGATGACTAACATGAAAGATGAAAGCGTGGCTGCAACCAAAGGTGAAAAAAATGGCAAGTGATGATGATGTTGATCAAGGCGCAATGGCAGATGATTGGGCTGCCGCTATGGCAGAGCAGGCTGATGTTGATGAAGCTATGGCCAGCACGGTTTCGTTTGATGAGTTAAAAAGTGAAGTGCTTAAGCAGCCGCCGGGCAGCCCTGATCTGGATGTGATTTTGGATATTCCCGTTTCCATTTCAATGGAAGTAGGGCGCACATCAATTACCATTCGTAATTTATTGCAACTCAACCAGGGTTCGGTCATTGAATTGGATCGCCTTGCAGGTGAACCACTGGATGTATTGGTGAATGGTACTTTAATTGCGCACGGAGAGGTGGTGGTGGTCAATGAAAAATTTGGTATTCGCATGACCGATGTGATCAGCCCTGCTGAACGCATCAAAAAATTGCGCTAGGACTCAGCGATGGAATCTTCCGTTTCGCGGCCTTCTCCAGGNNATCCATGCCAAGGATAATGTGGCCACAGACACTGCATCTCCCACACCATCAAGTATTGATAATCAAACAACCGGCGTTGCTGTCGTCACTCCATTTTATGAAAAAACGGCCGCATCACCAACAGCGGCGCCAAAGATTGGTGGTAGTGCACATCTACTGAGTGTGGCCTTGGGGCTGCTGGCAATTATCGGGTTGATTTTTGCACTGTCGTTGTTTGTTAAACGCTTTAGTACAGGGAGCTTTGCGGGCAATGGACAACTTAAAATTTTGTCTTCTCTGCCATTAGGTACACGCGAGCGAATTGTATTGGTCGATGTTGCCGGTCAGCAGTTATTACTGGGCATTACCCCCACGGCTATTAACACTTTGCACGTGTTTCCCGAACCCGTAGTGGTGAGTAATCAAAACGCGGCACCTTCGGATTTCAGTCAAAAATTGATGGCGATCCTGCAGCACAAAACCGCTGCCCCTACCGCGAATAACAATAATTCCACCGCGCAGGAATAATCATGCTAACTGTGTTGATCAATAAGACTCGCGTGTTTTTCAGCGTAATCTTGATACTTTTTTTTGTTGTGAGCGCAAATGTCTCGATAGCGCAAACGACGCCACCGGCGGTGGCAGATGCAGCAGCCAATAGTTTACCCTTGGCGCAGACTGCCCCTTCTAATATTGGCAGCTTGCCTGCCATTCCCGGTCTGCCTGCATTAACGGTAAAAACCAATCCCGACGGAACTCAAGAGTACACGGTGACGTTACAAATACTCGCCATCATGACGGCGCTGACATTTTTGCCGGCGATCTTAATGATGATGACCTCATTTACTCGAATTATTATTGTGTTTTCTATTTTGCGTCAGGCATTGGGTTTGCAGCAGTCACCTTCCAACCAAATTTTGATTGGCCTCGCATTATTTTTAACTCTGTTTATTATGCAGCCAGTATTGAATAAGGTGAATGAAGATGCCTTGCAGCCCTATATCAATCAGCAAATTAGCGCGCAGGATGCATTAGCAAAAACTGCGGCGCCATTTCATTCATTTATGATTGCGCAGACACGCGAGTCAGATATTGCTTTGTTTGTAGGCATTGCTAAACATCCGCCCATTGCTGAACCGGAAGACACTCCGTTCAGTATTTTGGTGCCTGCTTTTATCATCAGCGAATTAAAAACCGCATTTCAGATTGGTTTTATTATTTTTATTCCTTTTTTGGTGATCGATATTGTGGTATCCAGTGTGCTCATGGCCATGGGTATGATGATGCTCTCGCCCCTGATTATTTCCCTGCCGTTTAAAATTATGTTGTTTGTTTTGGTTGATGGTTGGGCGATGATTGTGGGTACACTCGCCGCCAGCTACGGTATATGACGGAGGCTATATGATGACACCCGAAGTCGTTATGGATTTATTTGCAGAAGCTTTTTTTCTGGTGATATTAATGCTGCTGGTTATTATTGGCCCTGGCTTGATCGTGGGTTTGATTGTGAGCATGTTTCAAGCGGCGACTCAAATAAACGAACAGACACTCAGTTTTTTGCCGCGTCTTATTGTCACGTTAATCACCCTAATGATTGCAGGCCCCTGGCTCTTAACCAAGTTTATGGATTTGTTTAATCGATTATTTTCGAGTGTGCCTTCTCTTATTGGGTAAAACAGGGCCTCATCGGGTAGGTCAGAGCAATGCAAGAACTCATTATCAGTGAAGAGCAGTTATCGCAATTTATCGGTCAGTACCTCTGGCCGTTATTGCGTATCAGTGCTTTTTATTTTGCCGTACCGGTGATTGGTGCGCGTACTGTGCCCGCCCGAATCCGCATTATCCTCACATTATTTACCACCATTATAATTGCTCCTGTATTACCGCCTGCTCCAGTCGTTTCGTTTTTATCGGCGCAAGGTTTTATGATGGTAATTCAAGAGGTGTTGATTGGCCTTGCGCTGGGTTTTGTCATGCAAGTGGTGTTGCACGTGTTTGTATTGGCAGGGCAATTTATCGCGATGAAAATGGGCTTGGGCTTTGCTGCCATGAACGACCCGTCAAGTGGTGTTAGCGTAACTATTTTGTCGCAATTTTATTTACTGCTTTCCACCTTATTATTTTTGGCTAGCAATGGACACTTGGTGGTTTTGCAGTTGATGATTGATAGTTTCACCACTTTTCCAGTTGGTGGTGCCGGTATGAATAGCGCGCATTTCATGACGATTGTGGACTTGGGTTCCTGGCTTTTTAGCGCTGCGTTGTTAATTACATTGCCGCTGTTTACTTCGCTGATGATTGTCAATATGTCGTTTGGAGTGATGAGCCGTTCGGCTCCGCAAATGAACGTTTTTACTGTAGGCTTTCCTATTACCTTGATTTTCGGTTTTATCCTTATGTGGTTCACACTCGCCAACTTCCTCCCTGTGTATTTTGAAATCATGGAAGAGGGTATTGGTGTGCTGCGTACTTTAGCACTCACCCCCTAGCTAAAAAATAGGAGTGATAAATGGCTGAAGATGACGACAGCAGCCAGGAAAAGACGGAAGAGGCCAGTTCGCGCAAGATTGAAAAAGCGCGCGAAGAAGGTCAGGTTCCCCGTTCCCGCGAACTGACTACAACGGCAATATTATTGATTGCTGCTATAGGCATTTATATTTTTGCTGATTTTATCGGCACTAAATTGATTGGCCTTACACGCGAGAACTTCGTTCTCAATCGCGCCACTATTTTTGACCCCAATGCCATGATCGCTCATTTGGCCAGCGCTATTTACGATGGGCTTGTCAGTATCGCACCATTAATGGCGCTATTGCTCATTGCTTCCATTGCGGGCCCTATCGCCTTGGGTGGTTGGAACATGAGTTCCAAAGCAATGGAGCCTAAATTAAGCCGGATGGATCCGCTGGCAGGACTCAAGCGCATGTTTTCCGTCAATTCGCTAATTGAATTATTAAAAGCACTAGGTAAAGTGTTGGTGATTCTGGGGGCGACTATCTGGCTATTATTATTTTATGCGCAGGACATGTTCCGCTTGGTGGACGAAAGTATCGGTAATGCGATTATTCACTCGCTCGAAATTTCTATTTTCGCCACCATCGCGCTGGCGGCAACGACAATTCTTATTGCCGCGATTGATGTGCCTTTGCAGATTTATCAGTACAACAAAAAATTAAAAATGTCGCGGCAAGATCAAAAAGATGAATCGAAAGATACTGACGGTAAGCCGGAAGTAAAAGGCCGTATCCGCCAGTTGCAGCGTGAAATGGCGCAGCGACGGATGATGACCAATGTCCCTCAGGCCGATGTAGTCATTACCAACCCGGAACATTTTTCCGTTGCGTTGAAATACGATCCGGACGGTATGGACACACCGATCATGATTGCCAAAGGCGGCGATCATACGGCGCTAAAAATCCGTGAAATTGCTAACGCGCACAAAATTGACATTATTCAGTCACCAGTATTGGCGCGGGCGATTTTTTATACCACAGAGGTTGATCAGGAAATTCCTGCCGGTTCNNTTTGTATCTCGCCGTTGCACAGGTACTCGCTTACGTATTCCAACTGCGTAATCATCGCAAAGGCAAAGGTGAAAAACCAACTTATCCACGCAACATTAATGTGCCGCGCGATTTGCGTTATGACGCTACGGGTAAAGTGGATTGAGCTTAAAACCCCTCAATCAACAAATTAATTGCCGCCAAAATTTCATAGCGAAAATCCCCCAAATTGCTTACTTCTTCAGTCAGCAAATGTCTGCTTATACCTGCCATTTGCGGTGTTAACAGGAGAAATACTTCGCCGTGGACACTGAGCTTGGGGGTCAGGGTGGTGATGCCGCTTCCTTTAAAGCTGGACTCGCGGATGAGTGGGATCACCATGCGCGTATCCAGACCTTCGAGCAGGTCATTCTGCACATCAAGTAGGTAGGGGATGTGGGGATTATCTTGATTGTGGTTTTTGTAGGCGCGGAACTGGCTCATTAGAAACTCCGCTGCGGGTCATTGAAACTGCTGTTTTGTTCGGCGTACTGATTGTATTCGTCGATGGCACTTTTGTTGGCGGACAGCCACAGCTCTTGTTGGCGCTGCTTCACTTTTTCCACCAGCGCTTGTTCAAGCGTGGCAGAGAGGTTGATCTCAAACTCTTTAGCTTTGCGCAGTAACTCACTGTTAATACTCACATTTGTGGGTTTTTTTGGCGCGCTAAGGTCATAGATATTGCTCATGATTAATGCTCAATGTGAATGCTTAATTGGGTGCGCATATTTTATGCGCATTTTTATGAAAGATCAAATAATAATCAGAATTTCATC